>NZ_JBHMIS010000030.1:0-51880 GCF_048060415.1 Micromonospora sp. LOL_024
CACCGGCTGGGTGAATACCGCCAGCGCCCGCCGCGCCCACACCATCCCCACCGCAACCCTGGCACTACACGGCATCCCATAACCAACCGGACATTCAAGGACTACTCCGGGGCCCTGCCGTCGAGTCACGCCGCGACTACGCTGCCACGATGAGCATCGCCTACGTTCTGCTGCACAGCCCGCCGGTGGGGCCGTCGACCTGGCATCCGGTGGCCCGGCGGCTGCCGGGCGCGGTGGGGCCGTCGTTCCTGCATCTCGCCGCCGCGCAGCCGCCGTTCTGGCCGGTTGTCGCCGAGACCGTCGCGACCGCCGTCGGGCACCTGTCACCCCGACGCGGAAGCCATGCGGGCGGTCTGCGACGAGCAGCCACGGCTACCGCTCTCCTACTTTGAACAGCACATTCCCGTCCCCGGCGGCTGGGACGCCGGCATCGGATGCGGCTATCTCATGTTCGCGCCACCGGGCCAGGACCGCGACGACGACAAGGCCCGGGAGCGCGGCTGGCGAGTCGAACGCCTGCCATGCCGGCACCTGCACCAACTCGTCGATCCGGACGCGGTCGCGACAGCCATGGAGAGACTGGCGGGCTCGGCTTGGAGTACGGCGCGTTGAGCCGGGTATCCGCAGCATATGGCGCGGTACACGAAGCCCGAGCTACGGGAGAGGCTCAAGGAAGAGATCAAGGCGTCCGACCGGGGCGGCCGGCCGGGACAGTGGTCGGCCCGCAAGTCACAGCTACTCACCCAGGAGTACCAGAAGCACGGCGGCGGCTTCCAGGGCCCGAAGGACGAACGCCAGAAGTCCCTTCAGCGCTGGGGCGACCAGAAATGGCGGAACAGGCAGGGCACCACCCGGGCACGGCACGACGGCGAGACCGACCGTTACCTCCCCGAGCAGGCATGGAACCAACTTTCCGCCAAGCAGCAACGCGCGACCGACACCAAGAAGCGCAAGGAGTCGAAGTCCGGCAAGCAACACGTGGCCAACACCGGGCCGGCCAGGCGCGCGCGTAGGAGCGCCGCGGCAGTGCCGCTCACGGAGCTGCCGGTAGCCGAGGCGACCCGACACGTCCGTGACCTCGACACCAACCAACTCAGGGCGGCGTTGCGCGCAGAACGCGCCGGGAAAGGCCGCAAGACGCTCATCCGACGACTGCAGTCGGCGCTGGACCGCCGCTGACCGGGCCGGCGGCAGGTGAGGTGCCGTCCCGGCGTACCCGGAAAGGCTCACCCGCCGTTCGTCGGCTGCCTGACGAGGTGGACGGCGGTGGCGTTGATGGCGGCGGTGACGTGGCGTCCCCGCCGTAGGTCGAGGTGCTCGCCGGTGGGTCGGGTGACATAGGCGGTCAGGTTGATACCGGCGTCGAGGCTGACCCGCAGGACGGGACCGTCGGGGTTCACGGCGGTGACGACGGCGGCCAGTTGGTTGTGCGAGCTGGCGGGGCGGGTCGCTTCGGACAGTTCGAGGGCGATGTCGTCGCCTCGGATGCAGACCAGGGTGCGGTCGCCGGGATGCAGGTCACGGTGGGAAGTGGCGTGCAGGGTGTGGCCGGCGACGTCGACGTGGGTGAGGTCGCCGAGTTGGCCGGTGACGTGGCCGGTGAGGATGGTGTCGATGCCGACGACGGCGGCTACGGAGGCGCTGACGGGCCGGTTGAACACCTCTTCGACGGGCCCGTGCTGGTGCAGGCGGCCGTCGATGACGACAGCGATGTGGTCGCCGAGGGTCAATGCTTCGGTGCGGTCGTGGGTGACCACGATGGTGGGGATGCCGGCGGCGAGCAGGAGCCGTCGCAGGTCGCCGCGAAGCCGGGTGCGGGTGGGGGTGTCCAGGGCGGACAGCGGCTCGTCGAGTAGCAGCAGTTGTGGTCGGGTCGCCAGGGCGCGGGCCAGGGCCACGCGTTGGGCTTCGCCGCCGGACAGGCCACGGGTGGGCCGGTCGTGCAGGTGGGCGGCGTCGGCGTCGGCGAGGGCCTGACGGACACGGGCGGAGCGCTGCCGGCGGGGCAGGTGGTGCAGGCCGTAGCCGACGTTGCCGGTGACCGACAGGTGCGGGAACAGGGCGTGGTCCTGGAACAGGTAGCCGATCCGGCGGCGGCGGGTGGGCAGGTGGATCCGTTCGGCGTCCCAGAGTTGGTCGCCGAACTGGATGTGGCTGCCCGACTCGGGGCGGTCGAGGCCGGCCAGGCAGCGCAGCAGGGTGGTCTTGCCGGCGCCGGACGGACCGAACAGCACGGTGACCGGTGCGCGGCCGGCGTCGAGGCTCAGGTACAGGTCGCACACGTGCCGGCGGATGCGGGCGGTCAGGGTCGCGGCCATCGGGCACCTCGTCCGCGGCGCAGGCTGTAGAGGATGGTCAGGACGAGCAGGGCGAAGCCGAGCATCGCTGCGCTGGTCCGCGCCGCAGTCGCGTAGTCGAACGCCTGCACGCTGTCATAGATGGAGATCGACACGGTACGGGTGGCACCGGGAATGTTGCCGCCAACCATGAGTACGACACCGAACTCGCCGACGGTGTGGGCGAAGGTGAGCACGGTGGCGGTGGCCAGCCCGGCCCTGGACAGCGGCAGCGTCACCCGCAGCAAGGTGCCGGCGCGACCGCGGCCGAGCACGGCGGATGCCTCCAGCAGCCGCCGGTCCAGCCCGGCGAACGCGGCGACCAGGGGTTGCACGGCGAATGGCAGGCTGGACAGCACGGAGGCGACCAGCAGGCCGGTGAAGGTGAACGCCAGCGTCGCCCCGGTGGTTTGCTGCCACCAGCGGCCGAACGGTGACGCCGTACCAAGCGCGGTGAGCACGTAGAAACCGAGCACGGTCGGCGGCAGCACCAGCGGCAGCGCGATCACGGCCTCCACCACCACGGCGATCCGGCGGCGTGACGACGCCAGCCAGGCCGCGACCGGCACGGCCAGTGGCAGCAGGATCAGGGTGGTCAGGCCGGCCAACCGTGCGCTGACCCAGATCGCCTGCCAGTCCACGGGGTCAGGACCCGGGCAGGTGGAAGCCGTGCCGCCTCAGGATGGCCGTTCCGTCGTCGCCGGTGAGGAACTCGCGTACCCGGACGGCTGCGGCCCGGTCGACCGCGCCGGCCAGGACCACTCCGCCCTGGTTCAGGCGGGGGAAGGACTCCAGCGGCACCTCGACGTGCTGGCCGCGGTCGGCCAGTTGCGGCGCCAGCGCCAGCGACAGTGCGATCACCGACGCACCGGCGTTGCCGGAGGCAGCGAACTCCGCGGCCTGCGCCACGTTCTCCCCCAGCACCAGCCGCGACTCGATCCGCTCGTTGACGCCGGCGCGGCGCAGCGCGGCGACCGCCGCCTTGCCGTACGGGGCGTGCTCGGGGTTGGCGATCGCGACCTTGCCCACCGCCGGGTCGGCCAACGCCGTCAGCCCTTTCGAGAGGTCGGCCGGGGAGTCGTGCGGAACCCACAACACCAGCCGGCCGACCGCGTAGTCGAACACGTCCTGCTGGGCGGCAAGCCCCGCCTCGGCCAGCCGGACGGGGTAGGACAGGTCGGCTGACAGGTACACGTCAAACGGGGCACCGTTGCTGATCTGCTGGTAGAACGTGCCCGACGAGCCGTAGGTGGTCTGCAACCGCACCGGCGTTTCGGCCTTCGCCAACACCGCCGAGACCTCCTCCAACGCGAACTTGAGATCGGCCGCCGCGGCCACCCGTACCATCTGTTGGCCGGCCGGGACCGCCGGCCTCCCGCCGGCACACCCTGTCACCAACGCCATCACCGCGACCAGGGCGACGGTCGCCCGCAGCCGGCTCATCCGTGGGCCTGCCCGGTCGTGATGACCACCGTGGTGGCCTTGACGACGGCCGTGGCCAGCACCCCGGGCCGTAGGCCCAGTTCCTCGGCGGCTTCGCGGGTCATCAGCGACACCAGCCGGAATCGGCCCGCGGCCATGTCGACCCGCGCCATCAATCCGTCCATGGACACCTCAGTGACAATTCCGGCCAGGCGGTTGCGGGCCGACGTGCGACCCGCGTCTTCCACGGCGGTCTGTCTCCGCGCGAACCCGGCGAGGATCTCGCCGTCGACGACCTGTCGGCCGGCGGTGTCGCGGGTGGCCGGCAACCGGCCGGAGGTCACCCAACGGCGCACCGTGTCGTCGCTGACGCCGAGCAGCTCGGCCACCTCACTGATCCGATATTGCGGCACAAGGACAACGTTACTACCGCATCTGCGGGCCCCGACAGCCATGTCGTCCGCGAATCGCTCGGGTGCCACCAGCGCCCGCTCTGATCGGCACGGCACCGACCTGCTGGCCGCGAAGGCCACCGACGACCGGCGCAGACCGCCGTGATCGGGCCTCTCAAGGCCACCGACCACGTCGACCCGAGCCGGGGTGTCGACTTCACCGGGTACGCGATGCCGACCATCATCGGCGGGATCAAGCGCTACTTACGCCTGGCGATCACCGCGGCGAACAGCAAGATGCACGTCTCCCGTCTCGTCGCCCGCGCCCTGACCACCCTGCGTCCCACCTCTGCGACGTTCCCAGCTGAACCTGAGCCCCGACCATCGGTTCACGCTCAAGGGGACGGCGCGACCGCGAAATCGGCCGGGTCTAGACGCAGGGTGGCGAGCAGACCGGCGTGCTCCCTGGTGTCCACACAATCCGGTAGTTCGCGCGCGACCCAGTCGGCCCTGGCCTGCTGGCCCCGCCCGCGGAGAACATCGACGATCTCCTGTTTGGCGATCCTCATCGGGTACTCCCTGTCGAGTCGTCCGGGGCGGGCGTCGTCGCGGCCGGGGTGGAGACGCCGGAGACCACCAGGTTGTCCGGGTGCGGGGCGCTGCGGCCCACGGTGTGCAGGTGGTGCACCGCCTGTCGGTAGGAGTCGAGGAGGGTGGTTTCGAGGTAGGGCACGCCGCGTTCGGCACAGTAGGCACGGACGATCGGTCGGGCGTGGCGCAGAGCCGCGCGGGGCATGCTGGGGAACAGGTGGTGTTCGATCTGGTGGTTCAGGCCGCCGAGCAGGAAGTCGGTCAGCCGGTTGCCCCGGACGTTGCGGGAGGTGAGGACCTGGCGGCGGAAGAAGTCCGTGTCGTCGTCCGCGGCGAGGATCGGCATGCCCTTGTGGTTGGGCGCGAAGGCAAGGCCCAGGTAGACCCCGAAGAGGCCCTGCTGGACGACGACGAAGACCAACGCCTGCAACGGCGACAGCACTGCGATGACCACGGCGAGGTACCCGACGGTGTGCAGCCCGAGCAGCACCGCCTCGCGGCCACGCTCCCGATAGCCGGATCGGAACAGCGCCCGGACGCTGGCCACGTGCAGGTTGAGACCTTCGAGCAGCAGCATCGGGAAGAACAACAGGCCCTGGTGACGGGCGACGAAGCGGCCGAAACCGCGCCGCAGACGGGCCTGCGCCGGCGTGAACACGATGGCTTCGCCCGATATGTCGGGGTCGAGGCCCTCCTGGTTGGGGTTGGCGTGGTGGCGGTGGTGCTTGTCGACCCACCATCCGAATGCCAACCCGATCGCCAGGTTGCCGTGCAACAGCCCGACCAGGTCGTTGGCCCGCCGGGACCGGAAGATCTGCCGGTGGCCCGCGTCGTGGCCGATGAACCCGGTCTGGGTGAACATCACGGCCAGGAACACCGCGGTGACCAGTTGCCACCAGGAGTCTCCCAGCAGCACGAATATCGTCCAGCCGGCCACGACGAGCGCGGCGTTGATGGCGATCCTGATCCCGTAGTAGGTCGGGCGGCGGTCGAGCAGGCCGGCCTGCCGTACCCGGCTCAACAGCTCGGCGTAGTCGCTACGGCGACGCGGCGACCCGGGTCGCCGCTGTGGGGTGGTCGAGTCGATGGTGCTCACGAGATCCTTCCGGCAAATCGACGTTCAGTGACGGCTGCACAGGTCCCCGCCGATACGCATCACCGGTGCCGGATCGCCGGGCGCATCGGCCTCCGGACCGGTGCCGGGGTGTACCGGGCGGGTGATAGTGGCCGTGCGGGATTGCGACGGCAGCGGGTCAGCGGCCTCAGCTGGACGATTCGGTCGTTGATCTCGGGACCAGACCGCACGTTGCTGGTGCGTGCGGTCTGGTCATTGCGGACCTTCATTCGACGGCGTTGCGCGAAGTACGCGAGTCGAAGCCGTCGGGGTCCGGGACGACACCGCCAGCCTACTCCCCGGCCGGCCCTCAGGCTCTGTCGAGATGTCGGATCCACCCCGATCAGGCGGAGAGGTTCGCGGCCGAACCGGAAGCCAGCTGCTCGGTGCCGTTGACGACCGCTCGGGCCAGGTCGGACAGCCGCCGGTTACGGCTGCGGGCGCCGTTGCGTAGCAGCGTGAACGCCTCGCCCACGTCCACCCGGAGGCGTTCGGCGAGGACACCCTTGGCCTGCTCGATCAGCACCCGGCTGTCCAGCGCGGCCTGCAACTGCTCGGCGAGCATGTCACGCTGGTGGACGGCCCGCTGGTGGAGCAGCCCGATGGTGGCCACGTCCGCCATGGCCTGCCCGACCCGGATCTTGGCCTCGTCGAGCGCACCCGGCCGGGTGTCGCAGAGGTTCAGGGCACCGATGATCTCGGACCGGAGGCGCATGGGCAGGACGTGAACCGCGGCGAAGCCAAGTTCGGTCGCGGCGGGGGCGAATCGGGGCCACCGGTGACCGGCGGCCCGCAGGTCGGTGACCGACACCGGCCGACCGGCGCGAAAGCAGTCGACCGATGGCCCCTCGTCAGTCTGCAGCTGGAACAGCCCCAGCAGCCGGGCGCGTTCGGAGGAGGCTGCCACCACCCGGAGGATGTTCTCCTGGTCGGTTACCAGCAATCCGGCCGCTGAGACACCCAGCAGGTGCACACACCGGTCTGCGAGCACATGCAGGAAGTCGATCATGTCAAATTCGTCGACGAGCGTGTCGGCCAGTTCCACCAACACGTCGAAGAGCTGGATCTCGGTCATATTTCCACCCTCGGCATACGATAGTTCTCACCCGGGGCCCACCGGCGCCGATCGTGTCGACGACCCGGCAGGGGATCCTCCCGGGCGACCCGCCGCCCGCTGGGCAACCGCGGTGCGCCGTGGCACCATCACCGTGGTGACCGGCCGACCCGCTCCAGAGCAACGACTGCGCGACCTGGCGCTGCTGCGGCGCGTCCGGGACCGGATCGACCGGGAGTACGCGAAGCCGCTGGACGTCGAGGCACTCGCCCGGGGGGTGAACATGTCGGCCGGGCACCTCAGCCGTCAGTTCCGGCTCGCCTACGGCGAACCGCCGTACGCATACCTGATGACGCGGCGAATCGAGCGGGCGATGGCGCTGCTGCGCCGTGGCGACCTCGGCGTCACGGAAGTCTGCTTCGCGGTCGGTTGCTCGTCGCTGGGCACCTTCAGCACCCGCTTCACGGAGCTGGTCGGCGTGCCGCCCAGCGCCTACCGCGTCCAGGCCACCCGCGCGATCATCGGGATACCGCCCTGCCTGGCGAAACAGGTGACCAGACCGATCAGGAATCGAGAAGCGCGGGGCGCGGCGCCGCACCTAGCGTGATCGCCATGGACATCACCATTCACTACACCTTCCTCCCGCAGAACGATCCCGAGGCCGCCCTCGCCTTCTACCGCGACACCCTCGGCTTCGAGGTGCGCAACGACGTCGGGTACGAGGGGATGCGCTGGATCACGGTCGGTCCCGAGAAGCAGCCGGGCACCTCGATCGTGCTGCACCCGCCCGCCGCCGACCCCGGCGTCACCGAGGACGAGCGCCGTACCATCGCCGAGATGATGGCCAAGGGCACGTACGGTGCCGTCACCCTGGCCACCCCCGACCTCGACGGCGCCTTCGCGCGGCTGGAGTCCAGCGGCGCCGAGGTCGTCCAGGAGCCGACCGAGCAGCCGTACGGCGTCCGTGACTGCGCGTTCCGTGATCCGGCGGGAAACCTGGTTCGGATCAACGAGGTCGGCTGACCGCGGGCGTCACGTGCAGCTGGGTGTGGCCGCGGTGACGCCAGCCGAAGCCACGTTTTCGTCGCATTGGGCTGGTTGGATCGAGTCAAGCGACGCCGACGGGGGACCGCGAGGGTGGCCCCCCGTGGCAGATTGGGACAGGATGAGCATGCCAACGAGGGGCACATCGCAGTCGGCCATGCCGCACAGCGCCGACAGCCACGACCTGATCCGGGTGCAGGGTGCGCGGGAGAACAACCTCCGCGACATCAGCGTCGAGCTACCGAAGCGTCGGCTGACGGTGTTCACCGGCGTTTCCGGCTCGGGCAAGAGTTCCCTGGTGTTCGGGACGATCGCCGCGGAGTCGCAGCGGCTGATCAACGAGACCTACAGCACCTTCGTGCAGGGCTTCATGCCGACGCTGGCCCGGCCGGAGGTCGATGTCCTCGACGGGCTGACCACCGCGATCATCGTCGACCAGGAGCGGATGGGTGCCAACGCCCGGTCCACCGTCGGCACCGTGACCGACGCCAACGCGATGCTGCGCATCCTCTTCAGCCGGCTCGGCCGGCCGCACATCGGCTCCCCCAAGGCGTTCTCCTTCAATGTCGCCTCGATCAGCGGCGGCGGCGCGGTCACCATCGAGCGCGGGGGCACCACGACGAAGGAGCGGCGCAGTTTCAGCATCACCGGTGGCATGTGTCCACGCTGCGAGGGCATGGGCCGGGTCACCGACTTCGACCTGTCGGCGCTCTACGACGACAGCAAGTCGCTCAACGAGGGCGCGATCACCATCCCCGGCTACAGCATGGACGGCTGGCAGGGCCGCATCTTCCGTGGCTGTGGTTTCCTCGACCCGGACAAGCCGATCCGCAGGTACACCAAGCGGGAGGTCGCCGACCTGCTCCACAAGGAGCCCACCAAGATCAAGGTTGAGGGGATCAACCTGACGTACGTGGGACTGATCCCGCAGATCCAGAAGTCGTTCCTGGCCAAGGACGTCGAGGCGATGCAACCACACATCCGTGCCTTCGTGGAGCGGGCGGTGACGTTCACCGCCTGCCCGGAGTGCGGTGGCAGCCGGCTCAGCGCGGCGGCCCGGTCGTCGAAGATCAAGGGCATCAACATCGCCGACGCCTGCGCGATGCAGATCAGCGACCTCGCCCAGTGGCTACGCACCCTGGCCGAGCCCTCCGTCGCGCCGCTGTTGGCGGCGCTGCGGCACACCCTCGACTCGTTCGTGGAGATCGGGCTGGGCTACCTCTCGCTAGACCGACCGTCGGGCACCCTGTCCGGCGGCGAGGCGCAGCGCACCAAGATGATCCGCCACCTCGGGTCGGCGCTCACCGACGTCACGTACGTCTTCGACGAGCCCACCATCGGTCTGCACCCGCACGACATCCAGCGGATGAACGGCCTGCTGCTGCGGTTGCGGGACAAGGGCAACACGGTTCTCGTCGTGGAGCACAAGCCGGAGACGATCGCGATCGCCGACCACGTGGTCGACCTCGGGCCGGGCGCCGGCACCGCGGGCGGCACCATCTGCTTCGAGGGCACCGTCGAGGGGCTACGGGGCAGCGGCACCGTCACCGGTCGCCATCTCGACGACCGGGCCACCCTGAAGGAGGTTGTCCGCACGGCCACCGGGCGGCTGCCGATCCGAGGCGCGTCGAGACACAACCTGCGCGACGTCGACGTCGACATCCCGCTGGGCGTGCTGGTCGCCGTCACCGGCGTCGCCGGCTCCGGCAAGAGTTCACTCATCCACGGGTCGATCCCCGCCGGTGCGGATGTGGTGTCCGTCGGCCAGGATCCGATCCGCGGTTCGCGTCGGAGCAACCCGGCGACGTACACCGGGCTGCTCGACCCGATTCGCAAGGCGTTCGCGAAGGCCAACGGCGTGAAGCCGGCGCTGTTCAGCGCCAACTCCGAAGGCGCGTGCCCCAACTGCAACGGCGCCGGCGTGATCTACACCGACCTGGCGATGATGGCCGGGGTCGCCACCACCTGCGAGGAGTGCGGGGGTAAGCGGTTCCAGGCATCGGTGCTGGAATACCACCTCGGCGACCGCGACATCAGCGAGGTGCTCGCGATGCCGGTGAACGAGGCCGAAAAGTTCTTCGGTGCGGGTGACGCGCGCACCCCGGCCGCGCACGCCATCCTCGACCGGCTCGCCGACGTCGGGCTCGGCTACCTCAGCCTCGGCCAGCCGCTCACCACACTCTCCGGTGGCGAACGGCAGCGGCTCAAGCTGGCCACCCACATGGCCGACAAGGGCGGCGTCTACGTCCTCGACGAGCCGACCACCGGTCTGCACCTGGCCGACGTCCAGCAGCTGCTCGGCCTGCTCGATCGGCTCGTCGACTCGGGCAAGTCGGTCATCGTCATCGAGCACCACCAGGCGGTCATGGCGCACGCCGACTGGATCATCGACCTGGGTCCCGGTGCCGGCCACGACGGCGGCCGGCTCGTCTTCGAGGGTACGCCGGCAGAGCTGGTCGCCGCCCGGTCCACGCTCACCGGCGAGCACCTCGCCGCCTATGTCGGCGCCTGACGGAGGGCCGGTGAGATCGCGTTCGTTGAGGTCGTGTGCCGAGAAGTAGCCGTCCAGGACGCGTCGGAGTGGCCGAAGACGGGTATCGTCGGTGTCGACGGGCAGTCGCCCGCGACCGGGGTACCGCAATCGGGCCCAGCACGAGCGCCGGACTTCACGGCATCACGCGGCAGGGATCTCCCGCGTACCGATGCGCCCCGCTCCCCCTCAAGAAGGATTTTGCATGACTTCGAACGACGAATACGCCTCAGCGTTGTTTCTCGCCGCGCCCAGCCTCGACGAGCCCGAGGACTCGGGCACCAGCGTCGACGGCAGCGAAGAGGCGATGCGACGGCTGCGCCACCCGTTCGCGGTGTCGCCGGCCGCCCCCGCACGCGGGGGGCCGGCGATGACCGGCGAGCGCCCGGAACGACGTAACTGACCTGGCGACGGCCGCCCGACCAGCTACCGCTGCCGCTGCTCCGCGGGTAGGCAGTTCGCGGCCGGCCGGCCGTGGATCACGATTCCACCCGGTCTGGTGTAGCACTGGTCGAGCTGGTCCTCGGGCTGGAACAGCGGGCGTCGGTCGAACTCCGCGCCCCGGTCGTCGTAGCTGACCAACTCGGGGCCGCTCTCAGTGGTCAGCCGCTGTACCGGTCCAGGTAGCCAGTCGCGGTGCGGCCACCGGCTGGTCGCGCCCCACCGGTCGGTGCCTGGGCGATGTCCTCGGCCGCCGACCACGATCCGGTCAGCCGGAACGCGTGGTTGTAGACCGCGCGGGAGTACCGGTCGAAGAGCGACCCGAAGGCCATCTCCTCACCAGCGGCTATCGAGGACCAGAGGGCCTCGTCCGGCGGCCGGAGCTGATGCGTCACACCACACTATGGCCGACACAGCCGTTCCTGTTGCGGCCCTGCGGTGCACCTCAGCCGCCGAGCGCCACTCGATCATGTACTGCGATGTGCGCGCGCCTGGCGTCGCCGCCTGGCCATCTGCGGCAGCCTTCCGCGCCGTCGACCTGACCAGGAAGCGCATCCAATACCCCCTCCGGGTATAAGGTCGGTGGTGAGGAGGCGATTCGGTGGTAAGGAGGCGATGACGTGTCCCATGCCGACGCCCAGCAGTACGCAGCGCAGCACGGCGGGCACGGTCGGCACGACAAGCACGCCGGGCACGACCCGAAGGTGTTCCGCCGCAAGTTCTGGCTGAGCCTGGCGCTGACCGTGCCGATCGTGCTCACCAGTCACATGGTGATGGACTGGTTCGACTACCAGCTGGACTTCCCCGGGATCGACCTGGTGGGGCCGGTGCTCGGCACCGTGATCCTCGGCTACGGCGGTGCGCCTTTCCTCCAGGGCGCGGTACGCGAGATCCGGGACCGCGCACCGGGGATGATGCTGCTCATCGCCATGGCGATCACGGTGGCCTACGTGGCGTCCCTGGCCACCTCGTTCGGCGCGTTCGACCTCGACTTCTGGTGGGAACTGGCTGCGCTGGTCACCGTCATGCTGCTCGGGCACTGGCAGGAGATGAAGGCGATCGGCCAGGCACGGGGGGCACTGTCGGCGCTGGCCGCGCTGCTGCCGGACGACGCCGAGCGGCTCGACCCGGACGGGCAGCCACAGCGGGTGCCCGCGACCGACCTTCGCGTCGGCGATGTGGTGCTGGTCCGGCCGGGTGCGCGAGTTCCGGCGGACGGGCAGGTCGTCGAAGGCCGGGCCGAGATGGACGAGTCGATGATCACGGGTGAGTCCAGGCCGGTCTCCCGACCGACCGGTGACCAGGTGGTGGCCGGCACGGTGGCCACCGACGCGGCACTGCGCGTCCGGATCAAGGCGGTCGGCGACGACACCGCGCTCGCCGGCATCCAGCGGCTCGTGGCGCAGGCGCAGCAGTCCAGCGGCCGGGCGCAGGTGCTCGCCGACCGCTTCGCCGCCGGGCTGTTCTACATCGCCACCGCGACCGCCGTGGTCACCCTCGCGGTCTGGTCCGTGCTGGGCAACCTGGACGAAGCAGTCGTACGCACCGTGACGGTGCTGGTCATCGCCTGCCCGCACGCACTCGGCCTGGCCATCCCGCTGGTGATCGCACTGTCCACGGCGGTAGCGGCGAAGAGCGGCATCCTGATCAAGGACCGGCTGGCCCTGGAACGGATGCGCGGTGTGGACACCGTGCTCTTCGACAAGACCGGCACGCTGACCCGGGGCCAGCACACCGTCACCGACGTCGCCGTAGCCGGACCAGACGCAGCCGGACCGGGCACGGCCGGCCTCACCGGAAGGGAGGTGCTCGGCATCGCGGCGGCGGTGGAGGCCGACAGCGAACACCCGCTCGCCCGGGCGATCGTCGCGGCGGCCGGGCAGCAGCGGGATCGGCGAACGGCGAACGGATTCCACGCGCTGACCGGCCGCGGGGTACGCGCCGAGGTCGACGGGTCGAGCTACGCCGTCGGCGGCCCGGCGCTGCTGCGGGAGTTCGACGCCACTGTCCCCGAGGACCTCGCCGACCGCGAACGGGAGTGGTCCCGGCGCGGGGCCTCGGTGCTGTACCTGCTGCGGCTCTCCGGTGACCAGGCCAACCTGCTCGGCGCCCTCGCGCTCGAGGACGAGGTGCGCCCGGAGGCCCGGCAGGCCATCGCCGACCTGAGGCAGCAGGGCATCCGGAAAATCGTCATGATCACCGGAGACGCCCGCCCGGTCGCCGAGGCGGTCGCCGCCGACCTGGGGTTCCGCTCCGGCGAGGACGAGGTCCTGGCCGAGGTGCTCCCGGCGGACAAGGACGACGCGGTGACCGAGCTGCAACGGCGTGGGCTGCGGGTGGCGATGGTGGGCGACGGAGTCAACGACGCTCCGGCACTGGCCCGCGCCAACGTGGGCATCGCGATCGGCGCCGGCACCGACGTGGCCATCGAGTCTGCCGGGGTGGTACTCGCCTCGTCCGACCCGCGCGGCGTGACCGGGGTGATCCGGCTGTCCCAGGCCACGTACCGGAAGATGGTCCAGAACCTGGCCTGGGCCGCCGGGTACAACGTGGTCGCGCTGCCGCTCGCCGCCGGTGTCCTGGCCTGGGCCGGTGTGACGTTGAGCCCGGCAGTCGCGGCGGTGCTGATGTCGGCCTCCACCATCGTGGTGGCGCTCAACGCCCAGCTGCTACGCCGGGTCGAGCTACGTCCGCCCGACTGAGCACCGTGCCGTTGGCCCAGGGTGATGGGGGTTACGGGTCGGGGTGGAACTTAGTGGGGGGCGTCGGCGACCAACCTGGTAACGCCGATCTTCGAGGGGAACTTCCATGCCCACCTTCCTGTCCCACCGGCTGGTGCGTCCGGCCGTCCTGTTCACCGGTGTCGTCCTGGCCGTGTCGGTGACCGGCTGCGGATCGTCCGACGACGCGTCGACGGCCGGGCCCAGCCCGTCGGCCTCCGCCTCCGCCGTCCCCAGCGCCGAGGCCGGCGTGCTGGGCATCCAGGACCCGTGGGTGAAGGCGGCCGACGAGGGGATGACGGCGGCCTTCGGCACACTTGTCAACAACACCGACGCCGACGTCACCATCACCGGAGCCAGCACCACCGTGTCCCCGACGGAACTGCACGAGATGGCGATGCAGGACGGCAAGATGGTCATGCAGGCCAAGGAGGCTGGTGTGGTCATCAAGGCCGGCGGCGAGCACAAGTTCGAACCCGGCGGCGACCACCTGATGCTGATGAACCTCAACCAGCCGGTGAAGGCCGGCGACGAGCTGACCTTCACCCTCACCTTCGCCGACGGCCGGACCCAGACGTTCACCGCGGTGGCGAAGCCGTTCACCGGGGCACAGGAGAGTTACGCCCCCGGGCACGGCGAGCCGATGCCGCACACGTCCGCCAGCCACAGCCCGGCGCCGTGACCCCGAGCAGCCGGCCGGTGAGCCGTCGCGGCCTGCTCACCGGCGGGGCCCTGGCGGCCGGCGGCACCCTGGCCGGTGCCGCCGCGGTCGCCGCCGCCCGCGGCGAGGCACCGGCACCCGCGTCCACACCGGAACAGGTGGCGGCGCCCGGCGAGGCGGTCGAACCGTTCCACGGCGACCGACAGGCCGGGGTCGCCACCGAACCACAGGCGCACGCCGCATTCGTCGCGTTCACCTTGCACCCCGGCACCGACCGGGCCGCCCTCGGCCGGCTGCTGCGCCTGCTCTGCGACGACGCCGCCCGGCTCACCCAGGGACGGCCGGCGCTCGCCGACACCGAGCCGGAGCTGGGGTTGCTGCCCGCCCGGCTGACCGTCACCTTCGGCTTCGGCCCGGGACTGTACGCCGCCGCGGGACTCCATGAGCGCCGCCCTTCCTCGGTGGCCGAGCTGCCACCGTTCTCGATCGACCGGCTACGACCGGCCTGGTCCGGCGGGGACCTGCTGGTCCAGATCTGCGCCGACGACCCGATCACCGTCGCGCACGCCCAACGGGTCCTGATCAAGGACAGCCGCCCGTTCGTGACGGTCCGCTGGGTGCAGCAGGGCTTCCGGCGGGCCGCCGGAACCGAGCCCGGTCGCACCCAACGCAACCTCTTCGGGCAGCTCGACGGCACCGCCAACCCGAAGCCGGGCGCGCCGCTGGACACCGCAGTCTGGGTGCCGGACGGGCCGGACTGGCTGCGTCACGGCAGCACCCTGGTGGTGCGGCGGATCAGCATGAACCTGGAGTCCTGGGACCTGCTCGGCCGCAACGACCGGGAGCTGGCCGTCGGCCGGCGAGTGGGCACCGGAGCCCCGCTGACCGGCGTCGCCGAGCACGACGAGCCCGACTTCTCCGCGCTCGGCCCCGACGGACTGACAGTCATTCCGGACTTCTCCCATCTGACCAGGGCACACGTCACCGACGACCGGTTCCGGATCCTGCGCCGCCCCTACAACTACGATGGAGTACCCACCGCCGACGGCACCGCCGACAGCGGCCTGATCTTCGCGTCGTACCAGGCCGACATCGCGACCCAGTTCCTGCCGATCCAGCGGCGGCTCGCCGAACGGGACCTGCTCAACGAGTGGGTCACCCCGATCGGCTCCGCCGTGTTCGCAATACCCCCCGGTTGCCCGGAGGGCGGGTGGATCGGCCAGCAGCTGCTCGACTGACGAGGAGAACGACCGCCATGCTCATCCGTCTCCGCCGGCCGCTCACCGCCGGCTGCCTTGCCGCCACGTTGACCGCCGCAGCCATGCTGATCGGGCCGGTGGCTCCCGCGTACGCGCACAACGTGCTGCGTAAGGCGACGCCCGCCCAGGACGCCGAACTCACCAAGTCACCAACCGAGATCACCCTGGAGTTCATGCAGAAACTGAACCCGTCGTTCACCACCATCACGCTCAGCGACGCGAACAAGCAGACGGTGGCGACCGCTGATCCGGAGGTGACCGGGGTGAAGGGCACGATCGCCATCGACGCACCGCTGGCCAACGGCGTCTACACCGTCGCCTACCGGGTCGTCTCGACCGACGGGCACCCGGTGCAGGGGTCCTACAAGTTCACTGTCGCCGACCCGGCGGCCACCGCCGAACCCGCCCCCAGCGCCAGCCCCGAGCCGAGCGCGTCGGCCACCCCGGCCGCCCCGCCGACCTCCGCCGCCGCTGCCAGCCCCGCCGCGAACGACTCGTCCGGCGGATCGGGCACCACGGCGCTGCTGGCCGGCGCCGGGGTGCTGATCGCCCTGATCGCCGGCGCGGCGGTGTTGCTGCTGCGTCGTCGGCCAGGGCATCGGTGACGGCACTGAGGGAGGCTGCGACCCGCGCATCGAAACAGCAGTCCGGACCGTTACGCCGGCTCAAGCGGTGCCAGGGGAAGGCGGGTGTCCCCGGCGCCGGACCTCAGGCACCGCGGGGGGCGTACATGATGACGGTGACGCCGAGCAGGCAGATCGCCGCGCCGGTGATGTCCCACCGATCCGGGCGGAAGCCGTCGAAGACCATCCCCCAGGCGAGCGAACCCACGACGAAGATCCCGCCGTACGCGGCCAGGACGCGGCCGAAGTTCGGGTCGGGCTGGAAGGTGGCGACGAAGCCGTACGCGCCCAGGGCCAGGACTCCGGCGGCGACGAACCAGAGCCCCCGGTGCTCACGCCAGCCCTGCCACACCAGCCAGGCCCCGCCGATCTCGGCAACCGCGGCCAGGACGAACAGCAGCACGGAACGCAGCACGGTCACCCGCCGCACCCTACCCCCCGCCCGACGCTATCCTCGGCCTCTGGGCCTGCAGGGCACACGTGCTGGTAGGGGGTGACCCGTGCGGCCGGAGCGACCGCCCACCGATCCGGATGTCGACCTCAGCGTCCCGCGTCAGCGTGCGGAACTGCGGAGCGGCACCGGAAGTCTGCTCGCCGCGATCGCCGTCGGCGGCATGGTCGGTGCGGTGGCGCGGCACGGGCTGAGCATCGCGCTTCCGCACCCGCCCCAGGGCTTCCCGTGGGCCACCTTCACCGTCAACGTCTCGGGCTGCCTGCTCATCGGAGTGCTGATCGTGCTGATCACCGAGGCGTGGACGGCGCCACGGCTGGTCCGGCCCTTTCTCGGCGTCGGCGTCCTCGGCGGCTACACCACCTTCTCCACGTACGTCGTCGAGGTGCAGCAGGCGGTGGCAGCCGGCGCGGCGCGGACCGCGCTGCTGTACCTCGCCGGCACCCTCGTCGCCGCTCTCGCGGCGGTGCGGGTCGGCGTGACCCTGACCCGGCTGGCGACCGGCCCGCGCGGGCAGCGGAGCCCCGGATGACGGTGCTCCTCGTCGCGCTGGGTGCCGCCCTCGGCGCGCCGCTGCGCTTTTTGGTGGACCGGGCGGTGCAGACCCGCCACGGCTCTTCCTTCCCCTGGGGCACCTTCACCGTCAACGTGCTGGGCTCGTCCGTCCTCGGCGTCCTGATCGGTGGCGCGGCGGCGGGCGCAGTGCCCGGCTCGCTGGTCGCCCTGCTCGGCGTCGGTCTGTGCGGGGCGCTTACGACCTACTCGACCTTCGGCTACGAAACCGTCCGGCTCTTCGAGGACGGAAACCGCGGCTCCGCACTGATCAACGCCGGGGTCAGCGTCGTGGCCGGCCTCGGTGCCGCATTCGTCGGGGTCACCATCGCCGAGGCGATCTGGACCTGATCCGCCGGCGGCTCGACGGGTCAGCCGAGGTTCCTGCGCAGCCGCTTGTCGACGGCCACCACGAGGGCGGCCACCACTCCGACCCCCAGAATGCGCAGCCACACCGCCACACCGATGGGCGCGGTACCGAAGATGTCGTTCATCGGCGGCAGGTACGTGATGGCGAGCTGGCACAGGGCCTGCGCCGCTACTCCGAGCAGCAGCCAGCGGTTGGTGAAGAACCCGACCCGCCACGCGGAGCGGGTGAGCGACCGGCAGCTGAACAGGTAGAACATTTCGACCACCACGAAAAGGTTGAGCGCGGCGGTACGCGCCTGCGCGACATCCGCGCCGTTCGACCGCTCCCACTGGAAGATCCACCACGCGCCGGCCACCAGCAGCGTGGCCACCAGCACGACGCGGAGCGTCAGTGCGGCGGTGAGCAGCGGCCGGCCCGGGTCGCGGGGCGGCCGTCGCATGATGCCGGCCTCCTTCGGCTCGAAGGCGAGCATCAGACCGAGCAGGACCGCAGTGGTCATGTTGATCCACAGGATCTGGGTGGGCAGCAGCGGGAGGGTGGCACCCAGCACGATGGCGACCAGGACCACCAGCCCTTCGCCCAGGTTCGTCGGCAACGTCCAGACGATGAACTTGGTGATGTTGTCGAAGACGCCCCGGCCCTCCTCGACGGCGGCTTCGATGGTCGCGAAGTCGTCGTCGGTGAGGACCATGTCGGCGGCCTCCTTGGCGACCTCGGTGCCGGAGCGGGCCATCGCGATGCCGATGTTCGCCTGCCGGAGGGCCGGGGCGTCGTTGACCCCGTCACCGGTCACCGCGACGACGTGGCCACGCCGCTGGAGCGTCTCGACCAAGCGGAGTTTCTGCTCCGGGGAGACCCGGGCGAAGACCGCGGCGTCTTCCACCACGTCGGAGAACCCTTCGGCGGGCAACCCGTCGAGATCCGTGCCGGTGACCACCCGCTCCCGGCGGCCCTCGTCGAGCAGGCCGAGTTGACCGGCGATGGCGCCGGCCGTCGCCGCGTGATCGCCGGTGATCATCTTGACGCCGATGCCCGCGGTGTGACAGGCCCTGATCGCCGGGGCAGCGGCGCTCCTGGGCGGATCGAGCATCGCCTGCAACCCGGTGAGGACCAGGGCACCGGGCAGGGACGACTCGTCGAAGCCGTGGTCCGCGTCGTCCGGCGGGCGCACTGCGGTGGCGAGCACCCGGAGCCCTCGGCCAGCCAGTTCCTCGGCCGCGCGGAGGGCGGCTTCGGCGCGTACCGGCCGGAGTGCCCCGTCGGCACCCATCTCGGCCCGGCACATCGGCACGATCCGCTCGACGCTGCCCTTGGCCAACACCACCGCGCGGCCCGTGGCCCGCTCGTCGTGCAGGGTCGCCATGTACTGCCGGGTCGAGTCGAAGGGGATGGTGTCCCGGCGTGGGTAGTCGGCGGCCAGCTCGTCCTGGTCGATCCCGGCCTTGACCGCGACCGCCAGCATCGCGCCCTCGGTCGGGTCGCCGGCCAGCGTCCACCCGCCGTCCTGCTCGCGGATCCGGGCGTCGTTGCACCCCGCGCCGGCCAGCAGGGTCCAGCGCAGCGCCTCGCTGTTGCGGCCATCGTCGTTGATTTCGCCCTCCGGCTGGTAGCCCGAGCCGGTCACCTCGTACCCGCCGTCCGGGGTCCACAGCGCCCGGACCGTCATCTGGTTCTCGGTCAGGGTGCCCGTCTTGTCGGAGCAGACGACCGTGGTGCTGCCCAGCGTCTCGATCGCCGGGAGGCGGCGGATCACCGCCCGCTGCCGGGCCATCCGGGTGACCCCGATGGCCAATGTGATCGTGACCGCCGCCGGCAGCCCTTCGGGTATCGCCCCCACGGCGAGCGCGACGGCGGCGGTGAACGTCTCGACCGCGTCCTGGCCTCGGAGCAGGCCGACCGCGAAGGTCACCGCCGCCAGCACCAGGATGACCACGGTCAGCACCTTGCTGAACCGTGCCAGCTTGCGGGTCAGTGGGGTGGCCAGCACCTCGGCCGCCCCGACGAGGCGGTGGATCTGTCCCAGCTCGGTATCGGCGCCGGTGGCCACCGTGATCCCGGCGCCGCTGCCGGCCGCGACCAGGGTGCCCGACCAGACCATGTTGCGCCGGTCGACCACCGGCGTCCCGACCGGCAGCTCCGCCTCCAGCTTGTCCACCGGCACCGACTCACCCGTCAGCGCCGACTCGTCGATCCGCAGCTCGGCCAGCCGGACCAGCCGCAGGTCCACCGGCACCTTGTCGCCCGCCTCCAGCCGCACCAGATCGCCGGGGACCAGCTCGTCGGAGGAGATCGCCCGCACCTCGCCGTCACGGACCACCCGTGCCTCGGTACGCACCAACGAACGGAGGCTGTCCAACGCCGCCTCGGCCCTGGACTCCTGGGCGTACCCGATCGCGGCGTTGATCAACACCACCGCGAAGATCACCGCGGAGTCGACGTACTCCGCAAGAAGCGCGGTGACCACGCTGGCGGCGATCAGCACGTAGATCAGCGGATTGTGGAACTGCCGCAGAATCCGGCGCAGCACACCGCCGCCCTCCGCGGCGGGCAGCACGTTGCGGCCGTAACGCTCCAGGCGTCGGCTGGCCTCCGCGCTGCCCAGACCGCGCTGCGGGTCCGTGGCCAGCAGCAGCACCACCTCGTGGGCGGACATGCCGTGGTGTTCGTCCGCACGCGACGTCCCAGCCGACTGTTCGAGCGTCACAGTCACCCCGCCGAGGATCAGAGAACGAACCACGTCCCGCCGGCCCGGGCCGCCGTCTCCGTTCGGCGGCCGGCAGGACGCGGCACCTCCAATGTTCCGGGACGAACTGCTCCTGACAGGCCGGAACGCCTGATCGCGTAGCCGCTCACCCGGTCTGGCGCTCGTCCGCGTCGAGGCGCTGCCGTAGCGCGACGATCTCGGACCGCAACGCCGCCACGTCCTCGCTGGTCGCCGCCGAAGGCTTGTCTACGCCAGCCGATACACGCTCGACGATCCAGGTCGCCAGCGACCCGGTGACGAAACCGATCAGGCCGATCCCACCGATCATCAGACCGAGAGCGACGAAACGTCCCGTCATGGTCACCGGATAGAAGTCGCCGTAGCCGACGGTGGTGATGGTGACCGTGGACCACCACAGCGCGTCGTCGAAGGCGACGATGTTGGAATCCGGCGCAGGTCGCTCGGCGTCCAACACAGCCAGCGCCGAGACCAGCACCAGCAACGCCGTGGTGGCGGCGACGTAGACCGCCAGCCGACCGCGCGCCCACACCTCGGTCCGGCGGTTGATGGTCAGCACGATCATGATCAGGCGCACCGCGCGCAGCGGTCGTAGCATCGGCAGCGCCAACACCACGAAATCGAACAGGTGCTCCCGCACGAACCGTCGCCGATCCGTGGCCAGCCACAGCCGTACGACGATGTCGGCCCAGAACAGCAACCAGACGGCGACCGTCGTCGCGGCGCAGGCGGCCCGCCCGGCCGGACTCAGGTCGGGATACAGGATCGGTACGGCGTACACCACCAGAAACACCACCGACAGCACGGTGAGCGGGGCAGCGGACAGCCGCTCCCAGGCACCCAGCCGGTCCGTCCCCTGTGCCGTCACACCGCTCATCAGCCAACTCCCGCTGTCTCGTAGTCCGCGTGGCCCGGGGAGCCATCGTCGCGCGGTGGGTACCGGGTCCTGTCGGCGGGCGGCGGTTCGGCGCCCGCACCGGTGTGAGTGCTCACGCTGCGCGTTCGGTGGCTGCCCGACCGGTAACGTGAAGGGGGGCACACCGTGGCACGGGCTCACCGTCGGCCGACCGGCCGGCCGGTGGTGCCTGCGCGACCCGTGGGGGCGGGTGATCGGCGTTCTCCCGAGATCCGGCGCGACGGTTGAGGGAGCGGAATCATGGGTCGACGATGCGTGGAACGAGTACGGCGATGACCCTGGAGCAGGTCTACCTGCTGATGATCGCCGCCGCGGCGACAGTGTTGGTCAGCGTCGCCGCGGCGCGGGTCGCCAGCCGGGTCGGCGTACCGGTGCTGCTGGCGTACCTCGGAGTCGGGCTGCTGCTCGGCGAGGATGGGCTCGGCCTGCGCTTCGACGACGCCGCCCTGGCCCAGGCCCTAGGCACGGCCGCCCTCGCGATGATCCTGGTCGAAGGCGGCTTGACCACCCGGTTCTCCGACATCCGGCCGGTACTGGCCCCGGCGACGGTGCTCGCCACCGCCGGGGTGCTGATCAGCGTCGGCGTCACCGCACTCGGCGCGTATCTGTTGCTCGACGTCTCCTGGCAGCTGGCCCTGCTGCTGGGCGCGGTGGTGTCGTCCACCGACGCGGCCGCGGTCTTCTCCGTGCTGCGGACCCTGCCGCTACCGCGGCGGCTGGCCGGGCTGGTGGAGGCCGAATCCGGCCTCAACGACGCGCCCACCGTCATCCTGGTGCTCGCGTTCAGCGCCACCAGCCTGACCGCGACCAGCCCGCTGGCTTTGCTCGTGCAGATCATCTACCAGCTCGGCGTCGGTGGCGCCGTCGGCATCGCGATCGGCGCTGCCGGCGTGTGGTTCCTGCGCCGGCTCACCCTGCCCGCCTCCGGCCTGTACCCGATCGCCACCTTCGCCTGCGGCATTCTCGCCTTCGCCGCCGCCGGAACGGCCCAGGCCAGTGGCTTCCTCGCCGCCTACCTCGCCGCGCTGATCCTCGGCAACGCCCAGCTGGCCCACCGCCGGGCCACCGTGTCGGTCGCCGAAGGACTCGGCTGGATCGCCCAGATCGGCTTGTTCGTGATGCTCGGTCTGCTGGTCAACCCCGGCGAGTTGCCCGCCGCGATCCTGCCCGCCCTGACCATCGGCTCCGTGCTGCTGCTACTCGCCCGGCCACTGTCGGTGCTGCTCACTCTGCTGCCCTTCAGGATTCCGCTGCGGGAGCAGTTGCTGCTGTCCTGGGCCGGGCTGCGCGGTGCCGTGCCGATCGTGCTGGCCACCATCCCCGTCGTGGCCGGGGTTCCCGGCAGCGAGCAGTTGTTCAACATCGTCTTCGTGCTGGTGGTGGTCTTCACCCTGGTCCAGGCTCCGACGCTGCCGTGGCTGGCAAAGCGGCTACGGCTCAGCACGGCCGGGCTCGGCCCGGACCTCCAGGTCGAATCCGCACCGCTGGACGCGATCGACGCGGACCTGCTGCATCTCACCGTCGAACCGGATTCCCGGATGCATGGGGTGCACATCCGCGAGCTGCGGCTGCCTCCGCCAGCCGCGACCACCCTCGTGGTACGCGACGGCACCGCCTTCGTGCCCGGCCCGGGTACCCGGCTGCGCCACGGCGACCAACTACTCGTGGTGACCACGCCGCACGTCCGGGATCGCACCGAGCGCCGCCTGCGGGCGGTCGCCCGGGCCGGCCGGCTCGCCCACTGGCGCGGCGAGCCCGGCGACCCCGACGGGCCGGCCGAGCCCCGGGCCCGCCCAGCCACCGTCCCGGTCGACCCGCGCCCGGCAACGCCGGTCGTCGCCGGCGAGGAGCCGTCGGTGGCCCTCGTCCGATCGGCCGGCTGAGCAGCGGCGCGGGCGGGCGGCATGCCGGACCTGCTGACGGCTTCGTGGCCGCTGAGCTGGAGCATCGGT
This sequence comes from Micromonospora sp. LOL_024, assembly GCF_048060415.1. Taxonomy (NCBI): domain Bacteria; kingdom Bacillati; phylum Actinomycetota; class Actinomycetes; order Micromonosporales; family Micromonosporaceae; genus Micromonospora; species Micromonospora sp. LOL_024. The sequence continues at coordinate 23,151 of NZ_JBHMIS010000030.1, forward strand.
GTCTTCCTGGTCGCCGGGGTGTTCACCGTTCTCGGCAGCATCCGGCTGGTCGCGCTGGGCGACACCCTCGCCGACCGTACGGGCTGGGGTGAGGCGCTGTTCGGGGCGGTCTTCTTCGGCCTGGCCACCTCGCTGTCCGGGATCGTGATGACGGTGGTCACCGCGGCCGGCGACCAGCCGCAGCTCGGCTACGGCAACGCGGTCGGCGGCATCGCCGCGCAGACCACCGCGGTGGCGGTGGCCGACGCCTTCTACCGCCGGGCCAATCTGGAACACGCGGCGGCGTCGCTGTCGAACATCCTCTTCGGTACCCTGCTCATCGCCATGCTGTCGCTGGCCCTGCTGGGCAGCTTCGCGCCCGAGGCCACCGTCGCCGGGCTGCATCCCGCCTCGTACGCGATGGTCGGCTGCTATCTCGGCGGCCTGCACCTGGTCCGGCAGGCCGGTGCCAGGCCGCCCTGGCAGGCCGTCGCCACCGCCGAGACCCTCCCGGACATCCCCCATGAGCACGGCGACCTGGACCGCCGGAGCTCGGCGTGGCTGTGGCGGAGGTTCGTCGCCGTCGGCCTGATCGTCGCCGTCGGCGGGTGGGGCATCGCGCTGGCGGCCGAGAATCTGCTCCAGGCCACCGGCCTCAGCGTGGGCTTCGTCGGCGCGGGCCTGATGGGCGCGATCAACGCTCTGCCCGAGACGGTCACCGCCGTGGCCGCCGTCCGGCGCGGCGCCCCCACCCTGGCCATCGCCGCCGTCCTCGGCGGCAACAGTCTGGACGCGCTCAACCTCGTGATCGGAGATGTCGCCTACCGTGGCGGATCGATCTACCACGCCGCCGGCAGGGAGGAACTCTTCGTCACCGCCACCGCCCTGTTCATGACCGCCATCCTGCTCGGCGGGCTGCTGGTCCGGCAGGCAGGCGGGTGGGGTCGGCTCGGCTTCGAGGGGGTCGTGCTCCTCGGCACGTACGCCGTGATGACCGTCGTGCTCGTGGCCTGAGAGGCCAGCCCGGCCCACGGCCCGGAAACTGTCCACCGAGATCCGCGTGGCGCGGGGTACCCGGTGCGCCGGCCGTCAATCTGAGCGTCGGCCGGGTGGGCCGTCGTGCCGGTGAGCGTCACCGCGCTCCAGCCCGCGGTGGCCCGCCGCCATCCGGTCGTTCACCAACGGACGCGCCACCCGCAGAACCCTGTCCCGGCGAACCGAGGGCCTACCCTCGGGCTGCCTGGGTAGTCGTGCCGGTATGACCCTGTCGACCGACCGGCCGGTGGCGTGATGCGCCGTGTCTGAGTGGTGGTTCGTGGTCCTGGTGGTGGTGCTCTGGCTGGCCGTCGGCCTGGGAACCGCGGCGGTCTTCGTGACCCGGGGCGGGCACCGAAGCCTGCTCTGGTACCTGGTGGGCGGGCTGCTCGGCCCGCTGTTCGTACCGATCGCCGCCGAGCGGGGCCGGGCCCGGCCCCAACTGGTCGACGTCCGCCACCAGCCGTCCGGGCCGACCGGTACCGGACTTCGGGTGCTGGTCGGCGTGGACGGCTCGACGCACGCCGACCGGGCCCTGCGCGCCGTCGCACACACCCTCACCGGGAGCACCAGCGAACTGGTGCTGGTCACCGTTACCAGCCCCGATCTGACCGACGACGAGGCCCGACGGGAGCACGAGCGGGCCCGACGCATGATCGAAGATCGGGTTGCCGCCCTCCCGGACGGGTTGCCCCGGCCCACCACCACGATCGTCAGCGGCCACCCGGTCGACGCGCTGCTGACCGTTGCCGACGACCGGGACGTGGACCTGATGGTGGTCGGCCGGCACGGCCACGGGCTAGGCGACCGGCTGCTGGGTAGCGTCGCGGAGGGCCTGATCCAACGGTCGACGCGCGCCGTCCTGCTTGGCAGCCTGCCCGGCCGCTGACCGCCTGCCGGTTGGTGCCCTCGGCCACTCCGACCGGGCGGTGCCTGATCCGCCGGGAACCAGTCCGGGCCGGGGAGCGACTACCGGTACATGGGGTGTGAGCAGTGGCGGGAGATCCTGTCGGCGCAGTTGGACGGTGAGGCGACCGCGGTCGAGCAACGTACGGCCGGGGTGCACCTGGAGACCTGTGTCGGCTGCCGGGCCTGGCTGGACTCGGCGGCGAGGGTGACCCGGCGGGCGCGTACCCAGGTGGTGACCTCACTGCCGGACCTGACCGGGGCGATCCTTGCCGCCGCACCGCCGCCGCCGAAGCGGCGGCGGCGGTGGCGCGAGCTGGTCGCCGGTACGGGTCGCCGGTCGGCCTCGCGTTTCGGCCGCGCCACGGTGGTCACCGGACTGCGGGGCGCGCTGGGGCTGCTCGGCGCGGTGCAGCTGGTCCTCGGGCTGGCCCAGATCGGCCAGGCCGAGTTGGGCGAGCACCTGCACGCCACCGGTCAGCACCTGTGGCACGAGTCGGCCGCCTGGAATGTGGCGGTCGGTGCGGGTTTCCTCTTCGTCGCGCTGCGCCGGACCTCGCCGTCAGGGCTGTTGCCGATGCTCAGCGCCTTCGTGATCACCCTCGTACTGCTGTCGATCAACGACCTCGTCGCGGCGCAGGTCGCCGTGGAACGGCTGGTCAGCCACGGGTTCCTGGTGGTCGGGTACCTGATCACCGTGCTGCTGTCGCGAAGCTCGCGGCAGCCCGCCGACCCGAGCGACCGGCAGCGGCCGGAGCAGTCCCGTTGGCGGTTGCGGCTCGACGAGGCCGAAGAGCTGGCTCCGCTACGCCTGCTGCCGCCCTACCCGGCGCAGGTGCGGCACGGCAACGACCAGCGCCGCGCCGCCTGATCGCACCGTTGGCAGGGCGCCACCGGTCGGCGGCGGGCGGGGATCCGCGACGGCGTCAGCCGGCGGCGCCGGAGCGCCCGCACCGACGGTCGACGACGGACGGCCTGATCATCGCGATCAGGTCCTCGCGGGCGCGGGCCACGCGGGACCGGATTGTGCCGACCGGTACGTCACAGACGTGCGCCGCCTCGGCGTACGACAGGCCGAGTAGCTGCGTGGCCACGAAGGCCTCCCGTCGCTCGGCGGCGAGACCGTCGAGCAGCCCGTGGAGCACCACCTGCTCGTCCACCCCGGTGCGCACCCCTGCCGGCATCGCTTCCGCGGCGGCCTGCCAGTCGGCGAGGTTGGCGGTGCGGGGCCGGCAGGTAGCGGCTCGGACCTGGTCGACGGCGACCCGCCGGGCGATGGCGAGCAGCCAGGTCCGTGCCGTGGACCGACCGGCGAAGGACGGCAGCGATCGCCAGGCCCGCAGGTACGTCTCCTGGACCAGGTCGTCGACCTCCCGGACCCCGGGCAGATTGGCCAGGAATCGACGTACGTCGTGCTGCGTCGCCCGCACGAACGCCGCCGCCGCGACCTGGTCTCCCCGGCCCGCGGCGAACGCGTACCCGCTGATGTCGTCGTTCACGGCTGTCATCGCCGTATTGGTCGGACGGCGTCACCGATTGGTTCCCGGCGGGCGGACAATCGAGGACCTGCCTGTCCAGCCGACCGAGGGTGACGCCAGCCGGCCGCCGGTCAACCCGGCCGGGTTCGGGAGACCGGACGGAACCGGCGCAACCGGAGGCTGTTGGCCACCACGAAGACCGAGGAGAAGGCCATCGCCGCGCCGGCGATCATCGGATTGAGCAGACCACCCGCGGCCAGCGGCAGCGCCGCGACGTTGTAGGCGAAGGCCCAGAACAGGTTCCCCTTGATGGTGCCCAGGGTGCTGCGGGCGAGCCGGATGGCGTCAACGGCGGCCGTCAGGTCGTCCCGCACCAGGGTCAGATCGGACGCCTCGATCGCCACATCGGTGCCGGTACCCATGGCCAGGCCGAGGTCGGCCCGGGTGAGCGCGGCGGCGTCGTTGACCCCGTCGCCGACCATCGCCACCGCCCGTCCCTCCGCCTGCAACCGGTCGATCACCTCGACCTTCTCCGCGGGTAGCACCTCCGCGATCACCTCGTCGATGCCGACCTCGGCGGCCACCGCCCGGGCGACGGTGACGTTGTCCCCGGTGAGCAGCACCGGGGACAGGCCGAGTGCCCGCAGTTGGCGTACCGCCTCCCGGCTGGTGGGCTTGACCTGGTCGGCCACCGCGAGCAGGCCGCGGGCCCGGCCGTCCCAGCCGACCAGCACGGCCGTGCGGCCCGCCGCCTGCGCGTCGGTCGCCGCCCGCACGATGTCGTCGGGTACGACCAGGCCCCGCTCACGCAGCAGCCGCAGCCGGCCGAGCAACACCTGCCGGTCCTCGACGGTGCCGGTGACGCCCAGCCCCTCGACGTTGGCAAAACCGGTCACCGGCGGCAGGGCGTCCCATTCGGCGGCACCGGCCACCACCGCCCGGGCCACCGGGTGCTCCGAGCCGGTTTCCACCGCAGCGGCGAGCCGCAGCACCTCGTCGCGTTGCTCGCCCTTGCCGGGTATCACGTCGAGCAGGGTCATCCGTCCGGTGGTCACGGTGCCGGTCTTGTCCAGCACGACGACGTCCAGCCGTCTGGTGGACTCCAGCGCCTCCGGTCCCCTGATCAGGATGCCGAGTTGGGCACCACGGCCCGTGCCGACCAGCAGTGCGGTCGGCGTTGCCAGGCCGAGGGCGCACGGGCAGGCGATGATCAACACCGCCACGGCGGCGGTGAAGGCGGCGGCCGGCCCGGCACCGGAGCCGAGCCACCAGCCGAGCGTGCCGACGGCCAGGGCGATCACGATCGGCACGAAGACCCCGGAGATGCGGTCGGCGAGTCGCTGCGCGGCGGACTTGCCGGTCTGCGCCTGCTCGACCAGTCGGGCCATCTGCGCCAGCTGGGTGTCGGCGCCGACCCGGTTGGCGGTGACCACGAGCCGGCCACCGGCGTTGACGCAGCCGCCCACGACGCTGTCACCCACCCCCACCTCGACCGGCACCGACTCGCCGGTCACCAGGCTGGCGTCGACCGCCGACGAACCCTCGTCCACCGTCCCGTCGGTGGCGATCTTTTCGCCGGGCCGCACCACGAAGCGGTCTCCCACCGCGAGCCGGTCGACCGGTATTCGGGTCTCCGCTCCGTCGCGCAGCACCGAGACGTCCCTGGCACCCAACTCCAGCAACGCCCGCAGCGCCGCCCCCGCGGTCCGCTTCGAGCGCGCCTCGAAGTAGCGGCCGGCCAGGATGAACGTGGTCACCCCGGCCGCCGCCTCCAGGTAGATGTTGCCGGTGCCGTCGGTGCGGCCGATGTCGAAGCTGAACGGGTGGGTCATGCCCGGCGTGCCGGCGGTCCCGAGGAAGAGCGCCCAGACCGACCAGCCCAGAGCGGCCAGCGTGCCCAGTGACACCAGGGTGTCCATGGTCGCGGCGCCGTGCCGCAGGTTGACCAGCGCGGCCCGGTGGAACGGCAGTCCGCCGTAGACCACGACCGGGGCGGCCAGGGTCAGCGACAGCCACTGCCAGTAGGTGAACTGCCAGGCGGGCACCATGGCCAGGACGACCACCGGCAGGCTCAGCGCCACCGAGATCCACAGCCGGGTACGCAGGACAGACAGCCCGTCCGCCGGTCCGGCGGCTGCTGGTGCGTCGGGGGTGGGTGGTGGTGGCAGCGTGGCGCGGTAGCCGGTCTGCTTGACCGTGGCGACCAGGTCGTCGGGGGTCACCGGTGCGTCGTAGGTGACGCTCGCCTTCTCGGTGGCGTAGTTGACGCTGGCCCGCACGCCGTCCATCCGGTTCAGCTTCTTCTCGATCCGGGCGGCGCAAGCGGCGCAGGTCATGCCGCCGATGACCAGCTCGATCAGGTGCGGTGTGGCCGTCTCAGGTCGGCTCGTGGTCATGGCTGGTCCCGTCAGTCGTGCTCGTGGCCGGGTGTGCCGTGCTCAGGTCCCGGCGCGCCGGGACCGGGCGCGGGCACGCTGCCCGGCTCGCCGACGTGCACCGTGAACTCGGCGGTACGCACCACCCCGCCGTGGCGGAAGTCGAGGTAGAGCCGGTACGCGCCGGCCGAGGGGAATTCGGTGGCGAAGCTCACCTGCGGGCCGGAGGCGATCCGCCCGTCAGCCGGGCTGCCCTCGGGGTGCACGTGCAGGTACGCGAGGTCACCGCGACGCAGCGCCACCAAATGCCCGTACGCGCCGAGATACGGCTCCAGGTCGGTGACCGGCGTGCCGTCGCGGCTGACCGTGAGGGTCAGCGTCGCGCGGCGGCCGGACTGTGGCTCACCAGCGAGGCTCACGGTGTAGCCGTCGACCGTCGTCTGCCTCGCCGGGGCGGGCAGGGGCTGCTCGGTCAGCTCGCCCGGGACGGTCACGTCGACGCCGAGCGTGATGGGCGCACCGCCGGTCGGGGTGAAGTCGGCGAACGCCCGCCAGACCCCGGGGAAGCCCAGTGGTGAGGCGATCCGCCAGGTGCCGTCCGGGGCCATCTCGGGGTGTACGTGCCGGAAGCCGGAGAGGTCGCGCCGGGCGACGATCAGGTGCATCCGCTCGTCGTGGCTGACGTCGTACCCGGTCACCGGGTGCCCGTCGGGCCCGGTGATGCGGAACGCGAACTCGCCGTCCGGCGCCGCGACCGGCATCAGCGTGTAGCCCCGGTCGGCGACGAGCAGCCCACCGGGCAGGTGCCCGGCCGCACCGTCGGCGTGCCCCTCGTCGCCCGCGTCGTGGCCGGTGCCGCCCGGGTCGCCGGTGGCGTCCGCGTCGTGGCCGGTGACGACCGGGGCGATCGGCCCGGTCGCCTGGCCCGCGCCGTACGCCGCGCCGAACACCGCCGCGAGGCCGAACGCGAAGCCACTCAGCTTGATCGCCGTGTTCATCGTGACACCTCGATTTCGCCCGTCGGCCGCCTCAGGCGCCGGCCAGCTCGTATCCGGCCTCGTCGACGGCCGCGCGCACCGCGTCGTCGCTCAGCGGCTCGTCGCTGGCGACGGTGACCCGGCCGGCGGTCAGCTCGACTTCGACGTCCCGCACGCCGGGGATCGCGCCGATCTCCGCGCTGACCGCGCTGACGCAGTGCCCGCAGGTCATGCCCTGCACCTGGTACGTGGCGGTGACCATCCGAATCTCCTTCCGCACCCGCCGACGACGGGTGGCGCAATGTGGTCGCGGATACCCGGCAGGGGTATCCGCGAGAGCACCGTACCATACCCCCCAGGGGTAGGTTATCCTTGTCGCCATGACCACACCCGCGCCGATCCGTGGCTACACCGCCAGCAAGGACCAGTTGCTCGCCCGGCTGCGGCGCGTCGAGGGCCAGGTGCGTGGCGTCGAGAAGATGGTCGACGAGAATCGCTACTGCATTGACGTGCTCACCCAGATCTCCGCTGTCCAGGCCGCCCTGGACAAGGTCGCCCTCGGCCTGCTCGACGGACACGCCCGACACTGCCTGCACGAAGGTGCCGCGGAGGGTCGAGCCGACGAGATGGCCACCGAGATGATGGCCGCCGTGGGCCGGCTGTTGAAGCGAGGCTGACCGAGCTCTCGCCGCGGGAGCCGCGAACCGCCGACGAACCCACGCGAGCCGACGTTCCGATCTCGGGCTTGGCTACCATTCGCATACGATGGCCAGCCGAAATCCGCGCGCCTTCGCGGCCCGTGTCCGCCGCCGAGCGCACGCCCACCGATCCGGGGTGGCCAGCCGGAGCCGGCCCACCGCTCACGGTACGCAGCGTCCGCGCCACGCTCAGGACGATCGCGCCGCGCGGCGCCCCCGCTGGCCGTCCGCACTGAACCCTCGCGCCCTACGGCACGTACTCAGCTCTGGAATTGTTGGGAGACATTGAATGGGCGCCGATCACACCCGTTCCGCTCCGCCCACCCCGCCGAGGGTGCGGCGGATCCTCGTCGTGACGGTGGTCCCCCTCTTCCTCGCCACCCTGGTCGCCGCCATCGTGCTCTGGCCCCGGGACGCGCCACGCCCCGACTCGGCCGACGACACGCCCCGGTACCACGGCACGGTCACCCGGGTGGTGACCGAACCCTGCCCGCCCACCCCCGCCCCCGAAGGAAGCCCGACGGCGTCGGCAGGGCCGTGCGGCACGGTCACTGTCCGGGTGGACAGCGGCCCGGACGCCGGCCAGGAGGTACAGACGCCCATTCCGGCCGGCCCCGGGGCGCCCCGGGTAGGGGTCGACGACGAGATCATCCTGGTTTCGCTGATCGACCCGGAGGATCCGTCGATCAGCGCCTACAACATCGCCGAGCACCAACGCGGCAAGCCGTTGATCTGGCTGGCGGTGCTCTTCGCCGCGGCCATCGTCGCCTTCGGGCGGTGGCGAGGTCTGGCAGCCCTGGGCGGTCTGGCGGCAAGCTTCGCCATCCTGCTGACCTTCGTGCTGCCGGGCATCAGCGCCGGCCAGCCGCCGCTGGTCGTCGCCATCGTCGGCGCGTCACTGATCATGTTCGTGGTGCTCTACCTGACGCACGGCGTGTCCGCGCAGACCTCGGTGGCCGTACTCGGCACGCTCGGCAGTCTGGTCATCACCGGATTGCTCGGGTTGGCAGCCACCGGAGCCACCCAGCTGACCGGATTCGGCAGCGAGGACGCCACCACGCTGTCCATGTTCCGCGCCGACGTCGATCTGCACGGCCTGCTGCTGGCCGGCATCATCATCGGGTCGCTGGGGGTGCTCGACGACGTCACGGTCACCCAGGCCGCCACGGTCACCGAGCTGCACCAGGCCAACCCCGACGCCTCCCGCCGTGAGCTGTACCGCTCAGCGACCCGGGTCGGACGAGCGCACATCGCCTCGGTGGTCAACACCATCGTGCTGGCGTACGCCGGCGCCTCGCTGCCGCTGCTGCTCCTGCTCACCGCGGACTCCCGCGCACTGGGCCAGATCCTGACCACCGAGTTCCTCACCACCGAGATCGTCCGCAGCGTGGTCGCCACTCTTGGGCTGATCGCCGCGGTACCGCTGACCACCGCGCTGGCCACGGTGGTGACCACCGCCGGTCGCCCCGGCGCCGCCGACCTCAGTCGGGCCGGCGCGGCCACCGGCGGCCCCTCCCCCACAGTCCTCCGGCCGGCGACGGACCGGGCTGAGGCGCTCCAGGCGCTCAGCACCCCACCCACCCGCAACACGTCCCCCGCCACCCGCTCGGGGTGGCCCGACCCGGACAGGAGCACGGACACCACATGGTGACACTCCTCTACGTGACTGCTCCCGCCGATACGGCTCAGTTCCGTGTCGCTGGTCACCCAAAGCGATTACGAAATAACGCATCTAGCCGGGTTCGAGGCGTAGAAGCCCAGATGGACTCTCGGGTAACCTCACTGCCGGTCACCGCCGAAGGCGCGCAGCGGCGCCTGCGGTGCCACCGCCCAATCGCCGCGAGGCGAGCCGGGGACCCAGGCACGTGGGGTGAATCCGCGAGAGCGGTAGGGGCCACTTCCGTCCCGAACCCGTCAGCTAACCCGGTCGGCGGTCGATGGAAGGGAAAACAGTGACGGCACCCCTACGCCGCTGGTTGACACCCGTGGTGGCCGTGTTCGCCGTGTTCGCCGTGTTCGCCGGCCCGGTGCCGGCGGTGGCCGCGCCGGACGACCCCAAGCCGGCGGAGCACGACGACGACCCGCCGATGCTCAACGATCTGATTGAGGCGACCAACCGGGACTACTCCAAGGCCAAGTCCAAGTTGGAGAAGTCCAAGAAGCGGCAGCTGCAGTTCGCGGTCGAGGTTCGCCGCGCCCAGGCGGACCTGGACACCCTCTCCCCGCAGGTCGCCCAGATCGCCACCCAGTCGTACCGCACGGGCCGGGTCGGCGCGATCGCCATGCTGCTACAGAGCACCGCCCCCGACTCGTTCATCGGCCGCGCCTCCGCACTCGACGAGCTGAACCTGGTCAACGACAAGAAGCTCAGCGAGGTCAACGCGATCAAGGTCCGCGCCGAGCAGGCCAAGATCGCGCTCGACACCGAGGTTCGCGAGCAGCAGAAGCTGACCAACGACATGGCCCGCAAGAAGACCGAGGCGGAGAAGTCGCTCCGCCTGGTCGGCGGCGTGGGCCTCACCGGCGGCCTGGTCGACGCCACCTCCCCGGTGGCGCGGGTGGGGCCGAACCGGGCGTCGGACGGCGGCTGGAAGTCCGAGTCGTGCAGCCAGAACGACCCGACCACGTCGGGTTGCGTCACGCCCCGGACGCTGCACATGTACAAGGAGGTCAAGCGGGCCGGTTTCAACCGGTTCGTTGGCTGCTTCCGGCCGGGCGACAAGTTCGAGCACCCCAAGGGCCGGGCCTGTGACTGGTCGCTGCAGAACAGCGGCTTCAGGCCGTGGTACAACAACGACACCCGGATCTACGGCAACAACCTGGCGGCCTTCCTGGTCCGTAATGCCGACCGGTTGGGTGTCTACTACGTGATCTGGAACCGGCAGATCTGGTTCCCGGCGACGGGGTGGAGTTCCTACAGCGGCCCGTCGAACCACACCGACCACGTACACGTGTCGCTGCTCTGAGCGCTCCGCGACGAATGGAGGGCCGTCCGGTCATTGGGCGGGACGGCCCTCCATTCGTCGGCTCAGGCGGCGGCCACCACTTCGGCCAGGTCGGCGGGCTCGGCGGCCACCGCGCGGACCTCACCGGCGGCCAGCCTGTACGACATGCCCACCACCGCGCACCGCCCGGAGGCCACCTCGGCGGCGAGTGCCGTGGAGGACTCCAGCATCACCTCGATGGTCTGCGCGATGTGGATCTCGACGATGGCGTCCAGGTCCGTCACCGCCGCCTGCTGCGCCCGGCGCAGGCTGGGCACCACGGCGTCGACGACGGCCCGCAGGTGACCCGGCGGCGAGGTGCCGGTGGCCACCGCCTCGCGCGCCGCCTGCACGGCACCGCACGAGTCGTGCCCGAGCACCACCACGAGCGGCGTACGCAGCACGGTCACCGCGTACTCGACGCTGCCGAGCACCTCCGGACCGGCGGTGTGGCCGGCGGTACGGACCACGAAGAGGTCACCAAGCCCGCGATCAAAGATGATCTCCGCAGCGAGCCGGGAGTCGGAGCAGCCGACGATCACCGCGAAGGGGTGCTGTTCGCCCGCGACGGCGGCGCGACGCCCAGCGTTCTGGTTGGGGTGCCGGAGCGCGTCGGTGACGAACCGCTGGTTGCCGGCGATCAGTTCGGCGAGCGCCCGTTGCGGAGCGCCGGGAACATCCGTGGTCAGGAGTTCACGATCGGGCCCTGGTTGCGGACCGAGCGATCCGGGTCGACTCATCCGGCTTCACCTCGCCTCTCGGTGGCTGCCTGGTCATCCCGGCCGGCACTGGTCTCGGGCTGCCACCACCGTCACACGCAGCGCAAGGCACGTCAAGCTATGCGTGATATGCATTTCATGTATCCGTCGGTCCCCGTCGGGAGTGGAAGTCATACGATGGCGGACATGGCGAACACCGGCGAGCGGGAGAACACTCGTAACTGGACTTTCCTCACAAATCACGCACACGTGCTACTCGCCATCGCCCGCAACCCCACCGCCCGGTTGCGCGACGTCGCGGACGAGGTCGGCGTCACCGAACGCGCCGCCCAGGCGATCGTCGCCGACCTGGAAGCCGGTGGCTATCTGCATCGCACCCGGGTCGGCCGGCGCAACGAATACACCCTCAATCCGGCCGGACGGTTCCGCCACCCGGCGGAGGCCGACCGTCACATCGGCGACCTGCTGGCCCTCTTCGCCGAGGAACCGGTGGCAGGCATCGCTGACCGCTGACCCCGCTCGGTCCGGCATGGCTGACACCGCCCTGCTGTCCAACCCGGACAAGGTGTCGTGCTTCACGGCTGGCAGGCGTCAGCGGCAGTGCACTATCCCGGACAGCGGGATAGGTTGGACGGGTGCCGTCTCTCGCGTTCGCCCGTCCGATGTGGCCGGCGACGCTGCGCGCGATGCGGGAACTGACCCGGCTGGCGCTGGCCGCGCTGGTGCTCGCCGTCGGTGTCGGTGGGATCGCAGCCGAGCTGCCGACCCGGCCCACTGCGGCGGACCTGCCGACCGTGGCCACCCGAGTCGCCGAGCCCGGCTGGATGGGTGACCAGTTTCCGGCCTGGCACGAGCAGGCGACGATCACAGTGGCACCCCCGGCCGGCATCGGGCGCGTCGACGCCGCACCCGCCACGGGCGTCGCCACACCACGCACCGCGATCGCCATCGCTGCCGCCGTCGTCACCGGCCCGGCCCGGCCCGTCGCCGCACCACACTCCACCACCGGAGAGGGCGAGCCGACCCGGCGCGGGCCGCCCGACGCCTGACCGGCGGCTCACCGGACACCCCCGACGCACGATCGAGGCGTACCCGCCGACGCGGTCCGCTGGCCGACCAGCCGTCACACCCGGCTCCACCGACACTCGGCGACCCTCCATCCGACCACGAGGTGTTGATCATGCAAGACGCCCTCTCCGCCGTCCTGCTCGACGTGCCCCGGGCTGCGGCGATCTGGCTGAGCCTGCTCGGCGTGGTGATGCTCGCCGTCACCGGCCTGCTGCTGCGTCCCCGGCTCCTCCGCTTCGATGCCGGCACCCGGATCCGGGATGCCGCGCTGCCGAGCCGCTCGGAGCACACCGACGAACGACGCGATCAGGATCGCTGGGCCGAGGAGGTCGTGGTGGCCGCCGACCGGGCCGACGCGACGGCGCGACGACGCCGCGACGGGTGGCTCGCCGCACAGGCCGATGCCGAGCAGGCTTGGCAGGCGTACGAAGCGGCGGAGGCCGGCGTCCGCCGGCTCTCCACCGCCGCCGCCATGCCGCTGCCCCGAACCCCACGCACCCCCGCCGAGTACGCCGACCGCGAGCGCTGGCTGCACCGGGCCGCCCTGGACGCGTACTGGCGGCGGGAGTTGCCGGTGGAGCAACTCAGTGACGTCTTCGCCCACCGGGGCTGGGATCCCCGGCTGCACCCGGTCGAGCAGGAGTTGCTGCTGCACCGGGCGGTACGCGACCACCTCCTGGCCCGCCAGCGGGCGGCCCGGGAACGGGAACAGGACGCCTGGCGAGCCGCGGAGGTCGCCGCCGCGGCAGCGCGCAGCCTGCGGGAGGAGACGGTTTCGGCGCTCCTGCCGGCGGTGCGGGAACAGGAGTCGGTGCTACCGCTGACCGTGCTCGGCGTCGCCGAGCAGACCCGGGAGATCCCCGCCGTCGTCGCCGGTCGGGCACCGGTCGCCGCGTACTGATCCGCCGTACCGCGTGGACGCAGCCCCTGCTGAGCCGAACCGCCACCGCCCCGCTCAGTGGGAATTAGCGTGGGATCGGTGTCGGAGGGGCGCCGTCCGGGTAACGCCCTCGCCGGACATCGAGGAGGACCGACGTGGTCGCAGGGAATGCCGGGCGTAGGACCGGCCGGCGAGCGGACCAAGGCGCCGGACCACGTCAGACGTGGGCCGCCCTACCCTGGCTGGTCCGCACCGCGGTGGTGTGGAGCGCCTGCCTGGTGGTGATCGCCGCCGGGCTCTACCTGTTGGCCCAGATCACGATGCTGGTCACCCCGCTGGCGATCGCCGTGGCCGCCACCCTCTTCCTCGCCGCGCTGCTCGACCCGGTGCAGTTGGCGTTGCGTCGGCTGCGGCTGCCGGCCGCGCTGGCCGCGCTGCTCACCGTCCTGTTGCTGCTCGGGGTCCTGGGCGGCGTCGGCGTGCTGGCGTGGAACATGACCGCCAGTCAGTTCAGCGAGCTCGGCGAGCAGCTGGGAGATGGACTGGGGCGCACCCGCGACTTCGTCACCTCCAGCCTGCCGGTGACCGACGACGAGCTCGACGGGTTGCTCACCCAGCTTCGCCAGGCGGTCAGCCAGCAGGAGGTGGACCCGGTCGCCAGCGCCCAACTGGTGACCGAGACCCTCGGGTCCGCGCTCCTCGCCTTGGTGCTGCTGTTCTTCCTACTGAAGGACGGCCGGGAGATGTGGCACTGGCTGCTGCGGCGGGTGACCGGGCGCAACCGGGGCATCGCCGCGGAGGCGGGCCGGGTCGGCTGGCGGACTCTCGGCTCGTACACCCGGGGCACCATGCTCATCGCGGGCATCGACGCCGTCGGCATCGGCCTGGCGCTGGTGCTGCTCGGTGTTCCGCTGGCACTGCCGCTGGCGTTGATCACGTTCATCGGTGCGTTCGTGCCGATCGTCGGCGCCACCGTGGCCGGCGCGGTCGCGGTGCTGGTGGCGCTGGCCGCAAACGGTCCCACCACCGCCCTGCTCACCCTGGCCGCCGTGATCGCCGTCCAGCAGATCGAGGGCAACCTGCTGGAACCACTGATCATGAAACGCCAGGTTCGGCTGCATCCGGTGGTGATCCTGCTCGCGGTGACCGCCGGCGCGCTCATCGCCGGCATCGCGGGCGCCTTCGTCGCGGTGCCGATCACCGCCGTCGCCTGGCGGGTGATCGACAGCGTGCAACGCCAACGTGAAACTGCCGCATCACCGCCACCCGAGCCCGAGCCCGAAGCAGAACCCGAGCCCGAGCCGGAGGCCGGATCCGGGCCTGCGTCCACGCCCGCCTGAAGCCGGCGTCGGCCACGCGGCGCGACCCCGGTGTTCACAGCCGAGCCGGCTGGGTGTGCAGGTGACCGCGGAACCAGTCTCCCGTCGCCTCGGCGACCTGTTCCAGGGTGCCGGGTTCGGAGAAGAGGTGGGTCGCGCCGGGGACGACCCGCAGCTCGGCCGGGGCCGCCAACCGGCTCAACGCCTGTTCGTTCAGCGTGATGACCTGCTCGTCGAGATCGCCGACCAGTAGCAGGGTGGCGGCGCGGACCTGGCCGAGGGCGGCGCCGGCCAGGTCCGGGCGGCCGCCCCGGGACACCACGGCCCGCACCGTCTCGGGCCGCCGTGCCGCCGCGACCAGCGCGGCTGCGGCACCGGTACTGGCGCCGAAGATGCCGATCGGGGCTCCGCCGAAGGGTCGCTCGACGGTCAGCCAGTCCACGATGGCGGCCAGCCGGTCGGCCAGCAGCCCGATGTCGAAGCGCAGCTCGGCGGTCTCCGCGTCCACCTCGTCCTCGACGGCGGTGAGCAGGTCGACCAGGACGGTACCGAGCCCGCCACGATCGAGTTGGTGGGCCACGGCCACGTTGCGCGGGCTGTGCCGGGAACTGCCACTGCCGTGCGCGAACAGCACCACCCCGACCGGTTCCGCCGGCACCAGCAGGTCGGCCGGCAGCTCGACCCGGCCCGCCGGGATCGTCACCTCGCTGCCCCGTTCACCCATCTCGTCCTCCCGGTGACCGCCTCCACCGCCCGGAAACCCCGGCCAGCTCCCGCCCGGATACCCCGGTCGGCCGGCGGCACGCCACCAGGTCCGGCCGGCGTTTGTACCCCGAGGCTCCGGGTAGCCGACGAGCGACCGCAGACGGACCGGCGTCACCGGCGCCGCCGACCAGATCGCGAGGACCGTCATGGCGCATCAACGTGAGCCCGCGCAGAAGGCCGCCGAGCGCAAGCAGCGGGAAGAGGACACACAGCGCGGCCGGGACTGGGCGGACGACGCGGCCCAGGCGCGTTCAGCCGACGATCCCCGGGCGAGGGCGCCCCACGACGCCACCGGCCGCCCTTCACAGGGAGAACCGATCTGACGGCTGGTTCGACCCGAGGGTGACGCCGCGTCGGCTCAGGTCGGGTTCTCCGGCAACCGGAGCAGCGGGGCGCGGCCGGGGGCCTGCTCCGGTTCCGGCAGATCCGGGCGCGGCGGTGGGATCGGTACGGTCACCGGCTCACCCCAGGCGACGCGGACCGGCTCGCCGTAGTGGCGTAGCTTCAGCACCGCGCCCGGCTCGGCGTGGTGGAGGGCGTACGTCGTCTCGTGCGGGCGGACGTCGACCCGTAGCCGCATCCCGCACCACTGCAACGAGAACGACAGGCCGCCCAACCGAGGTGACAGTCGGGGCGAGAAGGACGGCACCCCGTCGTGGTCGCGTAGCCCACCGAACCCGCCGACCAGCGCCAGCCACGCTCCCGCGAGGGAGGCCATGTGCACCCCGTCACGGGTGTTCTCGTTGAGGTCGTGCAGGTCCATCAGCGCGGCCTCGCGCAGGTAGCTGTGCGCCAACTCGGGGTAGCCGACCTCCGCCGCCAGCACCGCCTGGGTACACGCCGACAGCGAGGAGTCCCGTACGGTGCGCCGCTCGTAGTAGAGGAAGTTGCGCAGCTTCTCCTCGTTGGTGAACGCGTCCCCGCGCCAGTGCATTGCCAACACCAGGTCGGCCTGCTTGACCACCTGCTTGCGGTACAGGTCGAAGTACGGGTAGTGCAGCAGCAGCGGGTACTTGTCCGGCGGGGTCTGCCCGAAGTCCCACTCCTGCAACCGAGTGAAGCCCTCCACCTGCTGGTGCACGTCCAGGTCGGTGTCGTACGGGATGTGCATGGCCGCGGCGGCGTCCCGCCAGCTGGCCGCCTCCTCGTCGGTGACGCCGAGGTGGAACGCCTGTTCGCGGTAGCGCAGTGCCACGTCGGCGGCGGCCAGCAGGTTCCGTTGCGCCATCAGGTTGGTGTAGATGTTGTCGTTCTTGACTGCCGTGTACTCGTCCGGGCCGGTCACCCCGTCGATGTGGTAGCGACCCTCGCGGTCGTGGTGCCCGAGCGAGCGCCACAGTCGGGCGGTCTCCACCAGCAGGGTCAGCCCGATCTCCTGCTCCAGCTGCCGGTCCCCGCTGACCAGCACGTAGCGACGCAGCGCGTCGGCGATGCCGGCGGCGACGTGGAACGCGGCGGTGCCCGCCGGCCAGTAGCCCGACGACTCCGGCCCCTCGATGGTGCGCCACGGGAACGCCGCTCCCGCGAGGTTCAGGGTGCGGGCCCGCTCGTGCGCCTGCGACAGCGTCGAGTACCGCCAGTACAGCGCGTCCCGTACGGCAGCCGGATGGGTGTAGGTCAGCACCGGCAGGACGAACATCTCGGTGTCCCAGAAGGCGTGTCCGTCGTACCCGGGCCCGGTGAGCCCCTTGGCGGAGATTGGCCGGCGTTCCGCGCGGGCACCGGCCTGTAGGACGTGGAACAGACCGAACCGGACCGCCTGCTGTACCTCCGGGTCGCCCTCGACCTCCACGTCGGCGGCGTCCCAGAACTCGTCAAGGTACTCCCGCTGCTCGCGGGCGAGCCCGTCCCAGCCGTCGAGCTTGGCGGCGGCGAGCGCCGCGCCGACCTGGTCGCGCAGCGCCGGCAGCGAACGGCGACTGGACCAGCCGTACGTCAGGTACTTCACCACGCGCAGCTTCTGGCCCGGTTCGAGCACGCAGCCGATGGTGGTACGCACCCAGTCCTCGTACCCTTCGGACTCGGACGTGATCCGGGTCGGCGACTCCACCTCGTGGTCCATCGCGGCGGCCACCCGCAGCCCGGAGACCTTGGTCCGGTGGATCAGCAACCCGCCGTTGGTGGTGGTCAGCTCCTCTTCCGCCTGTAGGGGCGACTCCAGCACCGCGGCGACGCGCGGGTCTCGGCTCTGCGGCGGCAGTGTCTCGTTGGCCACCAGCTCCGACTGGACGATGAGTCGCAGCGGCCGGCCGTCGGCGACCTCCACCTCGTAGTGGATCGCGGCGACCGAGCGCTGCCGGAAGGACACCAGCCGGGTGCTGCTCATCCGGACCTCGCGGCCCGCCGGTGAGCGCCAGTGCAGCGACCGGTACAGCGTCCCGGCGCGCAGGTCGAGGATACGCTCGTGAGCGAGCACCTCGCCGTACCGCACGTCGAGCGGCTCGTCGTCGACCATCAGCCGGATCAGCTTGCCGTTGGTGACGTTGACGATGGTCTGGCCGGATTCGGGGAAGCCGTACCCGGCCTCGGCGTACGGCAGGGGACGCAGCTCGTAGAAGGAGTTCAGGTAGGTGCCGGGCAGCCCGTGCGGCTCGCCCTCGTCCAGGTTGCCGCGCAGCCCGACGTGCCCGTTGGACAGCGCGAAGACCGATTCGGACTGGGCGAGCACGTCCAGGTCGAGCCGGGTCTCCCGGACGTGCCACGGCTCGACCGGGTACGCCCGCTCCCGGATCACTCGGGTGCTCCGGCGTCAAGCAGGTCGGCGAGGTCGTCGACCACCACGTCGGCGCCGTGTGCGCGCAGCTCGTCGGCCTGACCGGCCCGGTCCACCCCGACCACGTACCCGAACCCCCCGGCCCGACCGGCTTCGACGCCGGCGAGTGCGTCCTCGAAGACGGCCGCCTGCTCGGGTGCCACGCCGAGCAGTTCCGCCCCGGCGCGGAAGGTGTCCGGATGCGGTTTGCCGCGCAGCCCTTCGGCACGGGCGGTCAGGCCGTCGACCCGAGCTTCGAGCAGCGGCTCCAGGTCGGCGGCGGCGATCACCTCCCGGCCGTTGGCGCTGGCCGTGACGACCGCCCGGCGTAGTCCCGCCGCGACCACCGCCTCCAGGTAGGCGACCGAGCCGGGGTAGACCTCCACGCCGCCACTGCGGATCCGCTCCAGCACCAGGGTGTTCTTCTGGTTGCCGAGGCCGTGCACGGTCTGCGCGCCCGGCGGGTCCTCCGCCGAGCCCTCCGGCAGGGTGATGTCGCGGGAGGCGAGGAAGGTACGCACCCCGTCGAGACGGGGGCGGCCGTCGACGTAGCGGTGATAGTCCGGGCCGGGGTCGAACGGCCGGTATGGTCCGCTGTTGGTGGCGGCGTGCCGCCGGAGGAAGTCGTCGAACGTTTCGGTCCAGGCGGCGTTGTGCAGCCGGGCGGTCCGCGTCAGCACACCGTCCAGGTCGAAGAGACATGCGGTCACGTGAGCAGGCAGGCCGAGCATCGCACCAATCTATCCATCACCTCTTGCGGTCAAACGCACTTCGGCGATGCTGGCGCGCCGGCTGGCCGGCCCCGGCCGTCGGTCAGTTGGGGCGCAGGGTCCAGATGACGGTCATTTCCCCGGTGGGCTTGCCGTTCTCGGTGGCGATTTCCACGGGTACCGGGAATTCCGGCCGCTCGCCGGCCTCCAGCTGCGCGACCACCTCGGCCGGCGGGCGGCCCAGCCGTGCCGTGGCCAGCACCGGGCCGATGGCGAGCTTGCGGTACGCGATCTCCGCCCGCACCGCCAGCGGCGTCGCCCGGTCCAGCAGGTGGCCGAACGCGGCGAGCACCACCGCACCGGAGGCGGTCTCGCCGAGGGTGAACATCGCCCCGGCGTGCGGGCCGCCGACATGGTTGTGGGTGGCCGGTTCGGATGGCGAGCGCCGGCCCCTGCCGGTCCTTGCTGTTCTCACCAGACCGCACGCAACGGATACCCCGGTTGCGGTAATCCGCCTGTTCTACGAGGCGACCCGCGACCTCTACCGCCTCAACCCCGACGACGGTCCGACCCCACGCGCCGTGTTCACCCGCTTCGTCGCCCGGTCCCCCTACCGCTACCCGATCACGGCTCCACCCGCCGGGCCGCGTGAACCCGCCGAGCCGGGTTGGTAGGAGGCCCCCGCTCCACCAGAGAGCGTTAACAGGGCGCCCCTCCTACCCCTCAGCGCCAGCCGACGTCGATGCGGTCGCCGCGTTCGTCGAAGAAGTGCAGGGCGTCCATGCGTACGTTGATCGCGAGCGGGTGGCCGGCGGAGACGGCAGGGTAGGGCGCGAGCCGGACCGCCAGTTCGGCGGGGCGACGGTGGTGCCGACCGGGGTCGTGCAGCACGCTGGTCCGGTTGCCGTTGACTGGCGGCGGCGCCGGCTCGTCGGCGGTCCGCCCGGTTATCCGCTGCATCACCTGACCGAACCGGCGCAGGCCGCGCTGACCGGGCTCGGCCTCCGCGTCCACCGGGGCACCGATGTCGTCCACCATGATCGCGGTGGCGCCGATGTCGAGGAAGGCAAGCGACTCGTGGCCGTGGTGCTCCAGGTAACGGATCCGGCCCTGGAGCACGTCGCCCCGGGTGTCGGGGGCGACCGGGGTGAGCGCTTCGGCCCGCATACCGACCACGATCCGCTCGCCGTGGTAGTGCGCCACCGCGCGGCTGCGGATGTCGTCCCAGGGCAGGTAGAGTGCCTGCTCACCGAGGGTGAGGGTGACGTACCGGTCGAGGTGGACGTAGACCGACGCCTCCAGCAGGTTCATCCGGGGACTGCCCAGGAACGCGGCGACGTAGAGGGTGGCCGGGCGGCCGTACACCTGGGTTGGCGTGCCCACGTCCTGCAGGACACCCTTACGCATGATGGCGACCCGGTCGGCCATGGTCAGGGCCTCGGCCTGGTCGTGCGTGACGTAGATCGTGGTGACGCCGAGTTCGCGGGTCAGACCGGAAATCTCCGCCCGCAGCTCCGCCCGCAGCCCGCTGTCCAGGTTCGACAGCGGTTCGTCCATCAGGAACAGCCCGGGGCGGCGGACGATCGCCCGGCCCATCGCCACCCGCTGACGCTGCCCACCGGAGAGCTGACTGGGCCGGCGGGCCAGCACGTCGCCGATACCGAGGGCGCTGGCCACGTCGGTGACCCGCTCGCCGCGCGGTATCGGCTCGACACCGGCCAGCTTGAGTGGAAAGGCGATGTTGTCGTTGACGCTCATGTGCGGGTACAGGGCGAAGTCCTGGAAGACCATGGCGATTTTCCGGTCCCGGGGCGGCAGCTCGTTGGCCAACTCGCCGTTGAGCATCACCGCCCCGGAGGTCGGGTCCTCCAGGCCGGCAACCATCCGCAGCACGGTTGACTTGCCGCAGCCCGACGGGCCGAGCAACACCATGAACTCACCGTCGTTGACGTCGAGATTGATGCGGTCAACCGCGACCGTGCCGTCCCGGAAGACCTTGGTGACATCCTTGAGCGCGACGGTGGTCACCGTCTCCTCCCCCAGCTCGTCGGCGGAACACCCGAATGACTGTGGCCAGCATCATGGCAATGGCACATCGGGTAAACGTGCCATGTTCGAATCGTGACAGACTGATTACGTTCCATCGAGTGGCGGCTATTTCCTGAAATTTGACGCTCAGCTGGCCATTTCGCCGAGAAAAATCCGCCGTGCCACCCGCTCGGCGGCGCGCCCGTCCTCCAGTGCGCAGAACCGCTCCCGGAACCGCTCCCGGGCCTGCTCGGCGGCGGTCGAACGCAGCTCACCGCTGCGGAACACGTCGAGCAGCTCGGCGAAGGTACGCGCCACCGGCCCGGGCGCCTCGGCGGTCACGTCGAAGTAGACACCCCGGGTCAACCGGTAGGCGTCCCAGTCCGGCGCGTAGATCACGATCGGCCGGTCCAGGACGGCGTAGTCGAACATCGCCGACGAGTAGTCCGTGACCAGCACGTCGGCCGCGAGGTACAGATCCTCGACCCGCGGATGCGCGCTCACGTCCAGCAGCCGCCTCCGGGCGGCCGGTGGCGGCACCCTCCTGCCCCGGTCGTGGAAGTAGTGGCTGCGCATCAACAGCAGCCCCGACGGTCCGATCCCGTCCAGGAACCGCTCCGGTTCGAACGGTGGCCGGTACCGGGGCAGGTGCTCCCGATGCGTCGGGGCGTACAGCACGACCAGCTCACCGAGACCGGCGCCGAACTCCCCCCGCAGCCGCAGCACCTCCTCGGCGGTCGCGGTGACCAACCGGTCGTTGCGCGGATAGCCCACCTCCAACGTGGTGTACCCGGCCGGATAGGCCCTTTCCCACATCTGGGTGGAGAAGCTGTTCGAGGTGACGCTGAAATCCCAGCGGTCCACCCGGCGCAGCAGCCCACCGAAGTCCATCCCGGCCGCGCCCAGCGGATAGCTCTGCTGGTCCAGCCCCATCACCTTGACCGGCGTGCCGTGGTGGGTCTGCACGTGCACCGTGCCCGGCCGCTTGCGCACCGAGTCCGGGAAATTGACGTTGTTGACGAACCATCGGGCCCGGGCCAGCACCCGGTGGTACGCGGCCGTGCCGGCGACGACGTACTCGACCCCCTCGGGCAGGGTGTGCACCCGGTCCCGCCGGACGATCCACACCCCCCGGACCTGCGGCGCCAGCCGCCGCGCCGTCTCGTAGACCGCGGCAGGGTTGCAGGCGTAGCCGCGGTACCAGTAGGCGGCGTAGACGGCGAGGTTCTCCTCGACCGGCCGGCGCCGCTGCGTCCGCTGGTACTGGCGCAGCACCACGTCGCGGGTCAGCCGGGCACCACGCCGGGCCGGCGGGATCAGCCGCCGACGGGCCCGACCAGCGACCCGACGGGCGGCCTCGCCGGCCCGTCCGGCGGCCCGCATCGCGCTGAACGTACGCCAACTGCCCGTCGCCACCAGCCGGTGCTTGAGCCCGTCCAGCCCGTCCGGCACCCGGTGCCCGGCGGGTGGCCGGAAGCGGGCGTGCTCGATCGCCACCCGGGCGAAGAAGGTCGGCCGCAACTCCGGGGCGATCCGGTCGCCGTTGCCGAGGACCGTCAGGTAGTGCCACACCATCCGGTCGAAGATCGCCGGCCGCAGCTCCCGCGCACCGAGCCGGTCCAGCTCCCGGAACACCCGGTGCCACTGCTCGAAGACCTCGAAGTGCCGCTCCCCCCGGGTCCTCGTGATCGCCCCCGCCCGCCGCTGCCGGTAGTTCACGCAGACCACGTCCAGCACGCTGACCCGGTCGGCGGCCAGCAGCACCGGGTAGCTGAACGAGACGTCTTCGTACCAGCCGGGAGCGAAGCGCAGCTCGGCGTCGGCCAGGAACTGCCGGCGGACCAGCCGGTTCCAGGCGGTGTGCAGCAACTCCAGCGTCTCCGGCCGCTCGGCCAGCCGGAACGTGACCGGGCCGGGCGGCTCCGGGAAGACCTCGACCATCGCGCTCCGGGTCACCGTGTCGTCCCAGTGCGCGCGTACGTGGTCGACGACCAGCACGTCCGGCCGGGTGGCGCGCAGGCGGGCGGCCACCTCGGCGAGGCAGCCCGGCACAAGCCAGTCGTCGCCGTCGACGAACCAGACGTACTCGCCGACGGCCCGGTCCAGCCCTACGTTACGAGCCGGGCCGAGGCCCACGTTGTGATCCAGCCGCACGGCCGTCACCCGTTCGTCGCGGTCGGCGTACTCGGCGAGGATGTCGCCGCTGCCGTCGGGCGAGCAGTCGTCGACCCCGATCACCTCGATGTCGGCAACCGGCTGCGCCAGGATCGAGTCGAGGCACTCCCGCAGGTAGCCCTGCACGCGGAAGGCCGGGACGACGAAGCTGACCAGCGTCATCGTCCCGGCCCCTCCTCAGCGCGTCGGCTGACCTCCCGTACCCGTCGGCACCGGCGCGGCGCGGGCCGGCCGGACCACCCAGGCCAGCACCACACTCGCTACGAAGAAGGCCAACAGGTATATACCCAGTGTAGCTAGACTAATACTCACAATTCCGGCGATCGCCGCCAGTGCCAGCAACACCGACCGTCCCTCCCAGCCGAGCGTTGCCGCGTGCAACGGCGGGGCCGGCTGCCGCTTCTCCAGCCGGGCGACCAGGTCGTAGTGGTGCAGGGTGAGCACGAAGACGTACCCGAAGATCAGCCAGGCCGGCGCGCCGCCGATCACCCCGACCGCGATGGCGAAGAGAAGCTCGGCGGCCCGTAGCGCGGCCGGCACCAGCCAGTCCAGCGGGCCGTTGTGCGCCGCGCCGGCACCGGCCGCCGCGACCAGCAGCCCCACCAGGCCGAGCGGCACAAACCACCGCGGCAACCCGCCCCCGGACGCCAGAGCCAGCGTGAGCAGGGTGGCCGCCACCACCATGGCCAGCGCCGCCAGCCCGAGCGGCCCCGGTCGGCGGGCCACCGGCAAGTGCGCGGCCAGCGGGCCGTCGTCACGGTGCAGGGTCGCGTCGACCGTGTCCAGCACCGGCACCCACATCCAGCGTGCCCGAAGGGTACGCAGCGCACCGGTGTACGCGAACGCCAGCACCCCCCAGGTCAGCACCGCGATCAGCGCGACCCGCTGGTCGAAGATCGCCACGGTCAGCGCGACCAGCGCCCACCGTTCCCCGATCGGGAAGACCACCGTGCGCTTCAACCAGTACGAGACCGAGCCGGTGTCGGCCTGCACCCGGGTCGAGGCCGCGTTGAGCCGATCGCCGATACCGCCTCCACCGGCGCCGACAGTCCTGGGCCGGCGCGCCGCCTCGTCGTGCAGCACGCCGTACCACGCGTCGGTCATGTGCCGCAAGGTCTGCATGGTGATCGCGGCGACGGCCAGCGCCCAGCCGTACCGGAACCCGGCCGCCGTGGCACCCCACCCGAGGCCGGCGTAGACCAGGTACTCCTTCGCCCGGTCGGCCATCGTGTCCAGCCAGCCGCCCCAGGCGCTGAAGTTGCGGGTGTAACGGGCCAGCTGCCCGTCCACGCAGTCGAGCACGAACCCGAGGTAGAGCAGCACCGCGCCGGCCACCAGCAATGGTCGGCCGCCGCCGGCGAACATCCCCGCCGCGCCCGCCGCGAAGACCACCGACACCATGGTCACCGCCGTCGGGCTCAGCCCCGACCGGGCACAGACCTTGGTGACGTACGGAGACCAGGTGCTGACGAAATAGGTGGTGAAGAAGTCGTCCTTCTCCTTCACCGACAGCCGCAGCTCGGCCCGGTCCTCGTCGACGGCGGCCACCGCCGCCTCCGCCCCGGCGAGCCCGGCGTCATCGTCGACCCGGTGCGCGACCAGCAGCCGTACCCGATGGGCGAGGACCAGCGTGCCCTGGCCGGTGAGTGCGGCGAAGAGCTGGTCCACGACCGGACCTGCCGCCGCGTCCGGGCGGGCGGCCGGCCCGCCAGACTCGACCGGTCCAGCCGATTCGACCAGCTCGACCGCGACGGCTCCGGCGGGTAGCCGACCGGCGGCGACCGACCGGGCGGCGGCAGCCAGCGCCGGCACGTCCTCCCCGCTGACCCGCACCGCGCCGCCGAAGATGCCGGTGGCCGCACCCGCCAACTGTTCTGCGCGGCCGGCCTCGACCACCTGGCCGCGCTCCTCGCGCAGCACCGCCCGCCCGTCGGTCGGTGGACCAGTGAGTACCAGCGCCACAGTCGGCCCGACCGGGCTGGTCAGCAGGTGCCGCAGTACGGCGGTGTGCGCCACCAGATCGGCGCCGCTGACCAGCACCGGGCCGTCGGCCAGGTCGGCCAGGTCGGCCAGCTCGTGCAGGTCGGCGGCGAACCGCACCTGCGCGATCCCGGCCTGGCGCCACTGGGCGGCCAGCCGGTCCGCCAGCGAGTCGCCGGTGACCGTCGGCAGGCCCGCGGCCGGCATACCGGCGGCGAGCACGATCGCAATGGTCACTGGGGGACCGCGTCGTGGTAAGCGGCCAACGCCTCGGCGATGGTGCCGTCGACGCTCAGCCGGCCCGCGTCGAGAAAGAGCCCTCGACGGCAGAACCGCGTGAGATCCATTTCGTTGTGTGACACCAGCACCAGAGTGCGCCCCTCCCCGAGCAGACGGTCGATTGTCGTGTAGCACTTCGCGCGGAACTCGGCGTCCCCCACCGCCGTCACCTCGTCCATCAGCAGAATCGGGTGCGGCAGGTGGGAAATGATCGCGAATCCGAGGCGAACCTTCATGCCCGACGAGTAGTGCCGGACCGAGGTGTCGATGGCCCGTTCCACCTGCTCGCCGGCGAACGAGACGATCTCGTCGAAGTGCCGCTTCAGGTACGTGGACGACAGCCCGTGCAGCCCGCCCACCAGGTACAGGTTCTCCCGGCCGGTCAGGTCGTTGGAGAAGCCGGCGGAGAGTTCCAGCAGCGGGGCGACGTCGCCGCACACCCGGATCCGTCCCTCGTCGGGGATCAGCACCCCAGCGATCAGCCGCAGCAGGGTGCTCTTGCCGGTGCCGTTACGACCGATCACCCCGACGGTCTCACCCGGCGCCACCGAGAAGGAGACGTCACGCAGCGGCCAGAACCGGCCGTCGGTGGCGGCCCGGGTCCCCCGGTGGATGAACAACTCCCGCAGCCGCAACTGCCGGCGGCGGTTGCGGACGAACCGGATGCCGAGGCCCTCCGCCTCGATGATCACCTCAGCCATCACAGTTCCTTCAGCACGGCGGGTTCGAGCCGGCGGAACGCCCACCAGCCGGCGACGAGCAGCAGCAGGCTGATGCCGACAGTGGTGGCGAGCATCCTGGCACCCGGAAACTGGTCCGGGTACCACACCGCGTGGTGCAGTTGGAAGATGCCGACCAACGGGTTGAGTTCGTAGCCCCGCTTGAGCCAACCGGGCAGGTCCGAGTCACGCACCAGACTCAGGGGGTAGATGATCGGCGTCGCGTAGAAGAGCACCCGGATGACCAGGCGCATGAACCGCTCCACGTCCCGCATCAGCACGTTGAACGCCGACAGTAGAAGCGCCAACCCGATCAGCAGGGTCGCCTGCACCAGCACCGCCAGCGGCAGGGCCAGCAGCGACCAGCCCGGTCCGATCCGGCCGTCAGCGGCGTACCAGATCGCGATGGCGGCCAGGATCGGCAGGCCGGCGGCGTACTCGGCGAAACGGCCGGCGACCCGCCCGATCGGAAAAACCTGCCGGGGCACGTTCATCGTGGTGATCAGCCGAGACTGGCCGGTGAGCGCGTGGGTGGCCTCGCTCAGCGCCGAACTGGTCCACATCCAGGCGAAGATCCCGGTGATCAGGAACAGCGGGTACGAGCCGGCGGCCTCACCGAGGTGCCGGTTGGTGTCGCGTGAGTAGAGGACACCGAAGACGAACCAGTAGATGGCCCCCATGCCCAGCGGCTCGATCAGCGACCAGAGGTAGCCGAGCACCGACTGCTGGTACTTGACCGCGAGATCGCGCCTGACCAGGATCCGCAGCGAATTGCGGTGCGACCACAACGCCCTGACGCCAGAGCTCACCGCCGTCTCCCGCCTGCTGAACGGACGACAGGTTAGCAGCCGGTGAACAACCGCCCGACGAGCCGTACGCTCAGCACTCGATCACGTTGACGGCCAGACCGCCGCGCGCCGTCTCCTTGTACTTGACCTTCATGTCGGCGCCGGTCTCCCGCATGGTCTTGATGACCTTGTCGAGCGAGACGGCGTGCACCCCGTCGCCGCGCAACGCGAGCCGGGCGGCGGTGATCGCCTTGATGCTAGCCACAGCGTTGCGTTCGATGCACGGGATCTGCACCAGGCCCCCGACCGGGTCGCAGGTCAGCCCCAGGTTGTGCTCCATCCCGATCTCCGCGGCGTTCTCCACCTGGGCGGCCGTGCCGCCCATCGCCTCGGCCAGCCCGGCGGCGGCCATCGAGCAGGCCGAGCCGACCTCGCCCTGGCAGCCCACCTCCGCGCCGGAGATCGACGCGTTCTCCTTGAACAGCACCCCGATCGCCCCGGCCGTCAGCAGGAACCGCACCACCCCCTCGTCGGAGGCGTCCGGCACGAACCGCGTGTAGTAGTGCAGCACCGCCGGAATGATCCCGGCCGCACCGTTCGTCGGGGCGGTCACCACCCGCCCGCCGGCCGCGTTCTCCTCGTTGACGGCCAGCGCGAAGAGCGTCACCCAGTCCACCACGTGCAGCGGATCCCCACCCGTGCCCGCATGGCCGTCGGCCGCCAGGCCGCGACGCAGTTCGGCGGCGCGGCGGCGTACCTTCAGCCCTCCCGGCAGGGTGCCGTCGCGGGAGCACCCGCGCTCGACGCACTCCCGCATCACCCGCCAGATGTCGAGCAGGCCGGTCCGCACGTCCGCCTCGGCGCGCCGGGACAGCTCGTTCGCGAGCATCACCTCGCTGATGGAGAGCCCGGTCGCGGCGGTGACGTCGAGCAGTTGCGCGCCGGTCAGGAAGGGGTACCGGACCGGCGTGCTGTCGGGCTTGATCCGGTCCGCCCCGGCGGCGGCCTCGTCCAGCACGAACCCGCCACCGACCGAGTAGTAGGAACGCGCCCTGATCTCTGTGCCGGCCACGTCGAACGCCGAGAAGATCATCCCGTTCGGGTGGTACGGCAACGACCGGCGACGATGCAACGTCAGATCCCGGTCCGGATCGAAGTCGATTTCGCGCGTGCCGAGCAGGGCCAACCGGCGCGCCTGACGAATCCGGCCAACCCGCGCCTCGACGCTGTCGGTGTCGACCGTCTCCGGCACCTCCCCGGCCAGGCCGAGCAGCACCGCACGGTCGCTGCCGTGGCCGTGGCCGGTGGCGCCGAGAGACCCGAACAACTCCACCCGTATCCGGGCGACGTCGCTGAGCTGGCCGTCGGCCTTCAGGCCGACGACGAACGTACGCGCCGCCCGCATCGGCCCCACCGTGTGCGAGCTGGACGGCCCGATGCCCACGCTGAACAGGTCGAACACGCTGATCATGGCTTTGCCTTCTCGCCGTCGCCGGTGTTGCCGGTCGGCGGCCGGGTAGTGGTCGACTCCGCTGTCCGAAGCCGGCCCGGTTCCTGGCCGGTCCCCGGTACGGTCCGGCCCTGCTGACGCCCGGGTGAGGGCGTCCGACCGGCGAGCCTACTACCAGAGCCAGCAACCGCAGAGACATCCGCCCACGGCATCGCGGGCACCTCCCTGGCCCGGGGTAGGCGTCGTCCGGCGACCACGCGGGTAAGCACCTACGGGTCAGCGGGGTGGCCTTCCTCCTCCGGGCCGAGGGCACGACGGTCGTCCATCCCTAGCGTTGGTTCCAGCAGCGGCGGATCGCCGCAGAGGGGAAGTACGACGATGAGTCGCAAACTGGTCCGCCCCCGTGAGGGGCGCATGTTCGCCGGCGTCTGCGCCGGCCTGGCGCGGCGGTTCGGGACCTCGGCCGGGCTCATCCGGCTGCTGTTCCTGCTGTCCCTGCTCCTGCCCGGCACTCAGGTGATCATCTACCTGGCGCTCTGGATCATCATGCCCAACGAGGACCGCCACCTGGTCGCCGGTCGCTGAGGCGGACGCCCGCCACCGGACGTCCGGTGGCGGGCGTCCGGTGGCGGGCGTCCGGTGGCGGGCGTCCGGTGGCGGGCGTCC
>NZ_JBHMIS010000031.1:0-49794 GCF_048060415.1 Micromonospora sp. LOL_024
CGGAACCTACCAGCCTCCACGAAGGACCAGGACCGGACCCGCCACAGACCTATCCAGTTACGACGCGTCGTCCACAGCGTGTACGTGTTCGACTGCGACCCGCAGCCGATCCTCTCTCCACCCGACTGAGGTCGACTCGGTCGGATCCGTCCCGGACACGTCGGCGGGCCGCCGCAGGTGCCGCGGCCGGGCCGAACGCAGCAGTGCCGGCGCGCGGCAGCCCGTCGTACAGTGGATCTTTCCTGTCGGTTCAGCCGAGCAGTTGTTGGCCGATCCAGCCGCCGGCGGGGCAGCCGGGCGGGATCGCGAAGACGGCCGAGCCGACCGGAGTGGTCCACTCGTTCAGTAAATCCTGTTCCGACAGGCGTCGCTGGATGGGCAGGAACTGCTTCCCGACGTCGGCCTGGAACGAGGCGAAGATCAGCCCACTGTCGGCGGTGCCGTCGGCATCGGGCACACCGTCGTAGTTGTACGGCCGCCGCAGGATCTTCAACCGGTCGTCGGTGACATGCGCTCGGGTCAGGTGGGAGAAATCGGGGATGACGGTGAGACCGTCGGGGCCGAGCGCGGCGAAGTCGGGCTCGTCGTGTTCGGCGGTACCGGTCAGCGGCGCTCCGGTGTCCACGCGGCGGCCGACCGACAGCTCCCGGTCGCCGCGGCCGAGTAGGTCCCATGTCTCCAGGTTCATGCTGATCCGCCGCACCACCAGGGTCGTGCTGTCGCGCAGCCAGTCCGGGCCGTCGCTGACCCATACGGCGTTTTCCAGGGGCCCGCCGGGCTTCGGGTTGGCGGTGCCGTCAAGCTGGCCGAACAGGTTGCGCTGGGTCCGGCCGGGTTCGGCGCCGGCGGCCCGGCGGAAGCCCTGCTGCACCCAGGCGACGGTGGCGAACGGCCGGATGTCCTTGACCAGCATCCGTTGGGCGTGGGCGACGGTGAGCGGGTCGTCCGCGCAGATCTGCAGCAGCAGGTCCCCACCGGACCAGCGCGGCTGGAGCCGGTCGATCCGGAACGCCGGTAGGTCGGCCACCGACGCCGGCCGGCGGTCGTCGATGCCGGCGGCACGGTAGAGGCCAGGGCCGAAGCCGAACGTGACGGTCAGCCGGGCCGGCAGCAGCCCGAGCTCGGGTTCGGTGTCGGCGAGGGCGGGACGGCCCTGGGTGAGGCGGGCGGAGTCGTCGGACAGCAGCCGCAGCATCCGCCCGAGCGCTGCCCGGTCGATGCTCGGCTTGAAAGTGAACGCGACGAAGGCCGCGTGCGCCTGCGGTTCGGTGGCCACGCCAGCCTGTCGGGGTCCGTGGAACGGCTCCACCGCGGTGCCGACGTGCGCCATCGGAACCGTGTCGACGGGGCGTACCGCCGGGGTGTCGGAACGAGCGGCGGCACCGGCGGCGGCACCGGCGAGCGCACCCCCGGCAGCCAGGGCACCGCCGGTGAGCAGACCACGCCTGCTCACCGGACGGGCGGACTCACCGGTCATGCGGCCGGGCGGGGGCTCGCGGACTCCTCCGGCATGCCGTGCCCCGGGGCGTAGCTCTCCTGGGCGCCGGTGAACGGCTTCGCCACGGCGGTAAAGGTCTGGGTACGGCCGTCGGTGAAGGTCAGGGTGAAGGTCAGCTCGTCGCCGGCCTTCACCGGCTGCTTGAGGTCCATCATCATCAGGTGGTCGCCGCCCGGCTCAAGCACGTGAATGCTCTTGGCTTTGATCACAATGCCGCCCTGCTTGGCCTGCATGACCATCGTCCCGTCCTGCATGGTCATCTCGTGCATCTCCATCGGCGACACCTCCGTCGACGCCGAAGTGATCGTCACATCGGTGTCTCCGTCGTTGACCAGGGTGCCGAACGCGGCGGTCATGCCCTTGTCCGCGGCCTTCACCCACGGATCGCGGATGCCCAGCACGCTTGCGGCCGCGCTCGCCGACGCTGAGACGGTCGGCGTCGGCGTCGACCCAGCGGCCGACGAGTCGTCCGACGAGCCGCACCCGGCGGCGGCGAAGGCCAGGACGGCGGCACTCAGCAGGGCCGCAGGGCGAGTGAGCCGGCGAGTTCTGGTGCTGGGCATGGCGAGATCCCCTTATAAGTTGGTGTCGAGAACTGGTCGGGCTGGCGGAGCCGGTGGTTCCCGCCGGTGCGGTAACCCATGTCACGCCTGGAGGATCAGGCAGCCGCGTCCCTGCGGTAACGGGCCGAACCGGGGTGGGGCGGTAGCAGCCGAAGCCCGGTCGGCGTTGGTGGCTCCGCCTCCGTCAGCCGCCAGCGGCTGCCGTCCCGGCCAGTTCGTCCAGCCGGGCCGCTCGGCGCCCGCTGTTCGCGGGACATGGCGACCACGATGGCGTAGCCGGCGAGCAGGAAGGCGTGGCTGACCAGCCGGGCGGGGTCCACCCGGCTGGTGGCCAGATCGTTGACCGACAGCAGGACGAGGGTGGCCACGAACGCGGTCAGCATCGGCACCAGGCCGGTCGGCCGGGCCCGCCGGGTCGCCACGAACAGGAAGCCCGCGCCGACGGCGACGTTCCACGCCGCCGACTCGTGCCACAGGTGTCCGGATGCCAGGGCCTCGCCGAGGGCGTGCTGGTGCCCGGCGGCCGGGCCGCGGGCGACCTGGCTGAGGCCGAGCACCAGTTGCAGCGCGCCGACCAGTCCCAGCGCGGCCCGCAGGCCCGTCGGGACCCGGCCGCGTAGGCGCCGCCGCGGTGGCGCTGAGGGCAGCGCGGCGAGCACGGTCTCGGTGAGGTCGACGCCCGGACCGGTCAGCGTCAACCGGGCCCGGCGGGTGACCGCCGCGGCCCGCTCGTACCACCCCTGGCAGTCGCCGCATGCGGCCAGGTGCTCGTCGGCCGCCGGCCGCTCGGCCGGGGTTTCCTCGCCGTCGAGCTGGGCCGACAACATCTCACGCCACTGCTCACACCCCATGTACCGGTAGTCGGCCGACGCACCCGGCTGGTTCCCGCCGATCGCGGTGAGCGCGCAGGTCAGCGCCGGTCAGCCGGCGACGCCGTCACTGCGGCCACGCCGCCCGGTGGGTCGGGTGCTGGCGGTAGCCACCAGGTCCTCGCGGGCCCGGCCCACCCGGGAGCGGATCGTCCCGACCGGGCAGCCACACACCTCGGCGGCCTCGGCGTAGGACAGCCCGAGCATCTGGGTGGCGACGAACGCCTCCCGCCGGTCGTCGGGCAGCGCCGCGATGAGCTGCTCCAGCGCGACCTGCCGGTCGAATCCGCTGCGGTGCGGGTCGGCCATGTCGTGGGAATCCGACATGGGAACCGTGCGGGGACGGGACATCGCCATCCGCACCTGGTCCACCGCGACCCGCCGGGCGATGCTCAGCAGCCAGGTACGCGCAGAGGACCGGCCGGCGAAGGACGGCAGCGACCGCATCGCCCGCAGGTACGTCTCCTGCGCCAGATCGTCCGCCTCACCCGGAGATGCCAGTGCGGCGAGGAAACGCCAGACAGGCAGCTGCGTGGCCCGCACGAACGCCGCCGCGGCGTCCCGGTCACCCCGGCCGGCGGCGAGCGCCCACGCCGTCACCTGCGCGTCGTCCATCACCCTAGGCACCTCCGCGTCGTCGCCTCCGACCTGGGAACGACGGCCTGTAGTAGTAGCTGGTCGTCAGCGTACGGCAGCGACCAGCGCCGACGTCTACATGTACGGTGCGCAGCCCGCCGCGGATCAGTCCGCGCCTTCCGACACTGTTGCGTGTCTCGCCGGTGCGGTGGCTCGGGATGAGGTCGGCCGATGGGGGTGCGCCGCACCCCTTGCGGGCGTACATGGGCTGGCGACCGGACCCGCCCCACAGTCCCCGGTTCGGATCCTGCCAAAGGCCCTGGATTCCGCAGGTCGCGGGCCTCGGCTTGCTGACCATGGTGCCCTCTGCCTCGTGGAGGCCTACCACATCCGGGCCGGCAGGCGTAACTTCGACGTGTCGATGGAGGGCACGGAGCGGATCAGCGACCTGGACACCTACTCCGGGCCGGCGTCAACATCGCCGGGGCCACGCAGGTCGTGGCCGTCAACGATGGAACGCTCAACATCCAGTTCGTGTCCGACATCGAGAGACCAAGGTCAACGCCATCAGGGTGTCGGTGGTGGACTTCACGAAGGGCGACTACACCGTGACGGCGGCGGACAACTGTGGCTGGTCCGGCGCGGCGACGAAGTCGGCATAGGTGCGGAGGTGGCGGCAGCGGTGAAGCCTCGGGTGATCAATACGACTGATCTGGGCGCCGATCCCGATGACCTGCAGTCGCTGGTGCGGATGTTGGTGACCGTGAACGAGGTCGACCTGGAAGGTCTGATCACGGTGACCAGTTGCTGGAGGCCGACGCAGAGCGCGTCGAACATGGCCACCCTGTTGAATCCCCAGTTGACCGCGTACGGGCAGGCGCTGCCGAATCTGCAGAAGCACGCGTCGGGCTATCCGTCGCTGGCGTATCTGCAGTCGATCTCGAAGTTGGGTCAGACCGGGTACGGCATGGGTGACGTCGGCGCGGGCAAGGACAGTGACGGCTCGGAGCTGATCATCGCCTCGGTGGACAAGGACGACTCGCGTCCGGTGTGGGTGAACCTGTGGGGTGGGGCGAACACGCTGGCGCAGGCTTTGTGGAAGGTGAAGAACACCCGGACCTCGGCGCAGGTCGATCAGTTCGTCGGCAGGTTGCGGGTGTATGACGTGCTGGGTCAGGACGACGCCGGGGCGTGGATGACGAAGACGTTCCCGGATCTGCTCTACATCCGGGCGAAGGAACTGGTCTACAGCTGGCAGCCGTCGGACAGTTGGGTGAAGACGCACGTGCAGAGTCACGGGCCGTTGGGGGCGCGGTATCCCGATCGGAAGTACGCGACCGAGGGGGACACGCCAGCTTTTCTCCACCAGATGCCCAACGGGCTCACCGATCCGGACCGGGTGGACTGGGGGGGTTGGGGCGGTCGTTTCGGTCCGGCCGGAAAGGCCGGTGTCCGGGGAATGACCGAAAGTAACAGGTTGGGCGCGGAGTCGTTGTACGACCCTTACTACATGTACAGCGACGCGGCGGAGGGTGGTAGTTCGATCAGCCGGTGGAGCACGGCGATCCACAACGACTTCGCCGCTCGGATGGACTGGAGCATCACGAGCAACTACTCCGACGCGAACCATCACCCGGTCGCGGTGGTCAACGGTGACAGCGGCAAGCAGGTGCTGCGGATCTCGGCCGCGGCCGGAGCGAGTGTCAACCTCTCCGCGGCCGGGTCCACCGACCCTGACCAGGACTCGCTGAGCTATTCGTGGTCGTACTACGACGAACCGAGTTCCTACCACGGTGCAGTCACCATCAACAACAGCGCCTGGATCTCGGCGACCGTGCAGGTGCCGTCGAACGCCGCCGGCACCAACCTGCACATCATCCTGACCGTCGAGGACGATGGATCGCCCAGCCTCCACAGCTACCGCCGGGTCGTCATCGACGTCAGCTGACTGTGACGCCGACGCCGGCCACCTGGAGGTACAAGCCTCCAAGTGGCCGGCGTCGGCGGGTCCAACGGGCCCGACGGGTGTCGCCACCAGAGTTGAGCTGAGCGACCAGCGGGCGGCCGCCACCTGCGATGTGGGGCGCCACCGGCATGCCCGGTGACCGCCATCGGATCGACCCAGCACCGTGATCGCTGCCGGTGACGGTGGCCGGCGGGCACATGACCGACGTTGCCGGCCCCGCAGATCCGTCCTGATCTGCGGGGGTGGCGGTCGGACTGTGAACCAGGGATGGCGAACGTGGGGCATTGACATTGCTGGTTCGGCCAACTTAGGCTGCGGTCATGTCGGATCACAAGCGAATAGATATGCAAGTGCCGGTCTTTGGCGCAGGTATCTGGCATTTCGGCCAGTATGTGGACCGGTATGCGACCGACGGCTACGGTCCTCCAGTCAACACGCTGGAGGCGATCAACCTGGCCGGCAAGGTCGAGGACCTGTCGGTGGTGGACCTGACGTATCCATTCGATCCCGTCGGGTTGAGCGTCGCGGACGTGACCGGCGTGCTCAAGATGAACGGGCTGCGCGCGGTCGCCGTGACTCCACAGATCTACACCCGCCGGTTCAGCCGCGGCGCGTTCACCAACCCGGACGCGGACGCACGGCGAGCCGCGATCGAGCTCGTTTCGCGAAGCGCCGAGGCGGCCCGGGAACTCGGCTGTGACTACGTCAAGCTCTGGCCCGGACAGGACGGCTGGGACTACCCGTTCCAGGCCGACCACCGGCAGCTGTGGAAGTTCTCCGTGGACGCGGTCCGCGAGCTTGCCGAAACCTTCCCCGACCTGCGCTTCGCCATCGAGTACAAGCCGCGCGAGCCGCGCAACGCGATGGTGTTCTCCTCCGTCGCCCGCACGCTGCTGGCCATCGAGGAGATGGGGGTGCCGAACGTCGGCATCCTGCTGGACTTCGGGCACTCCCTCTACGGCGGGGAGTCGCCGGCCGACGCCGCGCGGTTGGCGATCTCGCGCAATCGCCTGTTCGCGATCGACGTCAACGACAACTACCGCGGGTGGGACGACGACATGGTCGTCGGGTCGATGCACCCGATCGAGACCTTCGAGTTCTTCTACGCCCTGGTCGAGGCTGGCTGGCAGGGAGTGTGGCAACTGGACCAGTTCCCGTTCCGGGAGGACAGCGTGCAGGCCGCCACCGACGGCATCCGGGTGATGAAGCGCATCCACCGAGCGGTGTGCGCCCTCGACCGGCAGGCGCTGCAGGCGGCCCAGCGGTCTCAGGACGCCCTCGCCGCGCAACGGATCATCCAGAACGCCCTGTACGGCCCCTACGAGGGTTGATAACAATGGCATACCTTGTCGATGAGGTGGCACCGGTGAAACTGTCCGCTGATCCCGAACGCTCCCAGCGGTACGGGGAACTGTCTGCCCGCCTGCGCGCGTCCGACGCCGATGTCGCCGCCGTCGAGTTGCGGCGCATCTCACGAGAGGTGCGGCGCAGCATCGTCAGGATGATCGACCGCGCTCGGATGGGTCACATCGGCGGTGATTTGTCGGTGACCGACATTTTGGTCACCTGTTTCTGGGGAGCGCTGTCGCTCGATCCGCAGCAGCCGGCGTGGCGGGAACGGGACCGGTTCATCCTCAGCAAGGGGCACTGCGCGGCTGCGCTGTACTCCACCCTGGCGCACTGCGGCTTCTTCCAACAGGAGGAGCTCGACACCTTCATGGCGCCAATGTCCGCGTTGAACGGGCATCCGAACAGGCTGAAAGTTCCCGGGGTGGAGACCAACACCGGCGCGCTGGGCCACGGCCTTCCGGTTGCCACCGGCTGCGCCATCGCCGCACGGCTGACCGGAGCGACCTGGCGCACAGTAGTCGTCCTGGGCGACGGAGAGATGCAGGAGGGCAGCAACTGGGAGGCGGCGATGACCGCCTCCCACCACGGACTGTCCTCGCTGACCGCGGTCATCGACCGCAATCGCCTGCAGCAGGGCGCCCGCACCGAGGACACCAAGCGCCTGGAGCCCTTCGCCGACAAGTGGCGCAGCTTCGGCTGGGAGGTGCGTGACGTCGATGGGCACGATCACGCCGCGCTGCTGCGGGCTCTGGGGCCGTCGTCGGCCGGGCAGCCGGTCGCGGTCATCGCCAACACGATCAAAGGGAAGGGTGTGTCCTTCATGGAGGACCGCGTCGAGTGGCATCACAAGGTGCCCAGCCACGACCAGACCGACCAGGCGCTGGCGGAGCTCGTCGGATGACGATCGTGGAGCAGGCCACCTTCGACTGCCGGCAGGCGTTCGCCGACGAGCTGCGCTCGATGGCCCGAGCGGACGAGCGAATCGTAGCCGTCTGCAACGACTCAGTTGGATCGAGCAACCTCGTGGGCTTCCGCGAGGAGTTCCCGCAGCGGCTGGTGAACGTCGGCATAGCCGAGCAGGACCTGGTCGGTGTGGCGGCCGGGCTGGCCAACGCGGGCAAGATCCCGTTCGTCTGTGCGGCGGCACCCTTCCTGACCGGTCGGGCACTCGAACAGATCAAGGCGGACGTGGCCTACAGCGACGCGCACGTCGTGCTCTGCGGGCAGAGCCCGGGCATGGCCTACGGCGAGCTGGGGCCGACGCACCACTCCATCGAGGACCTGTCGTGGATGCGGGCAGTGGCGAACCTCGATGTCATTGTGCCGGCCGACCCGGATCAGACGCGGGCCGCCGTGCGCTGGGCCGCCGCCGCAGGTCGGCCCTGCTACCTGCGGATTCCCCGCTTCAAGGTGCCCGCCGTCACGCCACCGGACGCACCGTTCGCCCCCGGCACGGCGGTTCGGTTGATCGATGGTGACGACGTCACGGTCATCGCGATCGGGTCACTGACCTCCCGTGCGTTGGACGCCGCCAGTCGACTGCGGGCGGAGGGCATCGCCGTCCGTGTGCTGAACATGCCCTTCGTGGATCCGATCGACATCCAGGCGGTGCTGGCCGCCGCTCGGGAGACGCGAGGGATCGTGACCGCCGAGGAGGCGACCACGACCGGAGGTCTGGGGGCAGCAGTCGCGGCGATTGCGGCCACCACCCACCCCACCCCGATGCGGATACTCGGCGTGCCCAGAGTCTTCGCCCCCACCGGCGACACCGCGTTCCTGCTCAACTACTTCGGGCTGACCGCGGACGGCATCGCCGCGGCGGTGCGTGACCTGCTCGGCACCACTGACACGGGTGGTGGTCATGGCTGACGGGCCGCTCGTCCTCGCGGTGGACCAGGGGACGAGCTCCACCAAGGCCCTCCTGGTCGACGCCGGTGGGCAGATCGTCTCACGTGCCGTCGCGCCGTTGTCCGAACGGCAGCCACAACCGGGTTGGGTCGAGCAGGACGCCGTCGAGCTGTGGCAGAGCGTACGCACGGCCGTGGCGTCGTGCGTCGACCCGGCGCTCGCGCACCGGATCGAGGCGGTCGGGTTGAGCACCCAGCGGGAGTCGCTGGTGCTGTGGGACCGCCGTACCGGCGAACCGCTCGGGCCGTTGGTGAGCTGGCAGGACCAGCGGACCAACGGCGCATGCCGCGAACTCGCAGCGGCCGGCAGCGGTCCGCTCGTCCGTGCGATCAGCGGGATGCCCCTGGACCCGATGTTCTCGGCCCTCAAGGCCGGCTGGCTCCTGGACACCTATGATCCGCAACGGAGGCGCGCCAAGGCCGCCGAACTGTGCCTGGGTACCGTCGACTCCTGGTTGCTCAGCCGGTTCGGAGGTGAGCACGTGACCGAGGTCGGCAACGCGTCCCGCACGCAGTTGCTCAACATCGACACCCGACGGTGGGACGATCGCCTCCTCGACCTCTTCGCCGTACCCGCCGCCGTGCTGCCCCGGGTGGTCGCCTCCTGCGGCGACTTCCCGGCCGTCCGCGGTCTGGCGCCCGTGCCGGACGGCACTCCGGTGCGGGCCGTCCTCGGGGACTCGCATGCGGCGATGTTCGCGCACGCCGGCTGGCGACCCGGGGTGGTGAAGGCCACCTACGGCACCGGCTCGTCGGTCATGGCCATCGGCGACGGCGGTGACAACCAGCGGCTGTGCCGCACCGTGGCGTGGGACGTCTCTGGCCCGGTCGTCGCCGTCGAGGGCAACATCCGGGCGACCGGCCGTACGTTCAGCTGGCTGGCCGACCTGTTCGGCGTCGACGTGCAGCTGCTGCTGCAGGAGGCGGCGCAGGCCGCGGGCCCGGTGCAGTTCGTACCGGCGTTCGGCGGCCTGGGCGCCCCTTGGTGGGAGCCCGACGCGGTCGCCGTGATCAGCGGGTTGACGCTGGCCACCCGCCGGGGCGACCTGGCCGCCGCGGCCCTGCACGCCATCGCCCACCAGATCGAGGACGTGGTGGCGGCGGTCGAGGCCACCGTCGGCGAGGTGCGGCTGCTGTTGTGTGACGGGGGCCTGACCCGCAGTGCCCGGCTGATGCAGGCGCAGGCCGATGTCAGCGGGCGGCGGGTCGGCCGTTCCGCCGAGCAGGATCTGTCCTGTCTGGGTGCCGCGGACGCGGCTGGCTTGGCGGCCGGCCTGTGGAGCCTGCCTGACCTTGAGCGGCGGCTGCGACCCATCGGCGAGTATCACCCGTCGACCGACCACGTGGTCCGGGCCGCCGAGCGGACCAGATGGCACATCGCGGTCGACCGGGCCCGGCCTGCCGCCGAACCGGGAAGGAGCGGATCGTGACTCTCGCACCACGTCCTCGATGGCTCGGCGTGGCGGCGGTCGCCGCACTCGTCGTGGCGATCCTGGTCAGCACCGAGTACCGGCCGGCGGGCGCGCCCTCGGCTGCGGAGGCGCAGAGGTTCGACCCGGCCCGCTACGGGGCCGAGACATACCAGAGCAAGGTGGTGCCGGCCATCCGGCAGGGCGCCACCCCGCTGCCGGAACTGTTCGCGGCCCTGACCGCGGACAAAGAGGCGGCCAGCCGGAAGTACGGTCACCGCCAGGGCACCGGCCCGGCGACCTTCGCGGTGACCGGCGAGGGCGTCGCCGGCAAGACCACCGGCAGTCTCATGCTCGTCTCCGGCACCGGACTACCGGCGCGGACCCGGGTGTCGCTTCAGGTGGGGCCGGCGATCAACGGGACCGCCCTGCGGGACGCCGCTGGCTTCATCACCTTCGGTGAGTTTCTCAACCAGGTGGAGTACGCGGACGCGGCGACCGCACTGAACAACCAGATGCGCGCGACCGTGCTGTCCGAGCTGAATCCCGCGGAGCTGGCAGGAGAGAACATCACGTTCACCGGCGCGTTCAGCTTCGTCACGCCGTCGGTCATCACCATCACCCCGATCGAGATCGGGAGGGTGCCGTGAACCCTGTCCTGCGTGCCTGTGGGGTGACGAAGGTGTACGGCGGCACCCACGCGCTCAAGGGCGTCGACTTTGCGATCGCCGCCGGTCGGGTTACGGCGCTGTTCGGCGAGAACGGCGCCGGCAAGTCCACCTTGATGAAGATCCTGGCCGGGATCGAGCAGCCCACCACCGGTCACATCGAACTCGACGGCACGACCGTCCGTCCCCAATCCGCCCGCGAGGCGGCTGACCAGGGCATCTCGATCATCCACCAGGAGCTTAGTCTCTGCCCCAACCTGAGCGTGCAGGACAACCTCTTCCTGGCCCGCGAGATCCGTAGGCGAGGCATCGTCGACCGGGCGGCACAACGCGAGGCCACCCTTGCTGTCCTGCGCCGGCTGGAGGAGGATCTGGACCCCGATCAGCTCGTGGCTGACCTGCGCCTTGGCCAGCAACAGATCGTCGAGATCGCCCGGGCACTGTTGCAGAACGCGCGGGTGCTCATCATGGACGAGCCCACCTCGGCCCTCACGGCGCCCGAGGTGGCCGTCCTGTTCCGGCTCATCCGGGAACTGACCACCAGCGGGGTCGCCGTCGTCTACATCTCACACCACCTCGACGAGGCGCTGGAGATCGCCGACGACGTGACCGTGCTCCGTGACGGCAACCTGGTGGCCGCCGACGCGGCGAGCGAGGTGACGCTCGGCTGGATCGTCCAGCACATGGTGGGCCGCGACCCCGACGCGCTGTTCCCCCACCGCGAGCCCATTGTCGGCGCCCCCGTACTCACCGCGGACCGGATCGTGGTCCCCGACCCGCAGAACCCGCACCGCCTCGCCGTCGACCAGGTATCGCTGACCCTCCACGAGGGCGAGATCGTCGGCGTCTACGGACTCATGGGATCCGGGCGCACCGAACTGCTGGAGACGCTCGCCGGACGGATCACGCCTGCTGCGGGAACGATCACCCTCGACGGCTCACCGTTGGGCGACGTCGGCATCCGCCGACGTATCGCCCAGGGGATCGCCCTTGTTCCCGAGGACCGTCAACGCGACGGCCTGGTCCAGTCCATGTCGGTCGGGCAGAATCTCAGCCTCGCCGGGCTGGCACGGTTCGTCCGCACCCTGCTCGTCACGCGCAGCGCCGAACGCGAGGCGGTCGAGCGGGCCATCACCGAGGTCACCATCAAGACCAGCGGTGCCACCGCCGCCATCGGCTCGCTCAGCGGCGGCAATCAACAGAAGGTCGTCATCGGCAAGGCGCTGCTGACCCGGCCCCGCGTTCTGCTCCTCGACGAGCCGTCCCGCGGCGTGGACGTGGGTGCCAAGGCGGACATCTTCGAGCTGATGGCCGCTCAGGCGCGCA
This sequence comes from Micromonospora sp. LOL_024, assembly GCF_048060415.1. Taxonomy (NCBI): domain Bacteria; kingdom Bacillati; phylum Actinomycetota; class Actinomycetes; order Micromonosporales; family Micromonosporaceae; genus Micromonospora; species Micromonospora sp. LOL_024. Next base: position 12,133 of record NZ_JBHMIS010000031.1, read on the forward strand.
GTGGACTCTCCGTGCTCTTCGCGACATCCGAAGCCGAGGAGGCCTTGCACATCCCCGACCGTTTGCTCGTGCTCGCCCGTGGCGTGGTGGTAGGCGAGTTCCGGCGGGGGCAGATAACCCGGGAGAAACTGATGAGCCTGTCCGACGGCCGTGTCGCCGCCCCCGCAGCGCAGAAGGAGTCGGCGCGGTGACCACACAGACCACCCTGCCGGTGAGGGCAGGAAGCGATCCCGCCACCGACCCGGACCCGAAGTCTCGCCGGCTGACGTTGCTCAATGGCCTGTTCGAACTCCGTGCCTTCATCGCGTTGGCCGTGCTGGTCGTCGTGTTCAGCCTGCTGTCCGACTCGTTCCTGACCGTCACCAACCTGATCACGATGACCAAGCACGTCGCGATCAACGCGATCATTGCGCTTGGCATGTTGCTGGTCATCCTCAAGGGCGGCATCGACCTGTCGGTCGGATCCGTCGTCGGACTGTCCGGCGTCGTCGCCGGCGAACTGCTGCAGGGCCTACGGCTCGGATTCCTCGACATCGTCGCCTACCCGCCGGTCTGGGCGGTCATCGTGCTCTGCGTCGCGGTGGGGATGTTCGTCGGCCTGATCAACGGCGTCCTGATCACTCGCTTCCGCGTCGCGCCGTTCATCGCCACTCTCGGCATGCTCTACGTGGCACGGGGGCTGGCGTTGCTCATCTCCGACGGCACCACCTATCCCAGACTGGAAGGGAGCCCGGAGCTCGGCAACACCGGTTTCGGCTTCCTCGGCAGCGGGCGACCGCTCGGGCTGCCAACCTCGATCTGGCTGATGGCGATCCTCGCCGCCGCGGTCGCTCTGGTATTGATCAAAAGTCCGTTCGGTCGCTGGCTCTATGCCACCGGTGGCAACGATCGGGCGGCCGAGCTGTCCGGCGTACCGGTCCGCCGGGTCAAGACCATCGTCTACGCCGTCGCCGGCGGATGCGCCGCGGTGGCGGGCCTCATCATCGCCTCGGAACTCACCTCCGCGGCACCGCAGGCGGGCGAGACCTACGAGCTCAACGCAATCGCCGCGGTCGTGATCGGCGGTGCGGCCCTCAGCGGCGGCCGCGGCACGGTACGCGGCACGCTTGTCGGCGCCTTCGTCATCGGGTTTCTCGCCGACGGACTGGTACTCCTCGGCGTGTCGACCTTCTGGCAGATCCTGATCAAGGGGGCGGTGATCGTCCTCGCCGTCATGCTCGACCAGGGGCAGCAGAGATTCCAGCGGCGTCAGGGGGCCCTTGCCTCCGCCGCAGCGGCCACCAAGACCCCTCGCTCTGATTCCGGCTCCAACCACACATCTCCATAACCACACCACACCATCCCATCTCATCCCCCATGGAGTCCTACATGTTCTCTTCAATCTCCCGGAGGCGTGCCCTCGCTGTCGTGCCTCTTGTCAGTGCCGCCCTCCTTCTCGGCGCGTGCGGCTCCGACAGCGACGGGTCGGACGCGGACGAAGTCGGCAAGGAGGCCGGTGGCCTGATCGCGATCATCACGCCGTCGGCGGACAACCCGTTCTTCAAGGCCGAGGCCGACGCCGCCAAGGCCAAGGCGGAGTCACTCGGCTATCAGACCTCCGTCGCGTCCCACGACGACGACCCGAACAAGCAGAGTGAGCTGATCGACACGGCGATCTCCCGCAAGGCCAGGGCGATCATCCTTGACAATGCCGGTGCTGATGCCTCCATCGGTCCGGTCCGTAAGGCCAAGGACGCGGGCATCCCGGTGTTCCTCATCGACCGGGAGATCAACGCCACCGGCATCGCCACGGCGCAGATCGTCTCCAACAACGCCCAGGGCGCCCAGTTGGCCGCCGAGTCCTTCGTCCAGGTGATGTCGGGCAAGGGTGACTATGTCGAGCTTGTCGGCAAGGAGTCCGACACCAACGCGGGTGTCCGCTCGAAGGGCTTCACCGACGTCATCTCCCAGTACCCCGACATGAAGCTCGTCGCGAAGGAGAGCGCCAACTGGGACCAGCAGGAGGCTTTCACCAAGATGGAGACCATCTTGCAGAAGAACCGCGACATCCAGGGCGTCATCGCCGGCAACGACACCATGGCGCTCGGTGCCGTCGCCGCGCTCAAGGCTGCCGGGCTGAACGGGAAGGTCGTGGTGGTGGGCTTCGATGGTAGCCCGGACGCCATCGCCGCGATCAAGGCCGGAGAGATGCACGCCACGGCCCTGCAGCCGGCCGTGCTCGGCGCCGAGACGGCGGTCGAGCAGGCCGACAAGTTCATCAAGACGGGTTCGACCGGTACCGAGGAGAAGCAGTCCATCGACTGCGAACTGGTCACAAAGGACAACGCCGACCAGTTCGGTGTCTTCGGTAGGAAGTAGTCCGGTGGCAATGTCCCGTGTCGCGCCGTTTGAGGCCGGCACGGGACATTCCTGTGTCGGCCCGGCGTTCCATACCCGGTGGCAGGTCCGCCGCCGGGGATACCGTAACCCGCTGTCGACGCTGACGGCCACGGAAGCTATCGCGCGGACTGGTCGGTGCGGCTACCGGGCCGGTTCCTCGGCGAGGCGCCGGGCCACGTCGAGGTCGGTGACCAGGACGTCGAGCCAACCGCCGCGCAGCGCCGCGCGAATCGCGGTGAACTTGCGGGCCCCACCGGCGATCGCCACGACGCGCGGTATCGACCGCAGCGTCTGGCTGTCGATGCCCAGCACACGCTCGTCGAGCGCGGACTTGACCAGGTCGCCGTTCTCGTCGAAGAAGCGCAGGCAGATGTCACCCACCGCGCCGAGCTTGCGCAGCGCCTGCTGCTCGGGATCGGCGACGGCGTTGCCGCTTTCCACGAGCAGCGGTGACGGCTCCAGACTGCCCAGGCCGGCGAGAAGCATCGTCAGACTGTCGTAGGAGGCCATCACGTCGCTGATGTGTGGATCCGCCATCAGGACCTCGCGGGTCGCCGGCGACGCGGCCAGCCCAGGAGCGGGCAGGAACACCGCCTTCGCCCCGGTCAAGGTGGCCAGCCGGTCGGCCAGGCGGGTGGCGTAGATCTGCGAGGTGCTGCTGCCGACCCCGCCGATCACCTGAACGACCTGATCGGCGACCGGAGTGGGTCTGGGACGCATGGCATCGACCGTCGCCAGCAGGGTCGAGCTCCATGAGGAGATGCCGATCCGGTCACCGCCGGTGAGTGTCGTCTCCAGATAGATTGCGGCCGCCGCGCCAACCGCCTTCAGGGTGGACTGCTCGTCGGGCGAGGACTGGCCGGTGTCGGCCACCACGACGTCACGCAGCCCGAAGCGACGCTCGATCTCCTCCTCCAGTTCGGCGTGCACGCCGGCCGGGGTGACCACCGTGGTACGGACGATGCCCAAGGTGGTGGCCTGTTTCAGAAGGCGGGAGACCCGTGGCTGGGAGATGTGTAGCTGGCCGGCGATCTGCGGTTGCCGCATCCCGTGCTCGTGGTACATACGAGCCACCTTGGTCAACAGCCGCAACTGGCTGGCTGCCACGCCACCGATAGCCGGCTCGCGGAGGTTGCCGCTCTCGCTGGGCACGGGACTCCTTCGACGGTACGGACGGGAGAGGATTCGCCGCCGAGGATACCTGAATTCGCATTCAACGTAGATTGTCACGATGGGCGACAGCAGGCCCGAATCGGTCGCGCCGCCCAGAGCAGGTCTGCCCGCTCTCCTTCCGTCGCTTGCCCGGAGCTGACGAGTGTGGGCCCCGCCCGGTGCATGCCTCCGCACCTGACGCTGCGGCTCCGGCGCGCCCGTTCGACCGGGAAGCCAAGTCTCGACGTCAGATGGATGCTGGGTAGGTGGAGATCCGAGGTAGGCCAGCGGCGAATAGCAATTCGCCATCGAATTGTATCACTGTTTGCTGGCATGATAGCTGTCTATGGGCCTGCGGGAGTGGGCAGCGCTGACTATCGGAGTCGAGGGCAACGGCGACGAACCGGAACCAGACAATCCTGATCACCTGTAGCTGGGGTCGCAGGTTTCTGACCGCCTGTCGGATCGGATTCTCCGAGCCGTCTCCAGTTGCCCAATGCTGCCGTCTACCGCACCGTGGTGGCAGCAGAGAGGAAGCCTGATGAGGCTTACCCACCGCCGTACCGCCCCACCGTCACGCCTACGCCGTGGCACCATCGCGGCCACTGCCCTCGTCGTCGCGTCCACCGCGTTGGTCGTGGGTGCCACCCAGGCCAACGCCGCGGCCGGATGCCGCGTCGACTACACCATCAGCAGTCAGTGGCCGGGCGGCTTCGGCGCCAACATCGCTGTCACCAACCTCGGTGATCCGATCTCCGGCTGGACACTGAGGTTCTCTTTCGCTGCTGGGCAGACCATCACCCAGCTGTGGAACGGCACCGTCAGCCAGTCAGGAGGCAACGTCGCGGTCATGAATGCCGGCTACAACGGCAACCTCGCCACCAACGCCACTGTCACCCCCGGCTTCAACGGCACCTGGAACGGCAGCAACCCGGTCCCCACCTCGTTCGCCCTGAACGGTACCACCTGCACCGGCAGCGTCACGCCCACCACCCCGCCGCCGCCGACGACGCCGCCACCGACCACCCCGCCACCGACCACCCCGCCACCGACCACCCCGCCACCGACGACGCCGCCACCGACCACCCCGCCACCGACGACGCCGCCACCGATCACCCCGCCACCGACCGGCAACTCGGCGAAGCCCCGGATCATCGTGATGAGCGACATTCCGCCGCTGGATGGAATCCCGGGCGGGGAGTCCGGTCCGGCAAACAAGAAATCCGACCTTGACGACCTACAGTCGTGGGTCCGTTTCCTGAGCTACGCCAACGAATTCAGCATCGAGGGGCTCGTCGCCTCGTCGGCGACGTTCGCGAACTACGCCAACAAGCAGAACCTCCTCGCGCTGATCGACAGGTACTCCCAGGTCTATCCGAACCTACGGCTCCATGACCCGGCATATCCCTCGCCCGACTCGCTGCGCGCCATCACGAAGCAGGGACGGGACGGCAGTTGGGGGCAGCCGGCCAGTTCCATCCTCGGAGCCGGCAGGGACACCGAGGCCTCCGAGCACATCATCAGGGTGGTGGACCAGGCCGATCCTGCGCCGGTCTGGATCGTCTCCTGGGGTGGGCCGCGTGAACTCGGCCAGGCGCTGTGGAAGGTGCGCAACACCCGCAGCACCGCCGATGTAGACAGGTTCACCTCCAAGATCCGGGTTCACCTGATCGGCGACCAGGACGGCAGCGCCGCGTGGATGCGGGACAACTTCCCGGGCCTCTTCGTGATCAGTAACGGCTGCTACACCGGGATGGCCAACAGATCCAGCTTCAACGGCACCTGGTTGCGGAGCAACGTCATCACGGGGCACGGTGCGCTCGGGGCCGCCTACCCGCCGGCCAACTGGAACTACAACAACGAGCGCGTGTACGAGGGTGACTCGCCGTCGTTCCTCCACGTCCTCAACGGAGTGATGGGCCTTGGAGACCCACTGAATCCGTCGATGGGCGGGTGGGGTGGTCGCTTCCAGAGCACGACGGCCAATCGTTGGGTCTGTTCGAGCGAGGGCACGGGTTCGATCTCCCGCTGGGAGCATGCCCGCAACTGGGACTTCGCCGCACGTATGGACTGGATGGTCAAGCCCTACAGTCAGGCCAACCACAACCCCATCGCACGCCTGAACGGCGACACGTCCCGTGACGTCGTCCGGTTGGACGCAGCACCTGGTTCGACCGTGCAACTCAGCGCCGAGGGGACCACCGACAACGACGGTAACGCCTTGTCCTACAAGTGGTATCAGTACCCGTCCACGGCCGGGCTGACCATAGTCAACAGTACGAGCGTAAGGGCTCACTTCGTGGTGCCGAATGCTCCCGGCACACAGCTCTCGATCGTCCTTGAGGTCACCGACAACGGAAGCCCAAGCCTGACCAGCTACCGGCGGCTGGTGGTGAACGTCCGGTAGCCCACGGCACTTCCTCAACTCTGTGACGCTCGGCCTGATGGCGACGGCCGCCGAGCCAGCGTCACCCTGACGGCGCGGGTCGCTCTCGGCCACCGCGGACGTGACGAGCCGCGCGAGGGCGACCCGCTGCCCGGCGCGAAGCCGCACGTGGTGGGGGCGCAGATCCACGACGCCGACGACGACGTGACCGTGTTCCGCCTGGAGGGCAACAGCCTCTACTACGGCGAGGTCAAGATCGACGGCCTCACCGTGACCCACTCCTGAGGCGCCCTCCGCCCGGGGGCCCGCGCCCCGGGCGGAGTCCCCACCCGACCCGCCGGATGGACGTCGTAGTCCCGCGTCCGGCGCCAGAAGGACACCTTTCTGCGGTTCGTCCACCTCGGGGCAGTGCCTCGATGCACTATCCACTGCGGCTACCCCAAATCCGAGCATGACTGCTCCCGGCAGGGACGGGAGTCGAACTTCCGGTCCTCGCGACGTACCGCGGCTAGATGCACAACTGCCCATTGAAGGGGTCGGCGAGGTCTGGTGCCGCCTGGCCGGCACAGTTCGGTCACAGGTCGCCCACACGTGGGAGGACCCGGCCGACACTTCCGGTGATATCGATCGCCGGTTTCGGCGTTCGAGTTGAACGGAGCGTCTCGTCTGTGGAGGTGACGCCGGGTGAGGCCGAGTGCCGGCGGCGGTCCCAGGGCATCACCGACCAGGGCGGTGTCAACTGTCCGAGACTGTCGATCTCGGTGGGCTTCAGGATGGCTGGATCGAGGGCGTCCTGGTGCCGGGTGAAGACCTTGTCCACATACCGGTGCCCGGTATCGGCGCTGATGACAACGTATGTGCGGCCGGGGTCGCGGCGTGCTTCCCAGGCCGCTGCCAGCCAGGCCGCACCGGTGGACAGGCCGGCGAATACCGTGTGCGTGCGCATCAGGCCGATCGTGCCGGCCACGGCGTACTGGAAGATCAGCCAGTGGATCTGGTCGTACAGCTCGGGCCGGATGTTGTCGAACGGGATTGCGCTGCCGATGCCGGCGATGATGGCTTCGGGGTCGACGAAGCGCTCGCTGCCGAAGCTGACGCTGCCGAAAGGCTGGACGCCGACCAGTCGGACCGCCGGATCGTGATGCCGTAGCGGCTGGATCAGGCCGGCGCTGGACGCGCCGGTGCCGACGCCGGTCACCACCGTCAGAGCCCTGCCGGGTAGTGCGGTGCGGATCAGGTTGGCCAGTTCCTCGTACCCGCGGTAGTGGATGGGGTCGTGATACTGGCGCATCCAGTGCATGCCGGGGTTGGCGTGCAGCAGTTGGCGTACGCGCGCGACCCGACGGTCCTGGTCCAGGCGCAGGTCGGACTCGGCCGGCATCTGGTCCACGGTCGCGCCGAGGATCTCCAGCTGCGATCGGATCGCCGGCGTCACGGTGGTCGAGGCGACAATGTGGCAGCGCAGTCCGTACCGGTGGCAGACCATCGCCAGGGCAAGGGCGTAGATGCCGCTGGAGCTGTCCACGACGGTGTCTCCGGGGCGGACGGTGCCGTCGGCGAGCAGGGCCCGAACTGCACCGAGCGCGGCGTAGATCTTGAGCGTCTCGAACCTGACGAGCACCGTGTTGTCCGACAGGCGGATCAGGGTGGGCGTTCGAAGAGCGTCGGTGATGTGGTCGTGGACGACGGTCGGGGCCATGAACGGCATGAGCGGTCGGTCCCTCATACGTAGGCGACGGTATAATTACATCAGTCGATTTATTTGCCGTGCCGGTTCCGGCCCGCCGGGATCTTCGCTGATGGTGAATCGACCGATGTCGCGGGAACCGTTGGCCGTGCGGGTCCGACTACTTCAGCGGTGGCCCACGGACCGCCACCGGAACGCCTGACCAACGTCCACTCAGGAGAGTCAGTGTCCCGACTACGCCCGCTCGCCGTCCTCGTCGCTTCGATCATCACGATCTCCGCATGTTCCGCCAACGCGGATGTTGACACCGGCGGTTCGACGATGCTAAAGATCGGTTTGAGTGAGGAGTCCGGTGCGCTGGATCCGCACGCGTTCACCGGCAACTTCATGCTGCTGGACGCGCTCTACGAGCCGCTGGTCACCTACGCCGACGGTGGCAAGCTGGAGCCAGGGCTGGCCGAGTCGTGGACGATCGCGGAGGGCGGCCGGCAGGTCACGTTCGACCTGCGAGATGGTGTCACCTTCACCGACGGTGCGCCGCTGGACGCCGATGCGGTGAAATGGAACTTCGACCGGTGGGTCGGCAACGATCGGTTCTCGTTCTTCCGCGCCGCCCAGGTCATCTCCGTCGTGGACGTCGTGGACGCCGACACCGTCCGGCTGACGCTGTCGGAACCGTACGAGCCGCTCCTGCAGGAGCTGTCGATCGTACGACCGGTGCGGCTGCTCAGCCCCAGGGCCGTGACCGCGGGTGGCGAGTTTGCGAACCCGGTCGGGACCGGGCCGTGGAAGTTGGAGTCCAACTCGGCCACCGGCGCCACTCTCGTCCGCAACGACACCTACTGGGGTGGGAAATCTAAGCTGGAGAAGCTCGAATTCAGGGTCATTCCGGACTCGCAGGCACGCATTGACGCACTCGGCAACGGCGAACTCGACCTGATCGGCGGTTCGTACCTTGCCCCGATCACGCCAGTGGAGGCCCAGTCACTGAGTCAGCGCGCCGACGTGCAGCTACTCACCGGCGACCCGGACGTGTCCATCATCCTCGGCTTCAACGCCAAGGGCCCGGCCGGTGACCGGGCCGTCCGCGAGGCGGTGCGGCAGGCCATCGACACCACCGCGCTGGCGAAGGCACTGCTGCTGGGCTATGCCGAGCCTGCCCGGCGGGTCTTCCCGCCAGGTGTGCCCGACTCCGGCACCGACCTGCCGACCTACTTCGACCAGGCCGCCGCCCGCAGCACCCTGGACGCCGCCGGCTACCCGCTCGAAGGTGACACCCGAGTCAAGAGCGGCAAGCGGCTCTCCCTGAAGCTGCTCATCCCCGCCACACCTGCCGAGGGGCAACTCGACCCCCGCACGATGGCCGCCGCGATCGCCGCAGCGCTCAAGGAGGTCGGTATCGCAGTCGAGATCGCGCCGGTCGACGCGGCCGCCTACTACGACGAGCGCGCGGAGGGCGCCTACGACCTCACGTTCTTCGAAGGGCTCGGCGCGCCGTACGATCCGTCCGCTTCGATCGTCTCGCTGTTCACCTCAGGCGCGCGTGCCCCACTCTGGCTTACCACGGCCACCGAGGACATGGTCGACAAGGCGCTCTACGCCACCGACCCCACCGCCCGCAGCGCCGCCTACCAGCAGCTGTACGACACGGTGGCCGCTGACGTCGGCTTCGTGCCGCTGGTCTACCGGCCCCGCCTCTGGGCAGTGCGGGACGCGGTCAAGGCATTCACCGTTCCGCCCACCGACGTCGACCTGGAACTGGCCGGAGTCACCGTCGAGTGAAGAGACCCGGTCACCTGGCCACCGTGGGCGGACACCTCACCCGTTGGGCCGTCGACACCGTCGGCGTGTTGCTGGCCATGTCGGTCGGCACGTTCGCGCTGGTCCTGCTCGCCCGCGGTGACCCTGCGGCGCTCCTCGCGGCCACCCGCGCCGGGCGTCCGGCCACACCTGAGCAGATCGAGGCCGTCCGCGTCGAGCTCGGCCTCGACGACCCCGCACCGGTGCGCTACCTGAGGTGGCTCGGTCACGCGCTCACCGGCGACTTCGGGCTGTCGCTGCGGTCCGGCACACCCGTCGGGCACGAGGTAGCGGATCGGCTCAGTGTGACGCTCGGTCTGGTCGCCGGTTCGGCGGCGGTCGCCGTCATGGTCGGCCTGACCGTCGGCGTCGCTGGCGCGGTGCTGCCGCGGGGTGCGCTACGAGGTGCGCTACGGGCGGGCGCACTGCTGGTGATCTCGGTGCCCGCGTTCTGGCTGAGCTACCTGCTCGTCCTCTTCCTGGCCCTGCGTCTGCGGGTGGTACCGACCTCCGGGATGGCTGGTCCAGATACGTGGATCATGCCGATGGCCGTGCTGGGCCTGCCTGCCGCCGGAGTGCTCAGTCGGGTTGTCGCCGTCACGCTACGTGAGGCCTTGGACCGACCGTACGTTCGGGCTGCGCAGGCACGAGGCAGCAGCCCGTGGTCGATCGTGTTACGCGACGGCCTGCCCAACGCCTCGGGGCCGATCCTCTCCGTCGCCGGATTCGGCATCGGTACCCTGCTGGTCGGGACCGTCGTGGTGGAGAAGATCTTCGGCTGGCCCGGCCTCGGCGCCTACCTGGTGCAGGCGGCCGGATCGCGAGACGTACCCGCGTTGCAGGCGGCCGTGCTGCTTCTGGGCGGCGGATTCATCCTGGCCAACCGTTGTGCCGATGTCCTGCAGGGGCTCATCGACCCGCGATCCCGGAGAACCTGGAGCGCCCGCGCCCAGCGGAGTCCGGCATGACAGGCGGACACGCCCGGGTGCGCACGGTGGCGGTCGCCCTGCCGTTGATCGCGTTCGCGGTCACGGGTCTGCTGGCACCGCTGATCGCCCCGGCCGACCCCACCGCCAACGACCTCGCCGCGAGCCTGGCGCCACCGTCGGCGGACCATCTGCTCGGCACCGACCAGCTTGGCCGCGACCAGCTGAGCCGGCTCCTCCACGGCGCCCGGATCTCCCTCGCCGTCGCGGCGGCCGTGCTGGCGATCTCGCTGGTGGTCGGCGCGGTCGTCGGCACGACCGCCGGATACCTGGGCGGCTGGATCGACCGGGTCGTGTCCCGGGTGATCGACGTGGTCGTGTCGTTGCCCGGCATGCTGGTGGCACTGGCCGTGATCGGAGCTCGTGGACCCGGCGTGGACAACATGGTCCTCGCGCTGTCGCTGTGGTCCTGGGCGCCATACGCGCGCATCGCCCGCGCCCGTGTCGCCGGGATGCGCGCCAGCCCGCACCTGGATGCGCTGCGCCTGCTCGGCGCCAGCCGAACCCGTATCGTCGGCCGGCACCTACTTGCGCCCGCCCTCGCGCCCTGCCTGGTCTTCGCGAGTACGGACGTCGGTACGGTCGTGCTCACCGTCGCCACGCTCAGCTTCCTCGGTCTCGGGATCGCTCCCCCACAGGCCGAGTGGGGGCAGATGCTCATCGAAGGCCGGCCGTTCCTGGCCTCCGCCTGGTGGCTGGCCTATCCGCCCGGCGTCGCCATCACCGCCGTGGTGTTCGCGAGCAACCTACTCGGCGAGCGCCTGGCCGCTGGCGCGGAGAGACCATCGATCCTCCGGCTGGCGTGGCCCGTCCAGTTCTCGCAACCGAAACCCGCCATCCCTGCCGAACCCGGCGTGGTGTTACGGGTGCGGGACCTCTCCGTCTCCTACCCGGACCGGCGGGTCGTCGCGGACGTGTCCTACGAGGTGCGGCGCGGGCAGACGCTCGCGTTCGTCGGTGAGACCGGCAGCGGCAAGACCACGGCCGCGCTGGCGCCGTTCGGCCTGCTCGACCCGAGCTCGGTGGTCACCGGTTCCGCGCTGCTGAACAGCACGTGCGAGCTGGTCGGGCTCACACCGGCGCAGCGGCGGCAGATCAACGGCCGTCGGGTCGGCGTCGTCTTCCAGGACAGCGGTGCGTTCCTCAACCCGCTGCGCACGATCGGGGCGCACGTCGACGAGGCCGTCCGCAACACCGGCCACGGCGGCCGGCGTGCCGCGACCCGCCGGGTCACCGAGGAACTGCTACGCCTGGTCGGTCTGCCGGATGCGGCGTCGGTCGCGCACCGGTTCCCGCACGAACTGTCCGGCGGGATGCGGCAGCGGGCACAGATCGCGATGGCTCTCGCTGGCGAGCCGGAGCTGCTGGTCGCGGACGAGCCCACGTCGGCGTTGGATGTCTCCGTGCAGGCGCAGCTGCTCGACCTGCTCGCCAAGCTGCGTGACGAGCTGGGCATGGCCATGATCGTCGTCAGCCACGATCTGGCGGTCGTGTCACGCATCGCCGACACGGTGGCCGTCGTGTACGCCGGCCGGATCGTGGAGACGGGGCCGGCTGCCGCCGTGATCGGTCACCCGGACCACCCCTACACCCGAGGTCTGCTCGATGCCGTCCCGCGTCCCGGCACCGTGCCCGGCACCCGCTTCCGCACCATGCCCGGCATTGCCGGCGGCGGCCCGGACGACCTTAGCGGCTGCGGGTTTGCGCCCCGGTGTCCGCTCGCTGACCAGCGCTGCGCGCACCACGCCCCGGCCCTGCGGCCGCTGCCCGTGGCGGCCGCGCACCGGTCCGCGTGCCTGTACCCCCAGAGCCTGGATGACGCATGTTAGAGATCGAGCGGGTGAGCGCCGGCTACGGGAACGGCACGACCGCAGTCGAGGACGTGACGCTGGGTGTCGGGGCGGGTGAGATCGTCGGATTGGTGGGCGAGTCCGGTTGTGGCAAGACGACGCTGGCCCGGGTCGTCACCGGTCTGCATCGCCCCAGCGCGGGAGTCGTACGTGTCGCCGGTGACGACGTGCACGCGTTGCGCGGCGCGGCGTTGCGGGCACACCGCCGCCGGATCCAGATGGTGTTCCAAGACCCGTCGCTGACGCTCAGTCCTCGGCAGACGGTTCGTGCGGCGATCGCTGAGCCGTTGCACATCCACCGGATCGGCGCCGCCCGGTCCCGTGTCACGCGTGTGGCCGAGTTGCTGGATCTCGTCGGACTCGAACCCGCCCTGGCCGACCGTCGGGCCGGGCAGTTGTCCGGCGGGCAGCAGCAGCGCGTGGCGATCGCCCGCGCCCTCGCACTGGCGCCCCGGCTGCTGATCTGCGACGAGCCGGTCACCGCTCTCGACGTGTCCGTGCAGGCGAAGGTGCTGAACCTACTCTGTGACCTGCGGGACCGGCTGGGGCTCGGGTGCCTGTTCATCACCCACGATCTGGCCGTGGTGTCGCAGCTCGCCGACCGGATCGCGGTCATGGACGGTGGCAGGATCGTCGAGCAGGGCCCGACCCTGCAGATCACCACCCAACCGCAGCATCCGTACACGACGGCTTTGCTAGCCGCGATTCCGGGAACCTTTCTGGCCCCGCACCCGACATATTTATCGTGACCATTGCGTGCCTCGAGATGCTGTCCTTCGGCCTCGCCCACCTCGCCCGGGCCGCGCATGAGTCGGGGGAACGCCTCGCGCTGCTCACCGGCGTCGAGCCGCTCTACCTCCACGAACTGGCCACACTGCCACCTGGCGCGGTTGACGTCGTGCAGGTCGACACGCACGACCGTACGGCCGTCGCCCGGGCCCTGCACGCGATCAGCGACCTGAGCGGTTTGATCAGCTCGACCGACACATGGGGCGTGGCCGGCGCGGAACTCGCCGCCGAACTCGGGTTGCCCGGTATCGAACCTGCGGTGATCCGGCTGGTCCGCGACAAGTCCCGCGTCCGTGACCTTCTTCATGACAAGGGTCTGAGCCAGGTCCTGCCCTTCCCAGTCGATGACGTCGCCGCCGTGAGTCTCGACCGGCTCGCCACCGCCGTCGGGCTGCCCGCCGTCGTCAAGGACGCCGCCGGCACCAGCAGCGCGAACGTGTGGCTCGTCCGGGACGGGGACGACCTTGACCGGCTCCGCCGCGAGGCCACGCACGCCGCGCTGTTCGGGCGGCTGTTCGCCGAACCGTTCCTGGCTGGCCCGGTGTACAGCGCCGAGACCGTGACGTGGTCGGGGCAGACTCGGTTGCTGGGGCTGTCGAGCCGGCTCATGTCAGCCCAGCCCTGGTTCCGGGAGGACGTGACCGCGTTCCCCGTAGCACTGCCGCCACCTGATCTTCGTGAGATCGAGACATGGCTTGGCGAGGTCCTGGCCGTCCTCGATTACACCGACCGGTTCGCGCACATCGAATTGGCCATCACCGCCGACGGGCCGCAGTTGATCGAGGTCAACCCACGCATCGGCGGCGCACTGGTCGGCGAGTCGATGTGCCGGGCGCTTGGCGTCAACGTCTACGCCGGTCTGATCGACCTCGCGCTCGGTTGCCGCCCGCGCCTGCTCGATGCGACGTTTCCAGGCGGCCCGGCGGTCGCGTTCGTTCTGGCCTACCCGGACCGGGCCGGGGAACTGGTCTCGGTCGAGGGTGTGGACGGCCTGAACCGATACCCGGGAAGGGTGCGCTGGTACCCGACCAAAGCGATCGGTACCCGCATCGAGCACGTGACCGACGGGCGTGGCTACGCCGGGATCGTGCTCGCGGAGGGACCGACAGCGGAAATCGCCACGCACCGCGCCGTCGCCGCCGCCGGCGCGGTGCACGTCGTCACCAGGCCGTCGTGTTAGGCCCGCCGGCCGCGTACGATCAATCGTCGGGCGTGGTTGTCGAACGGCTCGCCCGCGAAGCCGCCGAAACAGTCGATGTCGGCGAAACCCGCCTCACGCAGCATCGCCTTCAGCTCCGCGGCGCTGTAGAGCGCGTGCTCGACCACGGCGGTCCGGACCTGACCGTCGCGAACGAGAAGGAAGTCATCCCGGAATCGGGTCCAGTCGTGCAGGACGGTGCCACGCACCAGCAGCGTGCCACCGTTCACGTCCACGACCTTCGGCTCCTGACCGTCGCGGGCCGCGATCTCCTTGCCGTACAGGTCGATCAGCAGCCGGCCGCCCGGTTTGAGGCTCGTCAGGACGTTGCGCAGCACCCGCATGTTCTGCTCCGGCTCGACGAACAGACCGAACGACGTGTACATGCTGATCGCCAGGTCGAACCGGTACGGCTCGGCGAATCGCCGCATGTCCGCCCGGATCAGGCGTACCTCGACGCCGGCCTCGGCTGCTGCGGCGGCGGCATGTTCGAGAAGCGCTGCGCTGAGGTCCACGCCGGTCACCGTCGCGCCGCGCCGGGCGAACGGGATCGTGTACGTGCCCGGCCCGCACCCCAGGTCGAGTACGGCTGCTCCGGCCGGCAGGCGCAGCAGCGGCGATGCGGCGACACGCACCGCGGCCTCGGCGGCCCGCTCGGCGGAGAACATCACCTCGGAGAAGCCGGTCCACAGCGCCTCGTCCTCGAACCATTCCATCGCCACTCCATCCGCAACTGTTGATGTCCTTGCTTCTGACAGTCGCTGCCGGGCCCGCTCTGGTTCCGGCACACCGCACGATCGGGAGGGCTGCCCATGGAACTGTCCATCCGGCGCGAGACGCTGTGGCTCAGCGAGGTGGTGCGCAGCTCACGCAGGAGGATCGACTCTGTCGGCACCTGCATGGTGACGCTGACCCACGACGGCATCACCGCCTACGGCGAAGGCACACCCAGCGAGTACGACGGCGTCACCGCCGACGACGTCGTGGCAGCCCTCGACGCGGAGGGTGCGGTAGTCCTCGGCCGTGACCTCGGTGATCCGGACGCCGCGCTCGACCGCATCGCCCGGTGGAATGCGCCGGCGGGAGCGCGGATGGCGCTCGACGGGGCGGTGCACGATTGGATCGGCAAGGCCGCCGGTGCGCCAACCTGGAAGCTGGCCGGCGCGCCGCGGACCCTTGGGCCGACCGTGTACACGCTCTCGATGACCGACCCCGAGGAGACGGTGGACGCGGTCCGCAGAGCACCAGCGGTAGGCGCGTTCAAGGTGAAGGTCGGCGGACCTGGCGACCTCGATGCCCTCGAAGCGATCCGGGCGGTGACCACGCTGCCGGTACGCGTCGACGCCAACGGCGCCTGGGACTTCCAGACCGCCCGCGCGCTCACCCCGCATCTGCGTCGGCTCGGCATTCAGTTGATCGAGCAGCCGTTCCCCGTTTCCGCGTGCGACGACTACCACCGATACCGGGAGGTGTCGCAACGGTTGCCGGTCTTCCTCGACGAGGGATGCACCGACGTCGCGAGCGTGCTGGCCGCCAGCCTGTACGCGGACGGGATCGTCGTGAAGCTGTGCAAGGCGGGCGGGATCCGCAGTGCGCGGCAAGTGATGGAGGCCGGCCAGCGTTCCAGGCTGGGCATCATGATCAGCTGCCAGTGCGAGTCGGAACTCGGCATCAGCCAGGCCGCGCAGCTGGCGCCGCTGGCCGATCACATCGACCTCGACGGCCACTTCTACCTGAAGCAACCGCCGTTTCTCGGCCTCGCTCTCGACCACGGGCGGATCGTGCTGGGCGATGCCCCGGGCCTGGGGGTCGTGCCTGCCCGCGACGTGAAGGTGAGCCCGCGGTGAACTGGTACGAGGACCTGCGACTCTGGTCCGGCTTCTCGGACGTGCTCTTCACGCCTGAGCGGGCGCGGCAGGCCAGCGACCTCGTGGCCGCATCACCGCTACTGGCGTTCCCAGCGGGTGCCCGGGTGCTCGACCAGTGCTGCGGGGCCGGATTCTTCGCCGCGCCACTGGCCCGCCGGGGTTGTCAGGTAACCGGCGTGGACATCCATCCCGAGCTGCTCGCCCGAGCATCCGGTGAGGCTTCGTATGTCTGCGCGGACGTGCGGGACTACGCCGTGCCGGGCGCATTCGACGTGGTGATGAACATGTACACGTCGTTCGGCTACTGCGAATCCCACGACGACAACCTCCAGATCCTGCGCAACGCGTATCTCTCGCTCGTACCCGGCGGTCAGTTGATCGTTGACCTGCTGAGCAAGGAGATCTACGCCTCCTGGGTCGGGCCACCGAAAATCGTCGAGGTGCCGGGCGGCATGGTCGTCATGCGCGACACGGTCCTCGACGACTGGACCCGGTACCGGACCGACTGGACACTCATACGCGGCGACACCGCCCAGCACACCTCCCTCACCTGCTGGGTCTACAGCGCGGCCGAGCTGCGGGTGATGGTCACGCAAGCCGGTTTCGAGAGGACAGAGTGCTTCGGTAACTTCGACGGCGACCCTTACGACGGCACGGCGACCCGCCTGATCGTCCGGGGAACGAAGGCGTGACGTATACCGGAACCCGGATGGCGCTGCTCGGCAGCGGGCTCCTCGTCAACCTGATCAACTTCTCGGTGTATCCGTACCTGGCGGTCCTGCTCCGCCATCGCATGGATTTGGGCATGGACTCCGTAGGGATCATCCTCGGGTGCGCGACGCTGGTCCAGTTCGCCGGCGGGCTGCCGGGGGCGGCTCTCGCCGAGCGGTTCGGACTGCAGCGGTCCCTGGTGCTCGCCATGGTGCTGCAGACGCTCGGCTCGCTGGGCTTCCTCGCCGGAGGGATGTGGCCGGCGTTGACGATCGCCGCGTTGTTCCTGCGGGCGGCGTCCTCCTCGGTCTACTCGCCGGCGGTCCGGGGATACACGATCCTCGGTGCCGCGCCCCAGGAACGGGCACAGCTGGTCTCTGCCAGCTACGCCACCGGGAACGTCGGGATCGCACTGGGACCGGTGGTGGGAGCGTTGTTCATCCACGACCCGGGCGTGATGTTCCTCGTCGCCACGGTGCTGCACGTGACGATGACGATCGGGCACGCCCTGCTGCCCCCCGACCGGCGCGAGAACGTCGCGGTGGTCGAGCCGCTGCGGCGGGCGTTGCACGGCCTGGCGGCGCTGCCGTTCGTGGTGACCACCCTGACCCTCTACCTCCACATGCACTTCTACCAGTACCTCTCGCCGTATGCCGAGGGCCGCGTGCCGACCGTGTTCTTTGGGTCGGCGATGATGGCGTACTCGCTGATCCTCGTCGTGGTGCAGCCACTGATCTCGAAACTGGTCGAGAGAATGCGTTACACGTACGCGATGGCTCTCGGATTCGGCGGTCTGGCCGCCGGTACGACCGCGTTCACCGGTGGGAACGAGATCGCGATCGCCGCCGGGGTCCTCGCCATCGGCACGGGCAACTCGGTGCTGTTCCTGAAAAACGTACTCGAAGGACTCGATCGAACGAACCGGTCGGCAACGGTCGTCTTCGGGCAGCAGCGCCTCGCCGAAGGCATCGGCGCGTTCCTCAGCGGTCTCGCTGGTGGCGGCCTTTACCACCTGTTCGAGTCCACCGGACAACTGTCCGGATTCTGGCTGGCCGTCGCCGCTCAGTGCCTGCTACTGCCCGCAGTCGTGTTGCTCGTCGCTCGATCCCTCCGCCGTCCGGTCCCCGAAACGGCAGGTGCCTCATGAACCAGGCCGAAGCGCTCGTCGCCGCGCGTACCGTCGCCGGACGGCTCCGTGAGGACGCCGTCACGCGGGACCAGGCCAACCAGCCACCGCACGCCGAGATCGCCCTGCTGCGCGACAGCGGCCTACTCGCCGTCGACCCCGACGACCACCGGACCACGCACGCCGTCACCCGGCTCGTGGCCTCCGCCGACCCGTCGATAGGACACCTGCTCGGCTACCACTACCTACATCTGTGGCGAGCCGGTCTCTACGACAATCGTGAGCTGGCATGCGCGCTGCGCGAAGACGCCGCCGCCGGAGCGTTCGTCGGCGCCGTCAGCAACCCGCGCGACACCATCACGGCAACCGAGCATCTGACCGTCCACGGCCGGGGAACTTTCGCCACCGGCTGCGCGATCGCAGACCGTCTGCTCGTCAGCGCGATCCGTGCGGACCGCACCGCACGACTCGTCGTCGTCATGCACGGCGACGCCGCAGGCGTCGCTCACCCACCGGACTGGGACAACCTCGGACAGCGCCTCACGGCGAGCGGAAGCATCACATTCGAAGACGTGGCGGTCGACGAGGACGACGTGCTGAGCATCTTCCCAGCCGACGAGAGCGAAACCAGCCCAGGCGGGCTCCGGCTGTCACTGGTCGCACTGGCATTCCAGGCGGTGCTCACGCAGGTCATCGTCGGCCTCACCGAAGGGGCCATCGACGAGGCGGCCCGGTACACCCGCGAACACTCCCGCCCCTGGCCGGCGAGCGGGCTGGACCGCGCCGCCGACGATCCGCACATCCGCGCTGGATACGGCGAACTGACCGCGTCACTGCGGGCGGCACGGCTGCTGGCGGACGACGCCACCAGCGCGCTGGCGCAGGCGGATGCCGCGGGAGCCGCGCTCACCACAGACGAGCGCGGTCGGGCGGCGCTGACGATCTCCGCCGCGAAGGTCGTCTCGACCCGGCTCGCGACCGAGGCGACGAACCGAATCTTCGAGTTCACCGGCGCCCGCGCCACGACCCGCGCGACAGGCCTGGACCGCTTCTGGCGCGACGCCCGCACGTTGACCCTGCACGATCCCGCCGTCTACAAGGCTAGCGAACTCGGGGCGTTTGTCCTGAACGGTCAGCTTCCATCGACTACCGCATACAGCTGATCAAAGGCCACCCGGTACTGGAAGGGCCGGGACGCCGGACGGCTACCCCGCCCAGCCGCGCTGTTGTGCGAGTTGGGCAGTGACGTCGATGACGACCGCAGCGGCCGGCGGCAGTGAATCGCGTCGCCAGACCAGCTCCAGGTCCGACGCCGGGAGGTCGTCGGTGAGGGTGAGGACGACGCCGTCGACCGTGGGCAACGCGGCAAGCGACCGGGTACCAGCGAAAAACCGGTGTCCTCGGCGATGCCCAGCCGGCGCCAGCCAAGTTGCTGGCAGTCCCGAGCGTCGAACGGTACGCCGGCGCGGGCACAGGCGGCGAGCACGGCGGCGCGGTAGCCGGGTGTCAGATGGTCGGGCGGCAGGTTGAGCGGGCCGATCCGCAGGTCGCTCAGGGCCGCGGTCGAGTGCCCGGCAAGCGGGTGCCGAGGACCGACGACGGCGACCAGCGGTTCCCGGCGTACCGTCTGCCGGGCGAGGTCCGACTGAGCAGAGGCGCGAGTTCAGGCTGTTGGCGGAGGGACGTCTGCCACCCGGCGCTGACCGGTAGAGCGCGGAGCTTGTCGCTGGACGGCAGCGTGGAGGTGTCGGTGTAGAGAACGAGGCCGGCGATCAACTCGTCGCCGAGGCGCGGGTCTGACCGCAGGAATGTGACGAGGCCGCCGCCCGACTGAAGACTGTCGTATGTGGGCTTTGTATGTTCCGTGCACAGGCAACACATGCGTATAGTCGGGCCATGACCGGTGACTGGTCGGAGCTGACTGCCAAGCTGCTGGGGTGCACCGCCGAGGCCGTTACCGGCCGGGAGAAGACCGCATCGTTTGTGGACCTGGGCGGTACCTCGCTCAAGGCCGCCGAGCTGGTGGCGCTGGCAGAACGTGAGCTGGGCCTGACCGTCGACCTCGCCACCCTGCTCGACGGGTCGCCGTTCGCGCGTGTCGTCGAAGAGGCGGTGCCGAGCACGCCCGCGCCGGCCGTCCCGGCGGAACCGGGAATGTGTACCCCACTGCCCGGCCACCTCGAACTGCTCGAGATGGACGACCACCTGGGTGGCACGATCAACCACCTGCTCTTCACCGCGGCGGCCGACCGCGAACTCGACGAGGCGACGCTCACGGCGACGCTCGCCGGGCTCACCCGACGACACCAGTCGCTGCGGAGCGTGTTCGTCCGAGACGGCGACTCTTTCCGTCGTCGGGTGCTCCGCGAGTGGCGGCCACGCCTAATGGTCGAGCGGTACACACCCGCCGAGGGCGACGATCCGGTGACCGTGGTCCAGCGACAGATCGCCAGCGCCAGCGTCGAACTTCTCGATCCGTTCGACCAGCCGCCGGTGGTGTTCTTCTGGACTCGGGTCGCAGGCCGCGGTGACCTGCTGTCCGTGCTGTTCCACCACGTCGTTATGGACGGCTGGGCGGTCGGCAAACTGTGGCGAGAACTCGCCGCGTCGTACGCCGGTGGTGGTCACGGTGCCGAGCAGGGTGCCCCGATCGAGGCCGCGCTGGCCCGCGACGTACGCCTGCGGGAGTCGGGCCGTCTCCGGGAGCTGGCCGCGGCCCGAGCCGTTCAGCTGGTCGACGTCGGTCAGGTGCTGGAACTGCCGAGCGACCGGGTCCCTCCCGCCGCTCCCGACACCCGTGGCGTGCGCCTGCGCTTCGGCCTGAGTGGGGCCGCCCGCGACGCGACGGAGCAGCTGGCCACCGCCACGGGTGTGACCCGGACCGCGGTGCTGCTGACGGCGTGGTCCCTGGTCCTGGGCCGGCGCGGCGGGGTCGACGACTTCATGCTCGTCATGGCCGTCTCCGGCCGCCCGGCCGCCGACCTGCAGGACGCCGTCGCCATGTACACCCAGGTGGTGAACGTCAGGGCGACCCTCGACGGGCGGGTCAGCCCGGCCATCACCGTGCGGGCCATGGCCACCCGCATGGCCGAGGCCGTCGCCGCCGCCGACGTGCCGTTCGGCATGCTGGCCGAGCATGTCGGCCGGACCCCGGCCTTCGACAGCCTTCCCTTTCCCAACTACTTCTTCGCGGCCCACGACGAGCTGGTGCCCGAGACACTCACCGCCGGGCCGGTGACCTTCACTCTCCACGAAGGACACTGCGGCGGAACCTTTTTCGATGCGACGCTGTTCGTGCAGCACTGGGGCAACGCACCCCGGCTAGCGCTGGAATACAAGCCGTCGGCGTTGACTTCGGTGCAGGCCGCCGGCCTGGCCGAGGCGTTCGAGCAGACACTCATCGACCTGGGGCGGTACGCGCAGCGCCCGCTGCGGCACGTCCGTGGCATGTCGGCGTTCCAGCGCCGGTGGCTCGACCGGCACCGCCACGGCCCATCGGGCAGCACCGCAGCAGGTCCGTGGCAACTCGTCGAAGCGCAGTGCGCCAGGTTGGGCGACGCGTTGGCGGTGCGGGCCGCGGACGCCGAGCTGAGCTACGCCCAACTGCTCGACGCGGTAACCACACACGCCGCAGGTCTCGCCGAGGCCGGCGTCGGCGTCGGCGACCGGGTTGCCGTCGCCCTGCCGCGCAGCGCCGCCGAGATCATCGCGGTGCTCGCGATCATCCGTCAGGGGGCCAGCTACATCGGCGTCGACCCGACCGCCCCCGAACCGCACCTGCGCGACATGTTCGCGCAGGCGACCCCGGTGGCGGTCATCGGGACTGGTGGGTCGGCCGTACGTCTGGCCTCGTTCGCAGCCGGCTGTGTGCCGATCGCCGGTTGGGTGCCCGGCACGGTCGCGGCGAGCGTCGCGGCGGCACCGCCCGACTCCGAGCGTATCGCCTATGTCGCGTTCACTTCAGGATCCACCGCCCGGCCAAAGGGGGTCATGGTGCCCTGCCGTGGCGTCGTACGCCTCGTCCACGAGACCGACTACCTGTGGGTGAATCGCGGCGAGCACTTCCTGCGGCTGGCGCCACTGGGGTTCGACGCGTCGACTCTCGAGATCTTCGCTCCGCTCGTCGCCGGTGGCGTGGTGGACGTGTTCCCCGACGGCCCGGTCTCGCCGTCGGCACTCGCCGACTTCATCAACTCCCGTCGGATCAGCGTTCTCTTCCTGACCGCGGGCCTGTTCCGGCTTCTGGCCGATCATCGGCCCGATGCCTTCGCGGGGGTGCGGCACCTCCTGACCGGGGGCGACGTGGTCCCGCCGGAGCAGGTACGGGCGCTGCTGACCCGCTGGCCCACGCTGCGGATTTCCAACGGGTACGGCCCGACCGAGAACACCACCTTCACCACGTCCTTCACCGTCGGTGACGCCTGCCAGGTCGTTCACTCGATGCCGATCGGCACCCCACTGCCGGGCACCAGCGTCGTGGTCCTCGACGAGGACCAGCAGCTCGTGCCACCGGGCGGCATCGGCGAGCTCTACACCGGCGGGCGGGGCATCGCCGCCGGCTACCTCGGCCTGCCCGCCGAGACCGCGGCCGTGTTCGGGCACCGCGCACCCGACACCGGCGAACCGCTCTACCGCACCGGTGACCTGGCCCGGTGGGACGACGACGGCCGGCTGCGCTTCCTCGGCCGTCGTGACCGCCAGGTCAAGGTGAGCGGTCACCGTATCGAGCTCGACGCGGTGACCGCTCACCTCCGCGAGCACCCGGCGGTACGCGACGCGATCGTGCTCAGCGTCGGCGACGACGCGGCGTCGCGTCGGCTACTCGCCGGCGTAGTGGCGGATGCCGCAGCAGGGCTCGTCGAAGACCTGCGGGGGTGGGTGTCGCAGCGGTTTCCCGGGTACGCGGTGCCAGCCCTGTGGGCGGTGGTCGACACGCTGCCGGTCACGGCCAACGGCAAAGCCGACCCGGAGGCGCTGCGGGCGGTGGCCTCGCCCGTAGCGTAGACGGTTGCGGATCTCGGTGGTCGCTCCACGAAGGTGGGACTGAGCGGCAGGTCCCGCAGGACTGGGCATTCCGGCACAGCCCGCGTGTTCGGCGGAGCCGTGACCATGGAGAGTGGCATGCGGCGTACCGGGCGGATCCCCGGCGTTCGGTCAGATGATCGTCTGCGCCACCATGAAGAGGTTCAGGCCGATGACCAACGTCGCAACCAGAACCGCAGCGGCCGTGGTCGCCGGCCGGTTCGTCATCGAGCCCATCAGCGACCGGTCCCGAGTGAGCATCACCAACGGCACCAGGGCGAACGGGATACCGAACGACAACACGATCTGGGACCAGACGAGAGCCGTCATCGGGTCGATCCCGACGGCCAGGATCACCATGGCGGGCGCCAGCGTCACCGCTCGGCGCAGCGAGGTCGGTGTAGAAAGACGTCGATGCCTGCCACCCGACGATCATGCGGGAGTACACGTCGAGCACGAACGCGGCGTACACCCAGCCCACGCTGGTACGCACGTAGGTCAGGTCGGCGACCCACAACTGGTTCGGCCGGGTCGCGGTGAAGTCACGTCTGACCAGGTCACCGGGGCGGCCGGTCTCGGCCGCCGGCCGGGTCGTGCGCGGTGACCTGTCGCGCAGCAGCCCGCGCAGCCCGGACTCACGCATCAGCCGCTCGACGGTGCACCGGGCCACCGGCACCCCTTGGCGGTGCAGCTCGTGCCAGATCTTGCGGGCGCCGTAGACGCCGTAGTTGGCCGCGTGGACCTGCTCGATCATCGCGGTCAGCTCCTCATCACGCCGCGACCGGGCGCTGGCCGGGCGGGTCTTGGCGGCGTAGTAGGTCGACGGTGCGATCTGTGCCGGCGTGTCTTCGAGCGCCCGCAGGACCGGCTGGACACCGTGTTCGGCCTTCTGAGAGTCGACGAAGTCGACCCTCACCGCGACGGACGGTCCAGCTCCGCCGCGAAGAAACTCGCCGCGGACTTCAGGATCTGGTTGGCCCGCCGCAGCTCACGCACTTTCCGTTCCAACGCGGCGAGGCGTTCGGCGTCGCTGCTGGTCGTGCCCGGCCGCTGTCCGGCGTCGGTCTCGGCCTTCTTCACCCATGAACCGCCCCGGGTTCTGTGGAGACCGGACGACAGGGCGCGTGGAGCGCCGGCGACCGCGGGCATCCATCCGGCAGCGCCGGTACGGGCGTTGTCCCACCGCCCGGCGTACACGTCGGCTCGGGCCCGGAACCGGTCGGCGAACAGCGCCAGTTTGTCCCGGGTCGGCGAGGCCATGGTGACCAGCCCCGGCGGCTCAACAGCGGTCATGAGCCCGAAGCTGGGCGAGGGCTTGCTTGGCATGGGTCCGTTCGTCCTTGCGCGTGAGCCTGGCAAGACCTGGCTGTGCGGTGGGCCGGGCGGCAGACGGACGCGCTGGCGCACGTCCGTCTGCCGCCCGGTCACCGATGTGCCGAGTGATCAGCGGCGGCGCAGCGCCGGCTCGAGCAGAGGGGGCGGGGTGTCGTTCTTCTCGTGGGCGGCGAGGTCGACGCCGGGAGCCACGATCGCGTCGATCGCTTCCAGCACGTCGGCCGAGAGCACCGTGTCCGCCGCGGCGAGCTGCGAGTGGAGGTGGTCCATCGTGCGAGGACCGATGATGGCGCTGGTCACGCCGGGGTGTGCGGTGACGAAGCCGAGCGCGAGTTGGATCATGCTCAGGCCAGCCTCGTCGGCGACGGTGGCGAGCTGTTCGACGGCGTCGAGCTTGGCGCGGTTGGCGGGGATGCTGATGTCGTAGCGCTGCGGCATGAAGCCCGCGCGGTTCGTGCTGATTTGCCGGCCGGCGCGGATCGCGCCGGACAGCCAGCCCGACGCCAGCGGGCTCCAGGCGAGCACGCCCATGTCGTACTCCTGTGTCGCGGGCAGCACGTGGGTCTCGATGCCACGCTGCAGGATCGAGTAGTTCGGCTGCTCGGTCACGTAACGGCTGAGACGTCCCTCGCGGGCGGCCCACTGCGCCTGCACGATGCGGTAGGCCGGGAAGGTCGAGGAGCCGAAGTAGCGAATCTTTCCCGCGCGCCGCAGGTCCGTCAGCGCCGACAGCGTCTCATCGTCGCTGGTCGTCGGATCCCACCGGTGCATCTGGTAGAGGTCGATGTGGTCGACGCCGAGGCGGCGCAGGCTGTTCTCCAGCGCGGTGACCAGCCAGCGGCGCGAGCCGCCCCGCTGGTTGCGCTCGTCGCCCATCGGCAGGGTCGCCTTGGTGGCCAGGACGACGTCGTCGCGGCGGCCGGCGATGGCCTTGCCGACCATCTCCTCGGACTGGCCGCCGCTGTAGGCGTCGGCGGTGTCGATGAGGTTGATCCCCGCATCGAGCGCGGCGTTGACGATCGCGGCGGCGTCCTCCTGGGTGGTGTTGCCGATCCTGCCGAAGTTCATCGCGCCGAGTACGAGTGTGCTGACCTGCACTCCGGTGCGACCCAACGTGCGGTACTGCATGACTGTTCTCCTTCAGACGTTCGGCGGTACACGATTTGGTGGCAGCCCGTCCGGTCAGTACGCTGACAAAGCGGAGCGCTGTTCCGCTAACCACCATACGGAACGATGTTCCGGATGCCAATCGGGGTGACGGAGGTAACGCGACATGGCAGCCATCGACAGTGGCTCCGAGCGACCGGTCCCGCGCAAGCGGGCCGACGCCCGGCGCAACGAGAGGACCCTGCTCGACGCTGCCGCCGCGGCGTTCGTCACCTCCGGCGTCGACGTGCCCGTGCGGGACATCGCCGTCAGGGCGGGCGTCGGCGTGGGCACGATCTACCGCCACTTCCCCACCCGGGCGGACCTCATCGTCGCCGTCTACCGGCACCAGATCGAGGCGTGCGCCGAGGCGGGACCGGCCCTACTGGCCGACAGCGACACACCGCACGCCGCCCTGGCACAGTGGATCGACCTGTTCGTCGATTTCCTGGCCACCAAGCACGGTCTCGCCGCAGCGCTACAGTCCGACGCCGCCGCCTTCCAGACTTTGCACGCCTATTTCATCGACCGGCTCGTCCCGGTCTGCGACCGTCTACTCGACGCCGCCGTCGCCGCCGACGAGATCCGCCCCGACATGGACGCCTACGCGCTGCTGCGTGGCGTCGGTAATCTCTGCATCGGCGCGGGCAGCGATCCCCGTTACGACGCACGCCGCCTGGTCGACCTCCTCGTCACCGGACTTCGCGTCCGCTAGTGACGCCAAACCCACGTCGTCGGGGCGCGCGGCAACGCCACGGGCGGGGACCCGGCGACCGACACGGCCACGCGCGGCTGATCGCGACCTGACCGGATCCCCCGTGGGAGGCGGCGCCCAGCCGGGGGGGAGCGGGTAGCCCCACATGATCTTCGACGATATCCGCGGTGTGTGCTCGCTTGCCGAAGATCAGCTGGGACGTTGTGGGTACTGCGGGTGCAGGCTCAACGTTGCCGTGAGTCGGGAGTCGGGAGTCGGGTCACCCTTCCTCGTCGTCGAGCAGATCGCGGCGCCACTCCGCGAATCAACTTCGGAGATCGTCCAGCGCTGGGCCGGTGACGCCGTACTGGGCAAAGTCGTCGGGATCGAGCTGGGCGGCTTGTCCGAGGGCGTCGGCGAAGATGCGCGGGTCGAAGCCGCGGTCGGCGCGCTGGGCGAGGGTGAAGAGGTTTTCGCGGGTGTAGCGGCCGGATCGGAGTGTGGCGTCGATGTCGATGAAGTCCCGGGCGAACGCTCGTCCGTAGAGGGCGCTCATCTTGTTCGCGACCGCGTCGTCGGGGTGGCGGACCGGTCCGATCGCCGTGAGGATCGGTTCGTTGGCGCGCCAGTCCACGCCGAGTTCGACCCTGGAAACCCGGATACCGTCGGTGACGGACAGCCGGGCGAAGGTGTCGTACTGGCGCTCGGTCTCGACGGTCAGGCCGTCGTCCCGGCAGGCGTGCAGGACGGCGGTGACTGCGGCGGTGAACTCCTGCCGGCGGTCCCAGGCGGTGAACAGGTCGACGTCCTCGCTGAGCCGTTCGACAAGCCCGGCTGCCTGGACCGCGTAACCGCCGGCCAGCGCGAAGCCGTATCGATCGGCCGCCGCGAGCCCGGTACGGGCGAGGCGTTCGTGGAAGGGGTCCACCGCTACGCCGCGTCGCTGCGGCTGGCGGCGAGTTCGGGGAAGGCTTCCTCCCAGCGCTGGCGGAGCTGGGGCGGCAGCCAGAGGGCGGGCCAGAGCCGCCGGAGGAGGCCGGCATCAAGCCAGGCGTTGAGGTCCTCGGCCGTGCTGGCTTCGGTGAGCACCACCTTGTACATGCTGGCCAGGCGTGCGGCCCGGCTCAGGTCGTACTCAGCGTGCCCGGACCAGTCGAGATGACGCGGAAGCGTCACCGTGCCTTCGGTCGGGCCGCGCAGCGCGGCGAGGGTTTCGGCGATCACGTAGGGCTTCCGGTCGCCGTAGGGCCGGTAGTCCGCCGGCGGCTGGGGTGACGTCCTGCGTCGGCTGATGTTGGTCGCCCGCCGGACTTCCGGTCGTAGTGCCTGACGGATCGTCTCCCGGCTGTAACCGGTGACCCGCTGTAGATCCACCGGCCGCCACCCGGCTGCGTGAAACGCCCGCAGCTGCTCGTCCCGCTCGGTCAACGCCTGCGCCCGTGTTGCCTCGGACCGGGAAACAACCGCCCGCAGCTCATCCTCGGAGGCTCAACGTGTGCATGGTCGGGGTAGATGCCGCTGAAGATTACCCAGGCGGCGTTCGTCATGGTCCGGTCGCCTACCGGCTGTCCACTTCGCGGTTCCAGAGGCGGCAGCGGGCCGAGAGGTGGAACGGGGGCGGTGCGGCCCGCATTCGTTAGTCGATTTCCGCGTCGAACGCCTTGCGGGCGTGTTCGATCTGCGGCAGGTAGGTGTCGGCCCACTCGAGGAGGGCGTCGACTGGTACGCGCAGGGTCTTTCCCAGCCGGGTGATCCGGTACTCCACTGCGATCGGGCGGGTCGCCACGACGTGCCGTTCGATGATCCCGTTGCGCTCGAGTCGGCGCAGGGTCGCGGTGAGCGATTTCTGCGTCACCTTCGGAACCGCCCGGCGTAGCTCGTTGAACCGGCAGGGGCGCTCGCACAGTTCGTTGAGAACGCTCAGCGACCACTTGTCCAACACCTGGTCGAGCAGCTCGCGGTGCGGCGCGTCGATACGCATCTCCTCGGCAGGGGCGGTGGTGGTATCGCGCATGAAACCAGGCCTCCTTGAAGTGCCCTCCGTCAACTAGGTATCAATGGTAAACCTAGTTGGTTCCGCAAAGGAGAAGCGATGCCCGTCACCCGCATCAGCCCTGACGGCCTTCAGCCGAACACGCCCTACCATCATGTGGCGGTGGCAACCGGGTCACGTCACATCCACGTCAGCGGTCAGATCGCCCGACTGGCAGATGGCTCACCGGTCGCGCCGGGCGATCTGGCCGGGCAGGTCGCGCAGACGCTGCGCAACACCGGCCGTGCCCTCGCCGGAGTCGACGCCTCGTTCGACGACGTGGTCCGGTTGACCTTCTACGTCACCGAGTGGGCACCCGAGAAGATCGGGCCGTTCATGGCCGGGATCGAATCGGTCGTCGAGGAGCTCGGCCTGCCCTGGCCCCTTCCGCCGGCGTCACTGATCGGAGTGGACCACCTCTTCGAGCCCGACGTGCTCGTCGAACTGGAGGCGACCGCAATCGTGCAGTAATGCCTTCTGCTCGGTCGGGGGATTGAGACAGCGGTCCGCGCGCCACGCGCCGGTGTCGCCGTCTCACGCCCTGCATGACCTTGTGTCATCGGGCCCAGCATCAGGCCGCCTCCGGCCTGATGCTGGGCACGGCCCGTGCCCGTCCGTCCATGCGCTCTGGGTATAGGTTCGAGAGGTGGATGTGGTCGCTGCCTGCCGGGCTTTCATCGCGGTCAGCGGTCACGGCAGCTTTACCTCCGGGGCCGCCTCGGCGGGCATTCCCCAGTCGGTCGCGAGTCGCCGTGTCGCCGCCCTGGAGGAGCACTTCGGGGCGCGGCTGTTCGACCGGTCGTCCCGGGCGGTCCGGTTGACGTCGTTCGGGCAGGACATGCTGCCGTCGGCCCGGCGCCTGGTCGACCTCGCCGACGCCATGCGCGACGACGCCGAGCGGGCACGGTCGCGCCCGCCACTGGTCGCCGTACCCAAGATCTGCCCGCCGCACCGCCTCGCCGACCTGGTGGTCGCGGCACGGCGGCAGCGGATCCACCTGGAGGTACGGCCGGCCGGCCCGTCCGAGCGTCAACGGCTCTGCCGGACCCTGGAGGTCGGCGCCGGGATCGTGGCGGTACCGGAGGCGACAGCGCCCTGGCGGGTCCCGCTGGGGCTGGCCACCCGGACCCCGTTCCCCGCGCCGACGGTGTTCCTGGAGACGCTGCGTAGCGGCCGAGCCGCACGCAGGCACGGCGGAGGATCCTGATCCAACCCGAGGACGACATTGCGCACCTTCGGGACCCACTGACCCGCGCCGGCCAGGCGGTTGGCCTGGCACCGGCCCAGGTGACGGTCGCGCCGTCGCTGGTCGCCGCCGCGGCAGCGGTCCTCGGCTCTCCGGACCTGCTGCTCTGCTCCCGTCAACAGGCCGAGGAGTTCGACCTGCACTGGCGTCCTCTCGCCGGCCTGCGGCTCCTGCGGGGCTACGACGTCGTTACCGGCACACGCGAGGAGCCCGATCAGCTCACCACAGTCCTGTACGCGGACATCGCACGCTGCCTGGGAGCCTGCGACGGGCACCCGAGGCCGACCGAGGGGGCACCACCCGGCAGCCCTTCGACCGGAGATCCGACATGAGCGCCATCGCGGTGGTACGCAACCGCCCAGGACCTGCTCGACGAGACAGGGCTGTACGGCGCCTTCCTGGTCCGCAACCTCGACACCGGCGCGGAGATCGGCTTCGACGCGGACACCCCGTACCCGTCGGCGTCGCTGGTGAAGGTGCCGCTGGCGGTCGCCTTGCTGGAACGGGTCGCGCGCGGGGAACTGGACCCGGCGACGCCCGTCGACCTCGTGCCTGGTCGGATCACCACACCGGGCCCGACCGGGCTGAGCCGCTTCCGCCATCCCGCGCGGATCGCGGTGGACGACCTGCTCTACCTGAGCACCTGCATCAGCGACTCGGTCGCCGCCGACGCCCTGTTCGACCTCGTCCCGCCGACCGCGGTCACCGCCGAGCTGCGGCGGCTCCGCATCGACGGGATCGCCGTGCGGCACCGGGCCGGTGACCTCGCCGACACGCCGGCGGAGCGTCTCAGCCCAGACGAGGTCCATCTCGCCCACTCCCTCGCCATCGGTGGCGCCGCCCCCGGGCAGGGCCACCCGGTCGCCCAACTCGATGTCGCCCGGGCCAATACCGCGTCGGCCCGGGCCTTCGTCGACCTGCTGCACGCGCTCTGGCGGCCCTCATCGATCCAGGCGTCCACTGCCGCACGGGTACGCACCCTGATGGGCGAAAACCTGCACCGGCAGCGGCTCGCCCCGGACTTCACCTCCGACGCCTTCCGCTGGTCGTCCAAGACCGGCACCCTGCTGCACCTGCGCCACGAGATGGGGGTGGTGGACCACGCCGACGAGCAGTCGTACGCGGTCGCCGCGCTCACCGCCTCGCGGGTGCCCGCCGCCGCGCAGCCCGGCAGTGAGGCGGCGATGGCCCAGGTCGCCCGCTCTAGCCCGGGCCGCTGGCGATTGCACCCTCACGGCACCCCATCGCGACACCCATCTGGCATTACCCCGCCCCGAGCGACCCGGAGTGTGAGCGCTCGGTCCTTCTCCCATGGCGGTGCCGACGGTAGGTACCCGGGCGGAACCCTGTTGATCTCCGATGATGTGCGCGATGTGTGCTCTCCAGCGGATGCCAACCCGGGTGAACCGGTGCCAACGCGGGTCACCGTGGCCGACCGCCGGTCGCAACCCGGGGTTCGTGTGCTCCGGGTGTGCTCCTGGGCTGGGAGAACAGGGGTCCGGGTGACGTGGGTGAACGTGGGCCACTCCCTGCCACCCCAGGTGAACCCCCAGGTCGCTAGACTGGGCCCTCGCGCCCTCGTAGCTCAGGGGATAGAGCATCGGTTTCCTAAACCGTGTGCTTTTATAACCCGCAGGCCGATGACCTGCGGGTTCCCGTTTCTTAAGGTCAATAAGAGGTCGCAGTGGCGGTACTGCTGTGATCGCTTGCCGGAGATTTGCGGTGCGGCGTTTAGCCTGCTCAGAGTGCCGATGGTGCGATGAACATCCAGCGCCTAATCCGGAAGCAGCCGGCTTGGCGCGGCTGCCGAACGCCATGATACGCGTGGCGCAACCTCGGACATGGCCGTTATTGTGTAGTACGTGACCTCGGATTAAACCATTGGGCAGCAACCCGCAGCGGGCAGAAAGCTGCCGACGTCGCCTCCTGGCCGAGCTACGGGCCTCACCACCGACACCGCGCACGCCATGCCAACCTGACGGTCTCACCCCTCCGGACGGGAAGACCATTTTCGAGTCAGATCCTTGACCGAGCTGCGCTGCTGCCGACGACGCGCCACCACGGGCGTGCAGGCAATCCTCGTCCTACACCACTTTGAGGCGAATCGCTAACATGATGAAAATCGATCAATGATGACTCCGGATGCCGCAGCGTCCGAAGAGGGTCGCGGGGCCCGCCGGTGATGTCGACGGGCCCCGCAAGGCAGCAGGGCTAGCCGTTGTTTACGGCGTTGATTATGCTGGCCGCCGTACCGCCGTGGTTAGAGGAGTACAGCCAGTTGTTGATAAGGTTACCATTGTTGTCGACATCGCGATGACTGTTCGAGCCGATGATCCGGATATCGGTCGACCCGACGCCGATCGCCATGGGTCCACCGCTTGACCCCTGGCCCATGTCACAGTCCATCTTGACGCGGTTGTCCAAGGGATTTAAAGGGGAAGCGTCAAGGATGCTTCCCTCGCAGTACATCATGTACTCGCCGTCGTTAAAGTCTGAGTTGGGCCTGTTGTATCCGTTGGCGGGGTATCCGTAGGAGCGGGCGTTCGTAAACGAAGTTGATCCGTCGAACCTGTAGCCCCAAGACCCCACGGCCGTCTGAAGGTTGTTCGTTCCCGACTCAGGAACCACAATCAGGGCTCCCATGTCGTTGTGAATGTCGCCGCCATTAATGAAGCTGTTGGGGGCAATGAGGCTAACGCCGAACCACCAGCCATACGGGTCCATTCCAGCCGTGTATCCCGGGATGAAGATGTGGTTAGAGAACCATCCCGCATTGCCGCCCGATCCTGAGTGGAGGCAGTGCGCCGCCGTCCACACGGCGTTACCGTGGGTGGAGGCGATGGAGGTCGCGCCGCAATGGCTCCACACCGTCCCCGCCTGGTTCGAGAAGAACAGGCTGCCCACCGCCGAGTGAGGGTATGTCATTGGGTAGGGGGCAACTTGGGAGATACTGACCGTGGCCTGCGTCGAGAACGGCGGGGATGACTGGGATGTGGTGAACGATTCGGGCGGCACCGCGGGAGCCGAAGCCGTCAGCGGTGTTTTCTCTTGCGTCTGCGGGGCCCTTCTCTCAGCGTCCGCCGGCCAATTCCTTCGGGTGCTGAGAGCGTCGGCGGGATTCCTAGCCGCCTGCTCGAGACGCTCAGACGTCCAGAACTCGCGGAGTTGCTGGGGAGTTTTCCCGAGGGGTCGCGAGCTGACTGCCAGTTCGGCTGGCTCCTCCGGTGCGGCGACAGCCGTCGAGGGAACTAGTAGGGTGCCGGCCATCAGGGCGGCTGTTGCCAGGACGGGAAGGATCCAGCGTCTTTTCGACTGTCGGTCGAGTGGCAGGGGCATGACTCTCCGATCATAGGTCCATGCGAACGCAGCGAGCGGGACGCTGCCCTACCGCCCCCCGTGGTCACTGATCATTCGGCACGTCCAACCTCACCACTCATGACTGACGTCCATCAATGGGAGCAGATGAACTGTGACAATGATCACGAACATGTATCTGCGGTCGTAGCGATCCGTGCTGCCGGGCGCTCCGGCGAGCTGTGTAGGGTCACGTCAGGTCAAGGTTCTGCTCCGCGAACGATTCCAACGAATGCCTCTGGCGGTGCTCGCGTGTCCGGAACTGGACCGCGGGCCGGAACCAATCGGCTACCAACGTGCGTCGAACCAGCGACATAGTGATGAGCGGAGGCTGTGTTCATGTCCCTATCGCACCTAGCCACGAGCCTGCCCGCCCGGTTCAGCGCGGTCCTGCTCGCTGGCGCGATCCTGCTGGCTGGTTGTAGCCGCCCGATGCCACCGGGCGATGCGGCACGCATCGATGCAGACCTGGTGGCCAACCTCAATCCCGACGACGCGCGGGCGGTGGGTGAGGCGGTCAACGCCTTCGGGTTCGATTTGCTCGGCGAGTTGGCGGACGGCAGGCAGAACGCCATCACTTCGCCGATCTCCGTGGCGGTGCTGCTGGCGATGGCCCTCGCCAGCGCGGACGGCGACACGGCCACTGAGATGGCCAAGACGCTGCACCTCGATGGCCGGCGCGACGTGAGAGTCGGCGCGCTGCTCCGGACGCTGGCCGACACCGACCAGGTCACACTCTCGGTTGCCAGCGCGCTCTGGGCCGACCAGGGCAAGCCGTTCGAGGAGGACTACCTGACGTTCGTGCGTCGCACCTTCGGTGCCACTGTGGAGCAGGGCGATCTCAGCTCATCGAAGGTGGCCGACACGATCGACGCCTGGGCCGAAGAAAACACCGACGGGCGAATCTATGACATCGCAACCGATCTGGGGCTGCCCGACCCGGACGTGGTCCTCGTTCTGCTCAACGCCGTCTACTTCCTTGGCGAATGGAAGACGAAGTTCGACCGCGCCGACACCCGGCCGCAGCCGTTCACCCTTCCGGACGGCAGCGAAATCGACGTGGCAACGATGCACCTGAGTGGACAGGCGTTCGGCTACACCCAGCGCGACGGGTACCGGATGCTGCGCCTGCCCTACGGCAAGCACGGTCGGTACGGCATGGAGGTGCTGCTGCCCGACGACGGGAACACCCTTACCGACATGCTCGGCTCGCTCGACGCCGGTCGGTGGCGCGCCGCCGTGGACAGCCTCACCGAGCAGACCATCAACGAACTCGCCCTGCCCCGCTTCGAACTACGGTGGAAGGGCGAGCTGAACGACCCGCTCCGGCGGCTCGGCATGTCCACCGCGTTCACGCCGGGCAGCGCCGACTTGCGAGCGATGTCCCCGCTGGCGCCGTCGCTGGAGAAGGTTGTTCACAAAACCTACCTCAGGGTGGACGAGAACGGCACCGAGGCTGCCGCCGTCACCGGTGGGACTATGGCCGTCTCGGCACTGGACCAGCCTGTGTTCCGCATCGACCGGCCCTTCGCCTTCACCATTTCCGACCAGCAGACCGGAGCTATCCTCTTCCTCGGCGCCGTCACCGACCCACGAACCTAACGGCATGACGTCAGGGTGAGCTGTCGCCGTGGTAGCCGGCGGCCAGCAGCATGATCAGGTTACGGCGCTGTTCACAGCCCCGCCATTCGTGATCATGGTTGGAGTTCGAGGTTGAGGCGGCGGGTGTAGTGGGCTCGTTTGGCTCGTGTCTGGTGTCGGCGTCGCCAGTTTGACCAGCGCAAACGGTAGGCGATGCTGCGGGCCGGCCGGATCAGTAGGACGTTGATCGGACGGCGGATCTCGTTGACGGTCAGCTCGATCATGTCGGGTTGAGGGTGTCGGTGGGCTGTTCGGGTGTCGGCGGCGCAGATCGCGAGGACGGCGAGGGCGGCCGGAGCGAGGGTGGTGAACCGGTGCCATGACGTCCAGCGGCGGACTTGGTGCTGGTCGAGCCCGACCTGGCCGTTTGCGGCCTGGAACGATTCCTCCACGATCCAGCGAACTCCCGCTACCCGCACGAGTTGGATGAGGGCGGCCGGCCCGGGTGTCCAGCAGCGGTAGAAGGCAAGCTCACCGGTGGTGGTGTTGCGGCGGATCAGCAGAGTGTGCCGGCCCTCGTCGTCGGGGTCACCGTCGACGTCGGCGAGCCAGGCCCAGTCGTAGAACCGTGGTCCTTTCGACCCGTCACCGGCACTGCGCCGGGTCGACGCGGTGGCGGGCCAGGTCGGTGGCCAGACGGTCGGCGCGGCAGCGGGTCTTCCCGCCGTCGATCGGTACGAGATGATCGCAGGAGGCCGCCAGGACATGGCCGAGGCAGAGTTCGCGCAGTGCACCCCCGCAGCCGACTGTTGTCGCCGTAGGCCTCGTCCGCGGCGACCCATCGGGCCGGGCCAGGGCTTCAACAGCGGCGGTGGTCATATCGTCAGCCAGCTCGGATCGGGTGGCGAACGCGACGCCGTCCGGGACGCCGGCCTGCTCACACCGCTGGCGATCGTCGGTCCAGGACTTCGGTAGGTAGACCCGGCGGTCGATCAGGGTGTGGCCGTGTCTGCTCGCGTAGGCCAGGAACACGCCAACCTGGGCGTTCTCGATCCGCCCGAACCGTCCCGCGAACGCATCGCACACTCCGGCCAGGACCTGCCGCCACCGGGAAGGGTCTACGCTGTGGCACCCAAGCTGTCGATCAACGTCGCGCTCGACGTCTGGTGACGTGCAGATATTCAACATTCAAGTCGAACTGGGCTTGATCATCAACGCAACATTTGCCGACCTCTATTGCGCGGGCGCAATCGGTCTGGCAATGTCGCGGTCAAGGCATCACTCAGGGCAACTGAGTGGACACGGGGAGGAGTAACTATGCGTAACAGAGCAATCAAGGCGGCAGTTGCGGCGGCTGTGACCGCGGCGCTGGCGGTTACCGTCAGCCCGGCAGCCGCACACGCAGCGACCGATGACAGGACCCCGGTACCAATCTCGGTGGTCTTGTCCCAGTCGAAGTCGCTGGCCGCGGCACCCTTTGCGGTGAAGAACAGGAAGTCCTCCAAGTACCTGCAGGCCAGCAGTACAGCCAACAACGCCATCGTCCGCCAGCAGAACGCCAGCCCCAACGCTCTCCAAGGTTGGGAACTTATCAACGACTCTGGCTACGTCACCTTCTGGAACTACGGCGTAAACCGGAACATGGGAACCTCGGGCGCCAGCACCGCCTCCAACACGTCCGCGGTGATCGTCAACGGCTCCTCCAGCTTTGACCAAGACTGGCTCATGTCTGCGGTCGATGACACGTACTTTTACCTCAAGAACCGCAAGAACACCTCGATGTGCCTGGGAATCGACGGCGCTAGCACAGCCGCCGGCGCGAGGGCCGCCATCTACGCCTGCGCCAACGCGCCCAACCAGCAGTGGTCAATCACCAACTTTTAGCTAAGCCCGCTAATCCGGTCCGGCCGAACAGACTCGCACTGTTTGGCCGGGCCGGGCTAAGGTGCTCGTGACCTTGATGCCGAGCGCAGCGTCGTCGACCACTTCGAGCGGAATGCGGGCGGCGGTCCTGACGCCGATGCCGGACATCGAAGTCTGTCAGCGCTCCCAGCGCCCCGTAGCGGCTTCGTACACGCTCAGACTCGATGCAGACGAGGGCTACGAGATCAGCGATGGTGGTAGGGCGGGCATGGCTCACTTCGGCGATCGACACGGCGCAGGAACCTTGGTGATCTTTCGAACCAGTCATGCCCGTCTCGCTGTCATCAACAATGGTGCTTCTACTCCAGCCTACCCAAGTCGGACACCGTCACGACTTTGCCAGGGCCTACTCAACCCCCGTTAAACTTCGTTGATCCTCCATCAAGGAGCCCGGCTATCGCAAGCCGCATCGCGTACATGCACAGACGCCAAGGTCTATGGGGGTGGTAATGCCACGAGCGTCTGACGTAATTCGCATTCATCACCACACGGGAGGAAGCGTAATGCGCATCAGGATTAGTAAGAATTTGGTTGCTGCGGCCATGGCCGCAGCAACCACAGTGACCGTAACCATGCCAGTCTCCGCCTACGCAGCACCCGGCGACGCTGACTGGCAGGCCAGCGTGACGCCTTCGACTATTGATGCGGTTGCCGCCGCTGCCGCCCCTTTCCGGCTGGCGAACCAGAAGTCCGGCAAGCTGGCGCAGCCGCAAGGTGGCAGCTGGGCTAACGGGACAAAGGTCGTCCAGCAGCCCGATAGTGGCATCGGCGAACAGCGGTGGATCATCGTCAACGATGGCAGCTACATCAGCCTGCAAAACTACTCCGCAAACCCGGCAAAGAACATGGGAATCAACGGTGGTAGCACCGCCTCCGGAGCGTCGGCGATCATCGCGAATCCTGGCTCCGGCTCCAATCAGGACTGGAAAGTTCTGTGGATCGACAGCACGTGGTTCCGACTCCAGAACCGCAATAGCGGGATGTGTCTGGGGATCTCGGGGGCAAGTACCGCCAACGGTGCGTTGGCCGCCCAGTTCCCGTGTGCCAATCCTATCGCTCCGAACCAAACCTGGAAATTCTTCTGATCAAATCCGCCTCAGTGCTGAATCAATCCGCATCTGTTGACAGCGGTCGCCACAAGCAGCGACACACTTGAGACGTGCCTAGCCTGGCCACACCCAGCTATGCGGAAACAGCGCAAGCGTCTGCCAGGTCATGAGCGGTCAGCAGAGGCGCGTCCAGTTGCGCGGTCACGGCAACAGGTCGCGATGGCAGCGTCGCCACCGGGGGACAGGGCCCGATCAAGTTCCGTGAGTGTCCGGGGTGTTGGTGATGCCCAGGATAGGAAGCGCTCGTCGGGGTTCGTCACGGATGGCCCGGGTGGTCTTGGCGATGTT
>NZ_JBHMIS010000032.1:0-49442 GCF_048060415.1 Micromonospora sp. LOL_024
CCGATCAACCCAACTCATCGACGCAGTCACGTAACGTCACCGGTTTTACGCAATGGCCCTGCCCTTCAGCGCGCCGGTCCGGCCGCCAGCCCACCAATCTTTAAGGTGTTCGGGTCTGACTCGCGTGCCCGGCGTTCCGAACCGGAAGCAGTCCAGCACCGGGTGACAACTAGGCCCAGCCACGAGACGTCCTCTACGGCGGCCTTCGGATCGCGGCGACCTGTCGGCTCCAGCCGCTGACAGGGACGACCTTAACGACGTCGCCGGTCTTGGGTGCCTGGACGAGGTACTGACGGGCGCTCCGGTCGGTGCCGACGTACATGCCGACATGGCGAGGCTGAGCCAACGTGCCGTCCGAGCCAGGGATGAAGATCAGGTCGCCGGGTCGCATCGCCGCCAGTGAAGGAACGGCGACACCGGTGTGTACCTGGTCGGCAGTGACCCGCGGAATCTGCACGCCACCTTTCGCCCAGGCTGCCATCATCAGCCCGGAACAGTCGTAGCTGTCCGGCCCTTCAGCGCCCCAGACGTAGGGCTTACCCCGTTGAGCCAGGGCGAAGGAGACGACTGCCCGCAGCCGCGGGTCCCCCGGCAGGAGGTAACCCTCGGGCAGGCCAGCGTCGTCCAGGGGTGGCAGCCCATCCCCGCCGTCGCTGGTGCAGACGATGTTCATGCCATCGCTGAGCAAAGCGACCAGCTCCTGTGCCTCGGGCTGCCACCTCGCGTACGCGTCAGGGAACGCCGACCGCTGAACGGCCTGCGCGGCCTGGGTGAGAGGCATGGTCTGCCAGCCGTCGACCTTGACCAGGCGCTCGTAGAAATTCCGTGCTGCGTAGCGGGGGTCGAGGATCTGCTCGGGAGTGCCCCAGCCCTGACTGGGTCGCTGCTGAAACAGTCCGAGCGAGTCGTGGTCGTTGTCCGCGCCGAGGTGGCCGAGGTTGCGCAGGGTTGACTCCTGCGTTGCGGTGGCCACGGCGATTTCCCAGCCGTAGCGCGGCACGTGCAGTTCGGCGCCCACCGAGACGATGATGGCCGCGTTGCCGACTTGCTCGGAGGTCCAAGAGCCCTGCCCGGGCCAGTTCGCTGGTGCGGCTGTAGCACTGGGAGACCCGTTGGGCGGGCTGATGGTGCAGCCCATCGCCGGGCTCGCTCCGAGCACCGCGAGGGCAATGAGCACGATCAGCGCAAGCGGTGCCAGGACCACGACGGTGAGCCCACCGGCGAGGAGTGGCCACCGTCGGCTCATCGCAGCCCTGCCTGACGGATCTCGTACCCGGCGACCCGCCAGCCGGATCCGTCCGGGCCGCCGCGGCGGAGGGTGCAGTCGACCAGGCTGTGCTCAGTCCAGCCGCGCCATCCGCCTTCGCCGAGGGGAGTCGCGGTCACCCGGACCGCGTGCCGGGCGGTGATCGTCGTGTCTGCTGGCTGCAGTGCGTCGACGAAGGGCTCCACGACGGCGTCGACGTACGCCCGGTGTTCGGCCCAGGTCGCCCAGCGGCCATCTTGACTCGCGGCCGGGCTCTGTCCGGCCAGGGTGCCGCTGGCATAGTGGATGGCGCGCTCGTAGGCGTCGCCTGGACCGGCGTCTCGCCGGGTGTCGGCGCTGTACAGGGCCGCGACGAACCGGTTGCACACCTCCCCGGGGTCGGCGTACCCGAAGCCCCGCTGTGTAGGCGGTGGCACCGGGGCGGCGACGTCAGCCGAACTGAGGGCGGTTGTGCTCGGCTCGGTCGGCGCTGGCCGTCCGGCGGCGGTGCATCCGGTAACGGCCAACGTCAGGGTGAGTGCCGCTGCTGCTCGAGTTCGCGCGTTCATGACCACGACGGTGCCGAGTGGCGAAGGCCGTTACCGCTGCCGGCTGCTACTGGTAGCGGCGGTAACGGTGGCAGCAATGCCAGCGTCAAGGCTGCCGTCAGCCCTACCCGGCAAAGGTCCAGGGCAGATGCCCAACCGAGGGCATCGTGACCTCCGGGAGATTGCTGTGCTCCTCCACAACCTCGCTGGGATCGCGGTTGACGTCCTGGCCGCACCTACTCCCCCGCCGGCAGGACCACCTGCGGCCCCGCCGGCAGCTCCACCGGGCCTCGAAGCCGTCGGGAATCTCTTCATCGGCTGGATGAAGTGGATCCTCATCGTCGCCGGCGTTGGCGGCCTGCTCGTCTGCGGGATCATGATGGCCGTCGGGCGCCGGAACCGGTCGTCGTTCGCCGCGGACGGCGCGGCTGGCATTCCGTGGGTGCTGGCTGGGCTGACGTGCGGTGCGGTTGCTGCCGTGGTCGTCGGCGCAGTCTTGCCGGGTTGAGCCATGACTTACGACGTCATCACTCGCGCCCGCCGCACCACGCGCCGCCGGGTCACCGCCTTCTGTGTGGCCTCTGCGGCGGTGGCCTTCGCCGTCGCCGCTGCGGCGGTGGCCTTCGCCGTCGCCGCTGCGGCGGTGGCCTGCGCAGGCCCGAAGGGTCCCGCCGCCTCACCATTAGGTCCGGTAGTACAGGTCCGTCCCGAGTCCGCCACCGATGGGCGGGCAGTCCTACCTGATGACTTGGATTGGGCTGACGTTGCGGGAGTCCCGGTGCCCGTGTCGCCACAGTCCGGTCCTCGCATCACCAGCGAGGGACAGGCTCGCGGGTTCGCGGACGACCCTGGCGGCGCGGTGCTGGCCGCCGTACACATCGTCGTGCGCGTCAACCCGCAGGTCGGTCCGGCCGTGTTCGACCCCACGCTGCGCACCCAGGTCATTGGAGCCGACGCGGCCGCGATGCGGGTCCAGGTCGCGCAGGCGTACGACGAGTTGCGGGGTCAGGCTGGTGTGGCGGACGGGCAGCCCGTCGGACGCCTGAACGCCACCCTGCTCGGCTATCGGATTCTCAGCTACACCGACGACGAGGTTGTCCTGCGCCTGCTGACCGAGGCAGCGGACGTCTCGGGTAGCTCGCTGATGGTCAGCACCGAGGTAAGCGTGCGCTGGACAGGTTCGGACTGGGCGCTGCTGGCGCCCGCCGGCGGGACGTTCGACCAGGCTGTGACCGTCGTCCTGGATCCCTACACCGCCATGTTCCTTCCCTTCAGCGCAGGCGGGTGACCTCATGCCTATCTGTAACCCCTTCATGCCCGCGACCTGCACCGGCATCATCGTCGAGGGAGTCCAAGCGCCTGGAGCAGTCCGCGACTCAATGGTCAACACGCTCCTCGACGGGCTGGCCAGCGCGGTGAAAGACGCCATCCAGTGGGTCGCCGGCCTGCTGACCAGCTGGACGCTCATCCCGTCGAACAGCCTGTGCCCGACCAGCGGTTCGGACCCCGGGCAGTGGGCCACCGACTGGGTGGCCCAGTGCAACGGGGCGGCCGGGCCCGCGCAGCAGCTGCGCGGGTTCATGCTGCCGATCACGATCCTGGTCCTAGTCGGTGGACTGGTGTGGCAGGGCATCACCATCGTCATCAGCCGCAAGGGTGCGCCGCTTCTGCAGGCGGTCCGGGGAGTCTGGAACACCGCCCTGTGGGGCAGCGTCGGCGTCGCCGGCACCCACCTGGTGCTCAAGGCCGGGGACAGCTACTCGATGTGGCTGCTGAACGAGGCGATCTTCAAGGAGTCCACCGAGCCACCTAACGAGGCGATGAGCGCGGCGCTCGGCGCGCTGCTGCTTCCCGGCGCTTCGGTGGCTCCGTTCGTGATGATCCTGATCGGTGTCGTCGTCATCCTCGCCGCCGTGGTGCAGACGATTCTGATGGTCTTCCGCGAAGGCGCCGTGGTGATTCTGGCCGGACTGCTGCAGCTCGCGGCGGCCGGCTCCATCACCCGAGGCACCAGCCAGTGGCTGCACAAGACCCTCGGCTGGTCGCTCGCGCTCGCGCTGTACAAGCCGGCGGCGGTGTCGGTGTACGCCACCTCGTTCGTGATGATGCGCGGCAACGGACGGGACTGGCTGATGGGCCTCGGCATGCTTGCCCTGTCCGTGATCGCCCTACCCGCGCTGATGAAGTTCTTCACCGTCTTCACCGGCGGCGTCGCCTCCGGCGGCGGGGGCCTCGGCATGGCCGGCGCCGGCGCGGCCGCGGGCCTGCACGCCGCATCGTCCATACGCGGAGCGGTCGGCGGTCACAGTGCCGGCGACCACGCCCGCTACATGGACTCACGGGGACCTGGTAACGGCGGCGGTAACGGCCCGACCGGCGCCATGCCGACCCCCTCAGCACCGTCGCCGACGGGCGGGCCCGGTGGGGGTACGACCGGTAACGCGCCGACCGTGGTCAGCGGTAACGCCACCGCTGGCGGCACCCCGGGTCCGGTAACACCCACGACCACCATGCCCGCCGGTGCCGGCGCTACCGCATCCGCCGGTGGTAGCGCCGCGGCCTCGGGTGGCGCGGCAGCTGGAGGCGGCACGGCTGCGGCCGGGGCGGCGGGAGCCGCGACCGGGCCGGCAGCACCGGTTGTCATCGGCGCCGTTGTGGCCGCGCAGGCCGGGGCCGCGGCAGCGAAGGCGGGAGCCAACACGGCCAGCTCCGCGATGCGGGACGGGAGTACGCCGTCATGAGCAGCGACCAGGCGCAGATCCGCACCTACGGGGGCTGGCGGCGGGCGCGGGGCATGGGCCTGTTCGGCCTCGGACCGACGCAGACCTTCGTCGTCCTCGCGGCGATCACCGTGCTGATCGTCTCCGGATCGATGGGACTGCGGGCGCTGGCCGTTGCCGCCGGTCCCTGTGTGCTGCTTGTGGTGCTGCTGGTCTTACGCTGGGACGGGGTGCCGCTGTCAGCCGGAATCGCACAACGAGTGCGATGGCTGATCGGCACCAGCCGCGGCTACACCTCGTACCGCTCCGGGGTGATGGTGGCCGGCGAACATGCCTGGCAACTGCCGGGTGTGCTCGCCCCGACCACCCTCCTGACCGTCGACGACGAGGGCGGCGGCGGGTACGGGGTGGTCTACAACCGCCGGTTGGGCACCATGACGGTGACGCTGCGCTGCGCGGCCACCTCGACCTGGCTGGCCGACCCGGACGCGAGCGCGGCGTGGGTGGCCAACTGGGGTGGCTGGTTGGCGAACCTGGGCTACCTGCCGATCGTCGACCACGTCACCGTCACCGTGGACACCGCGCCGGATCCCGGCTCCCGGTTGGCCGATCACGTCAGCCGCCGGATCGTCCCGCACGGGCCAGCGTCCGCCCGACGGGTCCTGCAACGACTGGTAGAGGTCTCCCCCGCAGCCGCCGCCGACGTGGAGACCCGGGTATCAGTGACCTTCAAACCGGGCGCCGCCCCCAGCAAACCCAAGAACGACGACGAGGCCCTGGAGGAGATCAGCCGGACCTTGCCGGGTCTGCAGGACTCGCTGGGCAGCTGCGGGCTCACCGTCCTCAGCCGGGCGAGCGCAGAGACCATTTCGGCCATCGTGCGTACGGCGTTTGACCCGGCCAGCCGCGGTGACGTGGCCCGGCTCGCAGCGACTCCCGGCCTGGATCTGACCCGTTGGCTGGACTGGGATAGCGCCGGCCCGGTCATGGCCGAGGAGCACCTGGACCGGTACGTGCACGACTCCGGCACGTCAGTGTCGTGGGCGTGGCATGAGGCACCGCGCCAGCATGTACACGCCGACGTCCTCGCCCGGCTACTGGCTCCTGGTCCGTACCCGAAGCGGGTTTCGCTGCTGTACCGGCCCTTCCCCGCCGGGGAGGCCGCGCGGATCGTGGAGAGCGAGGTCAACGCCGCGGCGTTCCGGGC
This sequence comes from Micromonospora sp. LOL_024, assembly GCF_048060415.1. Classification (NCBI taxonomy): domain Bacteria; kingdom Bacillati; phylum Actinomycetota; class Actinomycetes; order Micromonosporales; family Micromonosporaceae; genus Micromonospora; species Micromonospora sp. LOL_024. The sequence goes on from NZ_JBHMIS010000032.1 coordinate 5,722, forward strand.
GGCCTACAACCGGGCGCAGAAACGCGACGAGTCCGCCCGCGACCACGCCGACCGGGAACAGGCCCTACAGACCGCGCGGGAAGAAGCGACCGGCTCCGGGGTGGGCCTGATGTCGCTGTTCGTCACCACCACCGTCGTCTGCGCCGACGACCTCGGCCGGGCCATCGCCGACGTCGAGTCCCGCGCCGACGTAGCCAAGATCCGGCTCCGGCAGCTACGCGCCAGCCAGGCCGCTGGCTTCGCCACCACCCTGCCCTGCGGCGTATGCCCGCCGCAGCTGGCCCGCCACTGGCCCCGCTGACCACACGACCAGGAGAAATCAATGACGAGCACCGCCACAGACGCGGCCGCGCCGGCGCCAGCATGGGGTGTACGGACACCCGGCGCCGGCCGAGCCAGCCACATCTCCCCCGGCATGGAGTACCAGGGCACCACCGTCCAGCTGTGCGGACTGTTCCCCTTCGTCGCCGGATCCGGAGCACCCACCATCGGCGTGCCCATCGGGCGGCACATGCTGTGGGGCGAGGTCGTCTGCCTCGACCCCCTCGAATGGCTCCGCGAAGGCCTCATCACCAACCCCGGCGTGTTCGTCCTCGGCCAACCCGGCGTCGGTAAGTCCACGGTGGTCAAACGGCTGATCACCGGCATAACCGGGTTCGGCACCAGCGCCCTGATCCTCGGCGACACCAAACCCGACTACACCCGACTCGTCGAGCACCTCGGCGGGCAGGTCATCCGCGTCGGCCGCGGCCTCGACCGACTCAACCCACTGGACTCCGGCCCCCTCGGCAGTGCGCTGGCTCGGATGGGCAGCGCCGACGCCCGGCAACTGCGACTGGAGATTCGGGGCCGGCGCATGTCGCTGCTGCTGGCGCTCTGCGCCCTCGTACGCGGGCAGGCACTCAACAACACCGAGGAGATCATCCTCGGGCGCGCGATCGACGTACTCGCCGAACGCCTCGACCACGACCCTACGGTGCCCGACGTGCTGAGCCTGGTCGAAGCCGGCGCCGACGAGCTACTCACCGCCGCCCGGGCACGCACCGACGGCGAGTACCGCCGCCGCGTCGACCAGCTCGTACCCACCCTGGCGCTGCTGTGCGAGGGCAGCCTGCGCGGCGTGTTCGACGGCCCCACCACCAAGCCCCTGGACCTGGACGCCCCGGCCGTCAGCGTCGACATCTCCCAAGTCGCCGCCGCCGGAGACCAACTGGTGGCCGCCGCCATGCTCTGCACCTGGGCGTACGGCTTCGGCATGGTCGACGCCGCATCCGTACTGGCCGACCAAGGCTTCGCACCACGCCGGCAGTACCTCGGCGTCATGGACGAGCTGTGGCGAGCCCTACGCGGCGCATCTGGGCTGGTCGAGCACGCTGACGCGCTGACCCGGCTCAATCGGCAACGGGGCATGGCCAGCGTGATGGTCACCCACTCCCTCGCCGACCTCGATGCCCTACCCACTGCGGAGGACCGGGCCAAGGCACAGGGCTTCATCGAACGCTCCGCCATCAAAATCCTCGCTGGGCTGCCACCGCGCGAGTTGAACCGGGTCAACGAGGTCATCAAGCTGTCGGGGCCCGAACGGGAGCTGGTGGCATCCTGGGCCGCCCCGGAAGCGTGGTTCGCCGGCTCGGTACATCCAGGCAGGGGCAAGTACTTGATCAAGACCGGTGAACGCAACGGATTGCCGGTGTCGCTGACCCTGGTCGGCGACGAGTGGGAGCTCTACGACACCGACGCCGCGATTCGGCAGGTGCAGCCATGAACACCCGGCCCGTCGAGCCGCGCGGATCCGCGGGTGGCCCACTGACGCCGATTCTGATGCTCGGGCTGGTGTGGGCGGTACTCGCCCTGATGTGGCTGTCCTGGCTGGCCGGACGGATCGCCGCCGCAGTGACCGGGCACTCCGCCACTGGGCCCGGCTTCGGATCGGCGTACCTCGAACACCTGCTGCGTACCGAATGGTCGGCGTTGTGGCCCGGGGTGTCCCCCACCGTTGTTGGTCTGGTCTACGCGGTGCTGCTGCTGGTGCTGGTCGGCCTGGTCACCCTCGCGGCGGTGTGGTGGCAGGGGCACAGGCCCGACGCCGAGGACCCGCTGCCGTCGCTGGCCGGCCCGACCGAGGTGCGGGCGATGACGCTGCCCACGGTGGCCGTCAAGGCTCAGCGTCTGCGGCGCGGCCTGGCGGATACGGCGGTGAAGGAGATCTCGGCCGAGTCCGCCGGAGTCGTGCTCGGCGCGCATCGCCGGCGGCGCGGCTCAGGTCCTCGGCTCTACTCCTCCTGGGAGGACGTCGTATTGGCGGTCATGGCGCCCCGCGCCGGTAAGACGACTGCCCTGGCGGTTCAGTCGATCATTGGCGCACCGGGGGCGGCCCTCGCCACCAGCAACAAGCCCGATCTGTGGGCCACGACGGCAGCCGTTCGCGCCGAGCACGGCACCGTCTGGGTGTTCGACCCGCAGTCCATCGCCCACGTGCCGCAGGCCTGGTGGTGGAACCCCCTGGCCGCAGTCGAGGACGTCGAGGACGCCCACCGGCTCGCCAACCACTTCGTCCAGCAGGTCCGCAACTCCCAAGGCAGCGACGACTTCTGGATCCAGGGAGCGCTGGACCTACTCACCTCGCTCATCCTGGCCGCCGCACTGGAGGGCCGCACGCTGACCTCGGTCCAGGCGTGGTTATCGGACTCCACCTCACGAGAGCCAGCGACGATCCTCAAGAGCCACGGGTTCGGCGCTTCCGCCCGAGCCATGTCCGGCCGCCAGGCTGGCGCACCGGAGACCCGCGAAGGGCTCTACGAAACCGCCCGGACCGCCGCGACCTGTCTGGCCAACCCGACCATCATGGCCTGGGTCACCCCACCGGACCTACCGCTGCCGGTGCTGGACATCGAAGCGTTCGTTGAGAGCGCCGGCACGCTGTACCTGCTGTCCAAAGACGGTGCCGGAGCGGCCGCACCGCTCGTCGCCGGACTCACCGACCAGGTGTTGCGGGCCGCAGTGACGCTCGCCGAGGCGCACGGCGGTCGGCTCGATCCGCCGCTGGTCGCCTGCCTGGACGAGGCCGCGAACATCTGCAAAATCGCGGACCTACCGGAGCTATACAGCCACTTCGGCAGCCGGGGCATCATCCCGCTGACCATCCTGCAGTCCTACCGGCAAGGGACCAGGGTGTGGGGTGAGCAGGGCATGGACGCGCTCTGGTCGGCGGCCACAGTCAAGCTGGTCGGCGCCGGCATCGACGACGCCCGGTTCGCAGAGGACCTGTCCCGGCTTGTCGGCGAGCACGATGTCACCGTCGCCTCTCGGACCCGCGACGGGAAGGGCCACACCTCGTACCAGACGTCGGTGCGCCGGCAGCGCATCCTCGACCCGGCGCAGATTCGAGCGCTGCCCAAGGGCTCGGCGCTGTTGTTGGCCACCGGCGTCAAGGTGGCGATGCTCAACCTGCTGCCCTGGTACGACGAGCCGAGCGCCGAGCGGCTGGCCGTCGCCGTCGAAGCGTCCACCGCTGAGATGACTCTTCAGGCGCAGCGCACCCGCGCTGCTCGCCGGGACCGGATGGCGCAGCGTTCCTGGCGGGGACGGGCCGGCTGAAGCTAGCTTGGATATCGGAGGTAGGCCATGGGCGCACCTCGATTGAACCAACCGACGTCCCCGGTACGCGGCACCGGGCTTGAGCCCGCGCGGCTGCTGGCGGCCGTCGACGCCGCGGTGACGTACTACCGTGCCCAGCTCGGATACGTCGAAGGTCCCCGCGCCTACCTCGCCGAACGCGGCCTCGGTGTCGTCGTGAAACGGGAGTGGCCGTGGCGACTCGGGTACGCCCCACCTGGATGGAGCTCGTTGACACGCCACCTGCTTGCCGCCGGCTTTGCGAAGGAGGAGTTGGTAGGCGCGGGCTTGTCGACCCGCACCCGAAGGGAGCCGGACGGACTCATCGATGTGTTCCGGGACCGGATCGTCTTTCCGGTGCGCGATCCGGTCGGGCATGCCGTGGCGTTCCTCGGCCGAGCCGGCCCTGGCACCGCGGATGGTGTGCCGAAATACATCAACAGCCCCGAGACTGCGATCTACCACAAAGGGCAGCTGCTGTTCGGTGTTGCGGAGCAGCAGGATCGCCTCAACGAACGGTGGATGCCGGTCCTGGTCGAGGGGCCGGCTGATGTCCTCGCGGTATGGCTGTCCTACTCCCGGTCGCGCCGGGCGGGCGCGGTGGCTCTCGCGCCGTGCGGCACCATGCTGACCGACGGCCAAGCCACAATCCTGCGAGAGCTGCCTGGTGCCGCACAGGGCATCGTGGCGGCGTTTGATGCGGACCCGGCGGGCCGGGCCGCGGTGGACCGGGCCTGGCAACTGCTCCGGCAGCCGCGCTCGCCCAACCCGCTGCTGACGGCTGAGTTTAGTGCCGGCGCTGACCCCGCCGATCTGCTGCGCCGGCCAAACGGCAGGGCACAGCTGCGGGCCGCCCTACAACAGCGAGCGCGGCCCATGCTCGACACGGTGGTTGACCACCGCCTCAGCCGGCTCATCGAGCGGCATCCCCGGTTGTTGGAGGACATCGACGGCAGGTGCGCAGCGGTACGCGTCTTGGCGCCGCTGCTGTTTGAGTCGGCAGGTCCGGATGAAGCGATCCGGGTGGCCCAACGGATCGCCGCGCAAACCGGGGCCGGGGTCGACACCGTCGTGATCGCCGCGCTTGCGCAATTGGATTCGCGCTATCCACCTCGGACTGCGTATGTACCGACTTCTAACCGATGAGAGGTTCTTGAACTGGGCATGCCTTGGCTGCCGGCGAAGGCGGCAGGGCGCTCTTACGGCATAAACTCGAAATGTTGCTCGAAAGGAATTCCATTAGGTGCTATGCCGGCAACCCGAATGCAGGGGCCACCCGTGGTCCACGTAGGAGGACTGTACCGGTATCCGATGTCGACGCTTTCGTCGAAATCCAGTTCTTCGATATTTGGGACGGTTACGACGGCGTAGCTGGCCCGCGAATCGACGGCGTAGTCATCATCGTCGGTTATCGCCTCGATACTAAGCTCTCGTATGGGGGCGGAATTCCGGTGGGTGCTTACCAAGAATCGTCCCCTGTGCTCCTGCAGGGACACGATATCGAGCTTAGTGGTTGGCATGCTGAAGCGACTTCGAATTGAAGATTCGATAGAATCTATTGTTGGCTCCACCTCGGCCTCAATTGCGCTACTGATCACATCAATAATGGCGCGGTTGTCAAACTGCCGTTGTTCATGAAGGTCTGCAATTAGTTGGGCGCCACGCTGCGAAAACACCGGCGTCGTCACGATAAGGCTGTAGGAGCCAAGTTCGAAGAGAAGCTTGGCCGCTTGCGAGGAATCCGCTGCCAACTCGAAAGATGGAGTTCCACCAGAGGTAACGAAGTCCAAGTCTCGGCGCAGCACGATGTTATCGGCAGCGCCGTTATCGGCAGCGCCTGTGAGCAAACAAGTAAGGGTTGTGGGTGCCTCACCACCTCCCTCGATACTCACCGCAGTTAGCGCCGGATCCAAGAGGGGGCCGTATCGCAGCCGAAGTCCTGCAAGTACGTCAGCTGGGCCCTGCGTCGCTGGTTTGGCGAGGGCGATTCCCGCCTCTTCAAGCAACGCGCTGATCGCCCGTGTTGGTGAAACGTAGAAGAATTCGCGGTCATCATCGTACCGAAATTCCTGAAATCGAGTGTGCAATCGATTCTCGACGCCAAGTGCGTCATCAACGACCTGTGAAAAAAGAACGTGGAACTTGCCCGGAACGCCGGTGGTTCTCAGTTCACTCGCGCGCTTCTCTGCGGCGCGGGTCGTTAAGCCAATCTTGACAAGCCCTTCCCGCAAGCTGCAGTTGTGAAGGATGTAGACTTCGCCACGCTCTCCCATGCGCTCATTGTGGCACAAGCTCGTTGACGGCAGGGTCCGGCCTGGCCAGGGCCGGATGTCCGGCACGGCGAGCTTTTGCGTTGGGAGGTACGACTGAACAAGAGTCATTCGCGTTCGTTTTTCCGCATTGCGCGCATCTGCCGCAGGAGATGAAGACGCGAAAACGCCGACGGCAGTGCACGAGATACTGCAACCATAACGGCGGTTCGTCCGCCCAATCCAAGACCGCTGACCTCGGCGGACTCCATGAGCTACTGCAGGCGATTCTCGGCGGTCACGACTGCACGGAGCAGGACAGCGAAGTCAGGTCATCAGCTCCGAGCTACGACACCTACTGGGCGCTCGAGGTGGCCCTCAAGGCCACCCCGTAACGGCCGCCGCTCCGGAGTTCCACACGCTCGGCGGCGGTCGCCCTCACACCTGGGCGGCGGTCGACTGCGGCGGCCCGTCGCGCGTGAACACCAGGGCGCCGGGCACCGCCTGAACGGATGGGTGGGGACCTTGAAACTCGCTCGCGAAGGAATCGCGAAGCTCCGGCGCGCGTGTCGCTGCCACGCGCGAAGCGACCTCAGTCCCACCAGCTCCACCAGTCCTTTGGAGCGTGCTGGGCAGGGACATCTGCCGACGTGCGATGCCTGCTCTCTCCGAGATCACCGCCCGCGGCGCAATCGCGGAACGGACCGTCGTCGCCATACAGGATGGGCAACTGATGGTCGAGCTCTCGTAGCCAGGGAAGGATGCCGGTCATCTGCAGGCGGGCCTGTTCCCAGCCGTACCACAGGGCTGTCAGCCGTGTGACCGCTTCGTCGTGGCGCCACCATTGCTCGCACCAGTGCCACCGGGTCATGCCTACCTCGCCGACCGGGCGCGGGAAGGTCGGCAGCAGGTAGGTGGTCACCCACTGCTCGACCGTCGAGTACAGCGGCGGCTGATCATCTCCGTCGCCAGGACGGACGCGATCGGCTTGAGCGTGCTGCAGGTCGGCAACCTGCGCCGCCAGTCTCGCCACCTCAGCAGCCAGCTCGTCGAGTCGGGTAGCCGCGTCAGGGCAGGTCCGTTGCGACGTGGTGGCCGTCATCGTGTCCTGCCCCGTATCGGCACCGCGGTGACCGCTGCCGCGGGTTGCTTCCCGGCGACTGCGGGGTTGACCTGGGCTACGCGAAGCTTTGGGAAGGCCTGTACCCAAGCCGGCGTCGTGAGCGTGTCAGCGTGGTGGACGGCGGCGGCGGTGTGATCGGCATTGTCGTCGTGGAGCACGCTCGCCGACTGCCCGGCGGCGTACTCGTCGGCCGGGGTGCGGGGGTTGTCGACCGTCCCGCCGTCGCTGGCTCCGTCGGCACGCTCAGCAGCAGTTCGGTTCTCCAAGTCGCGGGCAAGAGCCTCCTCTATGTGGCTCTGCGCGAGGCGGATCGCCTCCACCGACTCACCGTCGGCGTCAGCGGCCCTGATCGCCTGGTTCATCTCTGCGGCGAGGTCGCGGAGCAGCTGCACTGGTTCGCCAGCGGGGAGTTTCCCCGTGGCGCGCCACTGGCGCTGCAACTCGTCGAGGGCCTCCGGCCAGACGTACTCGGCCAGCTTCATCGCCTCCTGTCTAACGGCGGCGTCGAAGTCGTCGACCAGCCCACGGCCACCGGATGGCAGCGCTGCTGGACCGTCCGGGGTGATCCCCCGCCGGTCGGGCGTCCCGCCGTGCGCGCGAGCTCCGCCGTGCTGACGGTGACCCGAGCGGGCGTCGCGCTCCCACACCTCCCGGGCAGCAGTACGCATGGCCTCAGGGATCGGTGTTCCGGCTTGGCGGTGGCGTTCGTAGGCGGCCATCAGGTCCGGGCGGATCTGCCGCAGCCGTTGCTCGGCGAACTCGGCCGCTCGCTGGGCTACCGGGTCGCTGCTGGCGTGGATCGTCGCAGTACGCCAGACGGCGGCGGCCTCCGCGAAGGTGGCCTTGTTGACCAGCCAATCGCCGTCCAACGACGTTGCCATCCGTTCCCGGTCCGCCCGTACCTTGGCTGTCAGCCGGTCGGCTTCGCGGCGGGCTGTCGCGGCGGCCTGTCCGCGGTGGGTCTCACGTTCCCGTTCGGCGGCCTTGTTCTGGATGCCGACGGCGGCCCAGCGGGCGCCGGCCTCGCCGACGGTCGCCATCGTCGCCAGCCCTTGCAGGAACTGTTGGCGGGTCTCGGCTATCGGGTCCTCGTGTTGCTGCGGGTGCGCCACGTGCACCTCCCTTGCCTGCTCAGCGGCCGCGCGAGGTACGTCGGCCGCCTCCCACTGTCGGTGCAGGTGTTGACGTCGGAGTTAGCGGCAGCGTTACCGCCCGTTGCCGGCCGCCCGCTACCAGCCGCAGTGCGTCGGCTGCGGTTCGGGCCGCTTCGGCTTGATGCAGGCGTTGCTGGGCGTTCCGCAGCTGTTCGAGTGTGTCGGCGAGCCGCGCCAGGTCCATCACCAGCGCGAGGGCCGCGATGGTGTCGTCGTCGCCGGAGATGCGGCCCATGAGCGCTACCAGGCGCGACATGGCGCGCATCTCCTGGGAGCGGCTGGTGGATTTCTGGACCCGGCCGTGTAGGTCCCGGGCTGCCCGGTCGAACACTTCGGCTGCTCGGTGCAGTGGCCCGCGCCGGTCAACCTCCACCGAGGAGGCCAGGCTGGTGAGCAGGTCCGCTGCGGCGACCGCGGTGGCCTGCGCCCGTCCGGGCGCGGAATGGGCGTCGCGGCGGATGTCATCGGCGGCCGCGGTGACCACCTTGGCGGCCTGGCGCATCGCCTCGACCCGTCCGGCCCGGCCGACCGTCGGCGCTGGCGGCAGCGGCGTGGGGATGCCCCACCGCAGCCGCAGCTTCGGCAGGGTCATGTCGGGCGCCAACCGGCCCCCGCTGAAGTACACCGGCTGCCCGCCGGCGGTGCATACCCCGGGAAGCGCCACCGCGTACCCGGTGATCTGGCGGGGGTCGGTGCTGCTGCGCCGGAGCCGGACCAGGATGCCCGCCGCGTGTAGCCGGGCGAAGAACTCGTCCTGCGACCCGGCCGCAGCCACGGCCGTGCGTACCCGCCGCCGCAATTCGTCGCGGGGTGTCTGGGCGCGGCCGGTGCGGCGGGCTTTGCTGACCTCGGCGGGGTGAGGGCGGCGGTGGGCGGTGCGGTCAGCCGGCGGGACCCGGCGGTGCAAGTTGTAGCGGCGGGCGACGTTGTAGGTGGCCTTGACACAGCGCGGGTAGTCGTTGCGCATCCAGTTGTTGCGGCCGTCCTCGCGCACCAGCGTGGCCACGATGTGTACGTGGTCGTCGGCGTGGCGCATTGCGATCCAACGCAGACCCGGGTCGGTGGCGGTGGTCGCGACGCCGACCTCGGTGAGCATCTGCACCGCCATGTTCGCCCAGGTCGTGTCACTGATGCTGCGATGCCGATCCTCGGGGGCGAGCCGCATGCTGGCGTGCCAGACGAACTTGGTCGGCGGCCGGTAGCCGGCGCGGACCGGCTGCTCCAGCAACGCCGCAAGCGCCCGGAGATCCCGCTTGCCGCTGGCGGTGACCTCAGGTCCGAGGTCGGTCAAAGGGCCTGCGCCGTCCCAGGCTGCCACCAGGTGCGGGTTGACGTGTTCTTCGGCCTTGCCTGGGCCCCACAGATAGCGCAGCAGGCCGCCGACCCGCGAGCCCCGCCGGTGCACCCGCGTGATCACCGCAGCTTCCTGTCGATCCGGGAAATCACCTCATCGAGGCGGGCCACCGCCGCCGCGCATAGCCGGACGGCCTCGGCGGCCCAGTCGGGCAGTTGGCCGGTGGCGTTGAACGCTGCGGCGGCCTGGTTGACGTTGTTGCCGAACATCACCACGGCACGGCGAGCGGCGAACAACTCGTGCTGCAGGTCGCGCAGGTCGCCGGTCGCGGCACCGGGTGGCTGCGCCGCAGAGGCGGCGGCGACCGCGGCCTTCGCCGCGTAACCCGTCGCGGTCAGCTGCGCGATCGCCGCCGCTGCGTCGATCGCGGCCTTCTCCTCGTCGGACAGCCTGAGCAACACGGCGTGCGGGCGACCCGGCCGATTGTGGGCACGATGGCGGGCCTTGCGGCGCGGGGCAGGCTGCTCACTGTCCATTGCCGCCACTGTGCGCCCAGGGCGTTGCCGGCGACGTCAGCGCCAGTGGCTACCGGGGTCGGCCGAGCCGACGCGGCTTCGCCCGCTCCCCACTGCCAATCTGCGACCGCGCCCGGTCGCAGATTGATAAGCAATGGCCATATCTTGCTCGCTGTCGCGGGCCCTTTCGGTGCGCCAGCGAATCGCTGGTCAGCGCGTTGATCATCCGCAACGTCCGAGCGGACGCGACAGATGTTGTCCGTTCCGCCTGAAGTGGGCGCTGGAAGCATGGGTGGGGCCCTCGGGTTCCAGGAAACTGGCGATAACGTACTCCCAAGCGACCGATGGCGCGGTCACCGTATGGACCCGTACGTTGTGCGCCATGAAGCCGAACCCGAGGTGCGATGACCAGGTCGCTACGGACGCGTCGGACGAGAAAGAACCGGCCCTCCCCGTTCCCGAGGACGGGCTCGACACCGGCATGTTCGTCTACGACGCTCTCAAGCCGGGTGAAATCGCACACGACCAAATCAGGGCTGAGGTGCTCTGCCCGACCGACGCCTGGGTCGAAGGCTATGTGCTCCGGAACCGCGACGGGCGTCCTCTACTTGTGCGGCAGCGCGGCGGGCGCGTCCACGGCAGCCTGCTGATCTTCAAGAGCCCTCGCGCGGCATACGAGAAGGTCGGTGACTACGAGCCGGCCAACCACTACACCTGGGCGCGTGACGGCATCGAGGTGCAGACAGCCACAGGGGTTGTCGCCGCGAACGCACTCCTGGCGGTCAATGAGCAGAACGGCTCGGAGCTTGAGGAAAGCGATCGCTGGTCTAGCGGTATGGACCCCGTCTTCGTCCACGGTGTTCCCGCCGCAGCGCGCATCGCGCGCCCATACCTCGCGGAGCGGGAGGGGCCTTGGGAGGCGCTGTTCCACATTCAGGCTGCGCATCTGCTCATCTGGTCTGCGGTCGAGCGCTTCGCCGCTCTGATGTTCGGACGGCAGCACACGACTACCAGCCGCCCCCTTCGGCTCGGCAAGGTCGATGACTGGCAGGAGCTGGTCCAGCAGGCACAAATCGAGACCGAAGGCCGGCGGGTGTACGACAGCCGCAGGCCGAGGAATCCGATCAATCTCGGATCCGGTCAGAGGGCCTGGGACTACTGGTATCAAGTTCGCTGTAACCTCGCCCACCGGGGCAAGGGAGGGGGTCGCGACATGAAGATCGTGAGGGATGCGTTCGTCGATGTCCACGACATGCTCCGCCTGTTGCTTGTGCGCTATGCCCCGGGTATCGAGGAGCAGTGGAAGCTTGCCGATCCCGACGGTGCCGACAGACGACCGCAGTGGCGCATCTGGCCAACGCTCAGGGGTAACCAATGAGCTGGATCACTCGTCGTCCGCCCGTGCTGCCACGCTCGCTCGACGACACCCCTCCCGGCTGGACCCGATCGCGCCGGGGCCCAACGATCAATCTTTGTCCCCTCGTCGCAGGTCTCCAGGAACTGGCGATGCGGGCCGGTCAGCTTCGGACTCGATCGGCTGGCGTGCTGCGTTGGCGCAGCGGATCGCGGTCTTATCGTCGAGGCCGATGCTCTCGACCGGACGGTGGCACCGAGAGAACTTGCCGAAGTGGCGCCCATGACGGAATCAGCCATACCTGGTGGACGCTGAGCGATTCGTCCGATACCCGGCACTGGTGGTCGCATCGGGCCCGCACCCGGCAGGCCCACCGCCCCCGTCTGCTTGCTGACACTGGCGGCAAAGACCCTGTCCAGTCGACTGGTCCATCTGCCTGGTCAACTCCTTGTCCGCGCGGTGCCGCCGGCGCCCTGGCTCGGCGGTCGCCGTGAGCGGGAGCGTCCGCGCCCCGCCGCGCCGGCTGGGGCGGGCCGGACCGGCTGGATAGTGGTGGGCAGCGCGTTGACTTCGACGCGGATCGTGTCCAGGGCGTTGACTACGTGGGTCTGCACGATCCACCAGGCTGCCGAATGGTTGGTGATGGGGAAATCCAGACCCAGCGCCGGCATTGCCACGGCCGCCTGGGTCGCGGCGCCGATGTGCTGGCCGCCATTGCGGATGTGCGTTACCTGGAACAGGGTGTCGATGGCTGCCCGTACCGCCGGCTGCGAATCGGCGGACAGCTTGCGGGTCAGGAAACGGCGCATCTTGTCGAACGGTCCAGCGTCCATGTCGGGTGCGGCATCCAGGCCCTTGAACATCTCCCCCAAGGCGCTGAGCCGGTTGTCGAACTCTTCCGGAGTGGTGACCGGCAGAGCCAGCCGAGCGGCACGCTCGGCGCTGGGCACATGCACCAGCTTACGACCAAACTTGAGTTGCCAGACCACGTCCAGGTAGTCGAACGCGGCCACAACGCCAAGCGGGGACACCGGTTGCGGCGCGGCGGTGGGCTCCGGCGGCATGATCCAGGCGCGCATCCGGGTGAGATAGTCGTTGACGTCGCGGACACCGCGGAAACGACGCAGGTGGCTGCTCGGCTGGCAGATCCAAGCGGCGTCGCCGCGCTGCTGCCACCCGTGCCAGGTGGCTGGCTCGCCCTGCAACAACTCCGGCAGCAACCTGACGAGACGTACGCCGTCGAAGCCGAGATCTGTCACCATCTCTGGCCAGGAAATCTCCACCGTTACCACGCGGCCCGGCTCGAACGGCGCGGCCGCGCGCCGGTCGGCCAACTCGTTGACCGCCTGCAGGAACGTCTCGACTACGGAGGCGAACTGATCGAGGTGGGCCATGCCTGCAACAGTCAGCTTCACCGGCGTGCCCTCGCCGCCAGTTCTGTCGCGGTGGATCAGTGAGTAGGCCAGGTGCAGGTGTGAGAAGCTCGGCAGGCTGGCGAACACTACTTCACTGTCCAGCCCGAGGTCGTCGAGCTTGGCCTGCACGTACTGATACACGGGCCAGGCGCCCGTCGCGATCACCGCGTCACCGACGATGGCCAGCAGTTCCTTCTGCGGGCCTCCGAGCGGAAGCAGCAGAGGATCGGTGCCGGCCGAGATCTGGTCAGTCATGATCCCGCCTCACAGTGGTGTCGGGTGGGAGCGATCCGCGGCAACCAGCCCGTCTCGCTGCTGCCACCTGAGGTGTGGGCAGCAGGACAGGATAGCGGTCCGTTCTCCCTTCGTGCACACCGCCTCTGGGAGACGACGGGGTGGCGATAGGTGTCCACGAGGCGGCGGCAGTGACGGGTGGCCGGCCAATCCCGGAATTCGCCGGGATTCCGAAGCCTTCAGCGGCGCGGCGTACCTTTCGGACCAAGGCGAGCGTGTCAGCCGTCGCTCGGCACCGTGATCCGGATGGCGACGGGAATCCCCGCGGCGTTAACGTCCAGGTCGACCGGGAAGAACCCGTCGCCGACGGACGTCATCGCCATCATGATCTGGACGCCGCCGACTTCGATGGTGGCGGCCTCATTCTCGGACGCCCGTACGCCTGCCATGACCCGCCAGTGGTGTGAGTGCGGGCGGAAGTCAAAGGCGAACAGGCCCGGCGGAGCAGCGTTCTTGCGATCGCTGAGCGCGACCGCCCGCGCATAGGCATCCCGCACCGGCAAGTTGAGCCAGCCGTAGCCGTCCTCCCCCGGCGTGCCGGTGCGCTGAGCACCGAACTCGGCGGCGATCTGCTCTTCGTCCCTACCCCAGAACACCACGTCGGCAAGACCATCGAGAGGATGGTTGTGGACCCACGAGCCGAGTGCGTCCGCGTCGGCAAAGACGAAGCGGGCGTAGTCCACCCCGATGCTGCCGAGCCGGCGGGCAGCAACGGCATTGCCCTCGCGCAGCCCGATGCGGATCTGCGACCAGCCCCACTCCCCAGGCACTGCGGTCACCGGCAACGGCCGATCTGTTGGCACACCGCCGACGGGGATGACCGGCACACCCGTGATCAGAAAGTCAGGATCCCCCTCGGTGATTGAACGTCGGACTCGATCCCGATGCGGAATCCGCTGAGGGAACGGGCGCAGCGAAGCGTCATAGGCGTGTTCGCGGCAATGCTGGTCGAACAGCCTCGAGAACTCGTCGGTGCCGTGCTGCGGGATGTCGTACAGCGTCCGGCCGGACTGGCGATCGAACGACCTCGCCGCGGCCTCCGCGTCGGGGCCGACGATCTCAAAGTCGGACGCCGGCATGTCCTTGAGGCCGTCGACCTCGTCGGGCGACCGGTCTCCCGACCACAACTCCAGGTAACCACCGTCCACCAGGACGAGCTCTCCTGACGGGCACGTCACCTCGCCGAGCAACACGGTCTCTCCCATGATCGAGAAAGTCTAGGTGACCCCTCATGGGCCACGGGATCACCTACCAGGCGGGCCCAAGCTGCCGAACCTCACAGCCAGCGAATGTGCGTGTCCTGCCGGTTGCGGTGCCGTCAACGCCTTCAACGGTGGCCCTTGCTGGATGAACAATGCGCTACCAGACGCTCCGGATCGCGCAGCCAAGGGGAGGTAGCGCCACAAGCAACGCTCAGACCGGATGGTCGTGTCGAGACATGCCAGACCGTGCCTGTCCAGCCGGACGCCACCGGCGTCCGCTCCCCTCGACCTAAGGAGCAGGGTGATGATCGCCAGCACTCTCAACCGGGACGAGCTACTCCAACTACCCGCGATGATCGATCTCGCGACCGCCGCTCGCGCTCTCGGCGTGGGCCGCACCAAGGCTTACGACCTGGCGAAGAGCGGAGACTTCCCCTGCCCGGTGCTTCGGATCGGAAGCTCCTACCGGGTACGCACGGCGGACCTGCTCAAGCTCGTCGGCGTCGAACGGCAGCAGCCCGACCGCGAGGACCGTCCAGGCCGGACGGACACGTAACTACGTCTCTCGCTGGCGGCCGGCCCCTTCGGGCGCAGCGGCCGCCCACGCCGGCTGGTACCGCCCGGCGAGCACGTCATCGACGAGCAACGCAACAATCCCGGACGGCGTGAGGTCAGGCCGCATCACCGCCAGCCTCGCTATCTCCGAAGGTGTGAGCCGAATCTTGACCTGCTGATCCCGCTTCTCCCTCGCAGGCAACGGCGGCAGATTCTCGGCGACAGGACGCTGTCGCGGCATGCCTCAACTCCTCGGCGAGCACTGGACGGCTGGATGACGAGTCGAGGTTCCCACATCCCACATCGGTTATCACCAACCGCTATCGCTTGGGCGCCTTCGGGACCGCAAGTAGGTACCGTTTTTTGGTACCATTGCATCAAACTCGCCGCCGTTCCCGGGGCTGAAGCCAGGGCGCCAACCCATCCCTCCGCGAAAGGAACAGGACCAACGTGAGCACCTCGGACCCGATCAAGAAGATCACGCTTCGCAGCGGCAAGACCCGTTACCGGTTCGTCCTCGACGTCGGACGCAAGCCGGACGGGCGTCGGGACCAGCGGACGTACACCTTCGACACCAGGAAGGAAGCCAAGGCGGAGTACGCCCGGATCAAGCACGAGACCGACCGCGGCACATACGTCAAACCCGGCAAGATCACCGTCAACGACTTCCTCGACGAGTGGCTGACGTCCGCCACACGGGATGTCGAGAAGGCCACCGCCGCCAACTACCGCGATGCGCTGCTGCCGGTCCGCGTCCGCCTTGGCAGCAAGCCACTCCAGGACGTCACCGAGGCCGACGCCGAGGCTCTGATCGACTGGATGCTGACGGAGGGCCGGAAACGTGGCGGCAAGCCGGGAACGGGGCTCGGTGTTCGGTCAGTGCGCCTGACGCTCGGCCGGCTCCGGACCGCGCTGAACGTGGCGGTTCGCCGCCAGCTCGTGGTCCGCAACGTTGCAGCGTTCGTGGCCATCCCCAGAGCGGCCGCGAAGGCCGCAGCCGAGGCACAGGCCGAGCGTAAGCCCTGGACCCAGGAGGAGGTGAAGGCGTTCCTGACCGGCATCACGGGCGAACGTTTGTACGCCGCCTGCCTGCTGTCGCTGATGGGCCTCCGACCGGCCGAGGTGTGCGGGCTGCGGTGGTCCGATGTCGACTTCGAGGCCGGCACGATCGCAGCCGGGGACAACACCCGGACGCTCGTTGATGGTGAGATCGAAGAGAAGGAAGCCAAGTCGGCGGCTGGCAAACGCGGTCTGCCGATGCCCGCGACGGTAACGAAGGCGCTCAAGGCATTCCACACCCTCCAGAAGAAGGAGCGCTTGAAGGCCGGTAACGCCTACGTCGACAGCGGCTACGTCCTGGTCAACGAACTCGGCCAGCCGCAGCGCACCGACTGGCTCCGCCGCCGGGTCTACGAGCTGATGGCCAAGGTCGGAGTCCGCAAGGTCCGGCCGTACGACGCGCGGCACGCCTGCCTGACCTACCTCGCCGGCGCCGGAGTTCCCGATGTCGTCCTCGCGGCCTGGGCCGGCCACGCCGACGGCGGCACGCTCGCCAAACGGGTCTACGTCCACCCCGACAGCAGCCACCTCAAGGTGGCGGCCGAGCACCTCGAATCAGGCCTGTTCGGGTGACTCGAACGCCCGAGATTCAGCAGTACGCGCGTACGTGAGAAATTGTGAGACGAAACGGCAAAAGGCCCCGACTCACCGAAGTGAATCAAGGCCTCTGACCTGCCGAAACTCTGTCGGGACGGCCGGATTCGAACCGACGACCCCTTGACCCCCAGTCAAGTGCGCTACCAAACTGCGCCACGTCCCGATGCCCTTGCATGGTCTCCCCAGCAACAGCCGCTACAGCGTAGCGCAGGATCTTCCGTTCGCCGCACAGGCCCCCACCATCGGGTGATCGACTACACCACCGCTACAGCGTCCTAGGAGGGTGGGATCCAGCGGGGTCTCCCGCTGGATCCCGGAGATGGTCAGCCGTGTGCTTTGCCCCGGCCGCCGGGGCCGAGCTTTTTGCGCGGGCGTACCGAAATCTCGATCGGGCTGCCCTCGTAGCCGAACTCCTCACGGAGTTTGCGCTCGACGAAGCGCTGGTATCCGGCGTCCAGTGGCCCGGTGGTGAAGAGCACGAAGCGCGGCGGGGCCACGCCCGCCTGGGTCGCGAACAGGATTCGCGGCGCGCGACCGCCCCGCACCGGGTGCGGGGTGGCCTGCACCAGGGCGGTGAGCCACACGTTGAGCTGCGCGGTGGGGATCCGTGTCTCCCAGCTGGCCAACGCCCGGCGTAGGGCGGGAGCCAGCTTGTCCACCGCCCGCCCGGTCACCGCCGAGAGGTTCAGGCGGATCGCCCACGGGATCCGACGCAGTTCCCGGTCGATCTCCTTGTCCAGGTAGTACCGCCGGTCGGCGTCGACCAGGTCCCACTTGTTGAAGGCGATCACCAGCGCCCGGCCGGACTCGGTCACCATTGCCAGGATCCGCTGGTCCTGCTCGCTGATCGGCTCGCTGGAGTCGAGCAGCACCACCGCCACCTCGGCCGCTTCGATCGCGGAGGCGGTACGCAGGCTGGCGTAGTACTCCGTGCCGCTGGCCCGGCCGACCCGCCTGCGCAGACCGGCCGTGTCGACCAGGTGCCAGATCTCGCCACCGATCTCGACGAGGCTGTCCACCGGGTCGACGGTGGTGCCGGCAACCGCGTCGACCACCGCCCGATCCTCGCCGGAGAAACGGTTGAGCAAACTGGACTTGCCGACGTTCGGTCGGCCCACCAGGGCCACCCGGCGGGGCCCGCGCGGGCGGTTCTCCGCCACCTTCGGCGCCTCAGGCAGCGCCGCCAGGATGGCGTCGAGAAGGTCGCCGGAGCCCCGCCCGTGCAGCGCCGACACCGCGTGCGGCTCGCCGAGGCCGAGCGACCACAGCGAGGTGGCCTCCAGCTCGACGTTGGTGTTGTCGGCCTTGTTGGCCACCAGGATCACCGGCTTGGCGCTGCGTCGCAGCATCTTCACCGCCGCCTCGTCGACGTCGGTGGAGCCCACCGTCGCGTCGACCACGAACACCACGACGTCGGCGGTGGCCGCGGCTGTCTCGGCCTGGGCCGCGATAGCCGCCGCCCGGTCCTTTGCGTCCGGCTCCCAGCCGCCGGTGTCCACCACGGTGAACGCCCGGCCGGACCACTGCGCGTCGTAGGGAACTCGGTCCCGGGTCACGCCCGGCACGTCCTCCACGACCGCCTGGCGGCGGCCGATGATCCGATTGACCAAAGTCGACTTACCGACGTTGGGACGACCAACGACCGCCACCACGGGCTGCGGCCCGGCCGGCTCCTCGATGTCGAGGTCCGGCTCCCGCAGCTCCACCCAACCGTCGTCGTTCACGCCACTGACCGTTCGGCGAGCAGCCCGCGGAGTCGTGCCACGACCTCGTCGATACCCAGCTCGGTGGTGTCCAGCACCATTGCGTCGGGTGCCTGCGCGAGCGGGTCGGCATTGCGGGTCGAGTCCAACTGGTCACGCCGGGCAAGGTCGGCGGCGGTGGCCGCGACGTCGGTGGCGTCCTCGGCGCTGCGCCGCGCGGCACGGGCCGCCGCCGAGGCGGTGAGGTAGACCTTCAGGTCGGCGTCGGGAGCCACCACGGCGCCGATGTCCCGACCCTCGACCACGATCCTGCCCGCCTTGTCGATCATTTCTCGTTGCCGGGAGACGAGCAGCGCGCGGACCGCCGGCACGGCCGCCACGGCGGAGACTGCGGCGGTCACCTGGGGCCCACGGATCTTGGCCTCGACGTCCACCCCGTCGGCGGTCACGCCGTAACCCTGAGGATCGGTGCCGATCCTCAGGTCGACCTCGCCGGCGACCTTGGCCACCGCCTGCGCGTCGCTCAGGTCGACGCCGGAGCGCAGCACGGCCCAGGTGATCGCCCGGTACATCGCCCCGGTGTCGAGGTATCGTCCGCCGAGGCTCGTGGCGAGCCGCCGGGAGACGGTGGACTTCCCCGATCCGGACGGCCCGTCCACCGCGACCACGCATCGCCCAGCCGGTACGTTTTCCTCCACCGTTGTCCTCCTCAGCCCGTACCTCACGATCCGCCACAGGCGACGGACGCGAGCGGTTGACCGCACGTCTTCAATGATGCCCGGCGCCGCGGCAGGCACCCTGCCGGACGCCACCGGGCCGCCAGGCAGCCTACCCTTCAGCCGTACCCGCGACCGCGCCGTCAGTCACCCACGGCCTTGAACAGGGCGGCGACCTCCGCGTTGGTCAGCCGCCGGGTGCGCCCGGAGCGCAGGTCGCCCAGCCGGATCGGCCCGATGGAGGTACGCACCAGGCGGCTCACCGGGTGGCCGACCTCGGCGAGCAGCCGCCGTACGATGTGTTTGCGGCCTTCGTGCAGGGTCAGCTCGACCTGGGCGGTACGCCCCAGGCTGTCCACCACCCGGAATGCGTCCACCGTCACCTGGCCGTCCTCCAGTTCCACCCCGGCCGCCAGCCGCTTGCCGAGGTTTCGCGGGATTGGGCCGGAGACCTCGCACAGATAGGTTTTCGGCACCCCGAAGGAGGGGTGCGTCAACCGGTGCGCCAGGGTGCCGTCGTTGGTGAGCAACAGCAGGCCCTCGCTGTCCGCGTCGAGCCGCCCGACGTGGTAGACCCGCTGCTCGACCCGGTTGCCGATGAAGTCGACCAGCGCGGTGCGGCCCTTCTCGTCGGCCATCGTGGAGACGACACCGCGTGGCTTGTTCATCGCCAGGTACACCAGCCGGGTGTCGGCCGCCAGCCGCTCGCCGTCGACGTGGATGACCGCGGTGGTCGGGTCGACCTTGTCGCCGAGTTGCGCCACCCGACCGTCGACTGTCACCCGCCGGCGGAAGATCAGGTCTTCGCAGGCACGCCGGGAGCCGACACCGGCGGCGGCGAGCACCTTCTGCAGACGCTCGGGACCGGTGTAGACGGGCGCGTCCGGGGACGGGGTGCGGTTATCGCGTGGCATCGGCAAGCTCTTCTACGTCGTCGGGGAGGAACGGGGCCAGCGGCGGCAGGTCGTCGAGGCTGTTGAGGCCGAGCTTCTCCAGGAACATCGTGGTCGTCCGGTACAGGTACGCCCCGCTGTCGGTCTCGGTGCCGCACTCCTCGGCCAGGCCCCGGGAGACCAGGGTACGGATCACGCCGTCACAGTTGACACCGCGGATGGCGGAAATGCGCGACCGGGTGACCGGCTGCTTGTACGCCACCACGGCCAGGGTTTCCAGCGCGGCCTGGGTCAGCCTGGCCGACTGCCCGTCCAGAACGAACCGTTCGACGTAGGTGGCGTATTCCGGGCGGGTGTAGAGACGCCAGCCACCGGCTGCCCGGCGCAGCTCGAACCCGTGGCCGGCGGCGGTGTACCCGGCGGCGATCTCGTCCAGCATCGGACCGACCCGCTCGGCGGACTGCTCCAGCACCTGAGCCAGGTTCAGCTCGCTGACCGGCTCGTCGACCACCAGCAGGATCGCCTCCAGCGCGCCGCGCAGCTGCGCGTCGTCCAGCACCGGCGACGGTTCGGGAACCACCCGAACGCGGACACCCGGCCGCCTTCTCGCCCCGCTCTCCCCCGTGTCGCTCTGGTCGTCATCCGAGCTCGCCGGGCTCCTGCTGGGTGGGTGCCCCTGCAGGGGCACCTGCGTGTCACGATCTTCGGTGTCGTCGGGTTCGCGCCGGGTGACAAGGTCCTCCGGGGCGAGTTGGGGCGGGCTGGAGCGCTGCCAGGGCGGTACCCAGGCGGCAGCCTGGTCGGCCAGGGAGTCCCGACGGTCCTCGTCGCTCATCCGGCTCGCTCCTTCGTCGTTTCCGCTGGATCCTCGCCCACGGCGGCACCCGGGTCGCCGTCCGCCGCCAGCTCGGCGTCCACCGGCTCGGGCGGGTTGCCGGCGTACTCGTCGACGGTCAGGGCGGGGCTGTCGTCGACGGGACCTGTCCAGCGTACGGTCAGCTCCTCCAGGGCTTGCTCCTGCACGAAGGCGACGACGTCCTGGCGGTACAGCTCCAGCAACGCGAGGAACCGGGCGACCACCTCCAGGGTGGCCTCGCAGTCCGCACAGAGCAGCGAGAAGGTGGCGGTGCCGACCCGGCGCAACCGCTCGGCGATGATCCCGGCGTGTTCCCGGACGCTGACCCGGACCATGTGCACGTGGGCGATGGAGACCTCGGGCACCGGCTTCGGGGTCATCGCCCTGACGGCCAGCTTGAGCAGCCGCTGCGGGCCGATACCGAGCACCAGATCGGGCAACGCCTCGGCGTAGCGGGCTTCGAGGGTGACTGCCCGGGGGTAGCGGCGTCCACCGACCTCTTCCAGCGCGGCGATGTGTGCCGCCGCCTCCTTGTACGCCTTGTACTGCAACAGCCGGGCGAAGAGCAGGTCCCGCGCCTCCAGCAGGGCGAGGTCCTCCTCGTTCTCCACCTCGGCGGCGGGCAGCAGCCGGGCCGCCTTCAGGTCGAGCAGGGTGGCGGCGACCAGTAGGAACTCGCTCGCCTCGTCCAGGTCCCAGTCGTCTCCCATCGCCCGGATGTAGGCGATGAACTCGTCGGTCACCCGGTGCAGCGCCACCTCGGTCACGTCGAGCTTGTGCTTGCCGATCAGTTGCAGCAGCAGGTCGAACGGCCCGGTGAAGTTCGCCAGCCGCACGGTGAACCGGCCGGAGTCCGCAGTCACCACAGGCGCGGTTTCCGCCGCGGCGGTCGGCTCGATGGGCGGCGCACTCACGTCGACGACCGTAGTCCACGGCCTGGGCACCTGGAAATTGTCGGCCTACCGCTCCGCCTGCGCGGCGATCACCTCGCGGGCGAGTTGGCGGTAGTTGCGGGCCCCGGAGGATGCCGGGTCGAGGGTGGTGATCGGTGAGCCGGCGACCGTGGACTCGGGGAACTTGACGGTCTTGGTGATCACTGTCTGGTAGACCTTGTCGCCGAACGCCTCCACCACCCGCTGGAGCACCTGGCGGCAGTGGGTGGTGCGGCTGTCGTACATGGTCGCGAGAATGCCCTCCAACTCCAGGTCGAAATTCAACCGCTCGCGCACCTTGTCGATGGTGTCCAGCAGCAGGGCCACCCCGCGTAGACTGAAGAACTCGCACTCCAACGGGATCAGTACCCCGTGCGCCACGGTCAAGGCGTTGATCGCCAGCAGGCCGAGCGACGGCTGACAGTCGATCAGGATGTAGTCGTACTCCTTGCGGACGCTCTTGAGTATGCGGGCCAGGGCCATCTCCCGGGCGACCTCGTTGACCAACTGGATCTCGGCCGCGGAAAGATCGATGTTGGCCGGCAACAGGTGCAGGCTTGCCACGTCGGTCTTGATCAATACGTCTTCGGCAATGACGTCGTCCTGCATGAGCAGGTTGTAGACGGACAGATCAAGGTTGTGCGGGTTCACACCCAGCCCGACGGAGAGGGCACCCTGCGGGTCGAAATCGACAAGCAGCACCTTGCGGCCGTACTCGGCGAGGGCGGCGCCGAGATTGATGGTCGTGGTGGTCTTGCCGACCCCGCCCTTCTGGTTGGCCATCGCGATGATCCGGGCCGGGCCGTGCCGGTCGGTGGGCATCGGCTCGGGGATCGGCTTGCGCATCGTGTAGGCGGCCGGGTCGGCGGGGCCCAGGTCCGAACCAAGGGCGTTCTGCTGCTCGCGGAGCTCCGTCGTCCAGGTCTCGGCACGGTCACCGTTGCCAGCCATGTTTCGTTGCCCCCTCCCGACGACCGTCCGGCGTCGGAGCCGCCCGACGTCCTTCGCGGCGCCGCTGCGCACCCCGGTCCACTTGCCGCGAGGGCCGCGCCGATGCCGACTGTACGCCACCGTCGAGCAGGGCGTTCGGCACCCGCTCGGCGTGTCGGTCGACGGCACCGACGAGCCGCAGTTCAGCGCCGCGCCGGCAGCAGTTGGCGGCGGCCGTCCATCCCGGATCAGCCGCCGCGAGCGGCGGTCAGCCCCGGGCGCGGGGGTGGGCGGTGGCGTAGACCTCGCGTAGTCGTTCGACGGTCACGAGGGTGTAGACCTGGGTCGTGGTGACGGAGGCGTGGCCGAGCAGTTCCTGCACCACCCGGACGTCGGCACCGCCGTCGAGCAGGTGCGTGGCGTACGAGTGGCGCAGGGTGTGCGGCGACACGGCCCGCGGCCCGTCGGCGGCCAGACCGGCTCGTCCAGCAGCGCGTCGCAGGATGGCCCAGGCGCCCTGCCGGGTCAACGGACCGCCCCGGGCGTTGAGGAAGACCGCCGGAGTGCCCCGACCGGCGGCGGCCAGGCCGGGCCGGGCCCGCACCAGGTAGGCGCCCAGCGCCCGCAACGCATACCCGCCGATCGGCACCAGCCGGGTACGGCCGCCCTTGCCGTGCAGCACCGCCGCGCCGTCGTCGAGGTCCACGTCGTCCACCGCCGCGCCGACCGCTTCCGAGATGCGCGCCCCGGTGCCGTACAGGAACTCCAGCAGCGCCCGGTCGCGCAGCGCCAGCGGCGCGGCGGCGCCGGCCGCGTCCACCGGTCCGGCGGTCTCCAGCAACCGGACCACGTCGTCGAGGGGCAGCGCCCGGGGCAGCCGACGCGGTGGGGTGGGTGGCCGCACGTCGCGACTCGGGTCGGCGTCGACCAGCCCCTCGCGCAACGCGAACCGGTGCAGGCCACGCACCGCGCTGGCGGCGCGGGCGGCCGAGGAGGCCGCCAGCGGCGGCTGCCCGTCGGCCCCCGAGCGCAGCCGGGCCAGGTGCCGTTCGATCTCGCCGGCCGAGACCGCGGAGAGGTCGCTCACCGCGGCGGCGGCCAGCGAGTCGAGATAGCGGTCCAGGTCGCGGCGGTACGACGCGAGCGTGTTCGCCGACAGTCCACGTTCGACGGTGAGGTGGTCGAGGTAGCCGCGCACCGCGCGCCGCAGGGCCGGCGCGGGCACCTCGCCCGCGTCGGACCCGTCACCGGTCGACTGCTCGCCGGTCAGACCAACACCTCGGCCAGGGGCAACATGGGCAGGCCGTGCGCCTCGGCGACCGGGCCGTAGACGACCTGACCTCGGTGGGTGTTCAGACCCAGCCCCAGCGCCGGGTCTCGGCGCGACGCCTCACGCCACCCGTGGTTGGCCAACTCCAGAGCGTACGGGAGGGTCACGTTGGTCAGCGCGTAGGTGCTGGTGTTCGGCACCGCACCGGGCATGTTCGCCACACAGTAGAAAATCGACTCGTGCACCCGGTAGACGGCGTCGGCGTGCGTGGTGGGTCTCGAGTCCTCGAAGCAGCCCCCCTGGTCGATGGCGATGTCGACCAGTACGCTTCCGGACTTCATCCGCGAGACCAACTCGTTGGAGATCAGTTTCGGGGCCTTCGCACCGGGCACCAGCACCGCGCCGATGACCAGGTCCGCGTCCAGGACCGCCCGCTCGATCTCGTACGCGTTGGACGCCACGGTCTGCAGGTGCCCCCGGTAGATGGCGTCGGCCTGCCGCAGCCGGCCGACGTTCTTGTCCAGCAGCAGCACCTCGGACTGCAGGCCCAGGGCGATCGCGGCGGCGTTCATGCCGGAGACGCCGGCGCCGATGACCACGGTCTTGGCCGCGTACACGCCGGAGACGCCGCCCGGGAGCACCCCCCGGCCGCCGCCGGTACGCATCAGGTGGAAGGCGCCCACCTGCGGGGCGAGCCGCCCGGCCACTTCGGACATCGGGGCGAGCAGCGGCAGCGACCGGTCCGGCAGTTCGACGGTCTCGTAGGCGATGCCGGTGACCTCGCGGTCAAGCAGCGCCTGGGTGCACTCCCGGGACGCGGCCAGATGCAGGTATGTGAAGAGCACCTGCCCCGCACGCATCCGGTGGTACTCCTCGGCAACCGGTTCCTTGACCTTCAGCACCAGATCCGCGGCGTCCCACACCTCGTCGGCGGTATCCAGGATCTTGGCACCGGCCGCGGTGAACTCCTCGTCGGTGATGCTCGACCCGATCCCGGCGCCAGCCTCGACGAAGACCTGGTGACCGCTGCGGGTGAACTCGTTGACGCCCGCTGGTGTGATCGCCACACGGTACTCGTGGTTCTTGACCTCGCGTGGGATGCCGACCTTCACGATGCAGACACCTCTCTTCGGGACTGTCCGCCCCGATCGCGCGGTGCCGCGACGGCCCCTTTGCCGCCACGGTCAACCGGTCCCGTCGGCGGCAGTCTAGGCGTGCCGGCAGCCCACCGGAGCCTGCACTGTGACACCCGGTAGCGGTTGCCGTTGACGATGTGTCAGGTGTGGAGAGCAGGCCGGCGGTGGAAGCCACCACAGCCGTCAGGACGGTGTTCGACATCATCGTCCCACTTGGTGCCCACCGGTGCGGACAGCGGCTGAGTGGATCACTACTGTATCGCCTCATGACTACTCCTCCCATCCAGCCCGGGTACCCCCAGGGCGTTTCTGACAAGAGCAAGGTCGTCGCGGGCGTCCTGGGCATCCTGCTCGGTTTCTTCGGTGCCGGCCGGTTCTACATCGGTGACACCAAGACCGGCGTCCTGCAGCTCGTCGTGAGTGTCTGCACTTTCGGTCTCGGCAGCATCTGGGGGCTCATCGACGGCATCCTGATCCTGGTCAACGGCGGTGTGGACGCGCAGGGTCGCCCGCTGCGCGACTGAGCTTCGGAGCCACCCGAGGGCCGTGCGGTCTACCGCACGGCCCTCGCGTCGCACAACGGTCAGCGGGGTAGTGGCGTGTCCGCCCGGCGGAGCACCGACCAGCCGGCGTCACGGGCACGGACGGCGGCGAGCAGCCCGGCCACGCACGACGCGTTGGTGATCTCACCGGCCAGCACCATGCCGACCGCCTCGTCCAGGTCGATCCGGACAACCTGCAGGTCGGCTTCCTCGTCGTGCCGATCGTGCCGCTGCCCCGCCGGCACCTCAGCGAGGTCCCGGGCCAGGAAGACCCGGACCAGTTCGTCGGTGAACCCGGGCGAGCTGTGCAGGTCCACCAGCACGTCGAACCGGGCGGCGGTGAGGTCGGCCTCCTCGGCCAGCTCACGCGCCGCCGTCGTCGCCGGATCCTCGCCGGCCACGTCGGCAAGCCCGGCCGGCAACTCCCACAGCCGCCGGGCGACCGGCTGACGGTACTGCCGGATCAGCACCACCTGACCGGCGTCGTCCAACGCCACCACCGCCACCGCGCCGACATGCCGGACGAGGTCGCGGGCCGCCGTCCGGCCGCCGGGCATAGTCACCTCCTCGGTGACCACGTCGAAGATCCGGCCGTGGTAGCGCACCTCACGGGAACGCACCTCGTAGCGGTGCTCCACACCACTCACCACGTCGTCCCGGCCCGCGCCGCGTCGGCCAACACCGCACACCCCTCGCGCCCGCTCACGGGGCGGCGGTCGCCTTCGCGGCGACACCGTTGCGGGTGACCCGCGCAGCGCTGTCGTGCAGATTGACCGGCAGCTGGTCGGCCTCCGAGTACACCACCGCGGCCTGTACGAACGCGACGAACAGCGGGTGCGGTCGAGTCGGGCGGCTCTTGAGCTCCGGGTGTGCCTGGGTGGCCACATAGAACGGGTGCAGGTCGCGGTCCAGCTCGACGAACTCGACCAGCCGACCGTCCGGCGAGGTGCCCGAGATGTGCAGGCCCGCCTTGGTGAGCTGGTCGCGATAGGCGTTGTTCACCTCGTACCGGTGCCGGTGCCGCTCGCTGACCTGCGTGCTGCCGTACGCCTGCGCGACGAGCGAGCCCTCGGCGAGCGACGCAGGGTACGCGCCCAGCCGCATGGTGCCGCCCAGGTCGCCCTTGCCGGCGACGATGTCCTCCTGCTCGGCCATGGTGGCGATGACCGGGTGCACGGCCTCGGCGTCGAACTCCAGCGAGTTCGCCCCGTCCAGGCCGGCCAGGTGGCGGGCCACCTCGATGGTCATGCACTGCAGGCCGAGGCAGAGCCCGAGCAGCGGGATGCCGTTCTCCCGGGCGAACCGGGCGGTACCGATCTTGCCTTCGATTCCGCGGACGCCGAACCCGCCGGGGATGACGATGCCGTCGACGCCCGCCAGGGCCGCCGCCGCTCCGGCCGGAGTGGCGCAGTCGTCGCTGGGCACCCAGCGCAGCTGCACCCGGGCGCGGTGGCCGAAGCCGGCCGCCCGGATCGCCTCGCTGACCGACAGGTACGCGTCGGGCAGGTCGACGTACTTGCCGACGAGGGCGACGGTGATGGTGTGCCGGGGCTGGTGCACCCGCTCCAGCAGGTCGTCCCAGCCGTCCCAGTCCACGTCGCGGAAGGAGAGGTTGAGGCGGCGCACCACGTACGCGTCGAGACCCTCCCGGTGCAGCACCTTGGGGATGTCGTAGATGCTCGGCGCGTCCGGCGCGGCGATGACGGCCTCGGCGTCCACGTCGCAGTAGAGGGACAGCTTGTGCTTGAGCTTCTCCGGGATGTCCCGGTCCGAGCGGCACACGATGGCGTCGGGCTGGATACCGATGCTGCGCAGCTGGGCCACCGAGTGCTGGGTCGGCTTCGTCTTCAGCTCGCCGGAGGGGGCGAGGTAGGGCACCAGCGAGACGTGCAGGTAGAAGCAGTTGTCCCGGCCCAGGTCATGGCGGACCTGGCGGATCGCCTCCAGGAACGGCAGTGATTCGATGTCGCCGACCGTGCCGCCGACCTCGGTGATCACCAGGTCCGGGGTACGGCCGTCGTCGTCCGGGTCGGCCATCGCCAGAATCCGAGACTTGATCTCGTTGGTGATGTGCGGGATCACCTGAACGGTGTCCCCCAGGTACTCGCCGCGACGTTCCTTGGCGATCACGTCGGAGTAGATCTGGCCGGTGGTGACGTTCGCCTTGCCCGAGAGGGCCCGGTCCAGGAAGCGCTCATAGTGGCCGACATCGAGGTCCGTCTCGGCGCCGTCCTCCGTCACGAACACCTCACCGTGCTGGAACGGGTTCATCGTGCCCGGGTCGACGTTGAGGTACGGGTCGAGCTTCTGCATCACCACGCGAAGACCTCGCGCGGTCAACAGATTGCCGAGGCTGGAGGCGGTCAGCCCCTTACCCAGCGAGGAGGCGACGCCCCCGGTGACGAAAATGTGCCTGGTCGTCCGTGCTGAAGGGGCCAACGCCTGCTCCCGTGTCATCCGTCGCGGTCGTGCAGACCGCCGAGCCGATCAGCGAAGTGATCACGCGATCCACGGGATTCCACGCTAACACCTCCCCGCAGGCATGCCAGGGCCGCACCCGGGTGGACCGTTTCGCATCACCCGGTCGCGACCTCGGCCGATGACCGCACGGCCCGGCCCGGTCCCCGCCCGGCGGCCGGCGCGGCACCGGGATCCGGTCCCGCCTGCTCCTCCGGCCGCACGCCAGAGCCCTTTCCCGGCGGCGCCGCACCGCTCGGCGTACCGACCTGGTCGGACGTGGTGTCGGCGGCACCGGATGGTCTGGCGTCGGCCGGTGCGACGTCGGACGGACGGTCCGCCGCCGGCGGCCGGGTCCGGTCCGCAGAGTGGTCCAGCACCCGCAGCGCGGACAACGCCGCCATCGGCACCACCACCGCGGCGGCCGCACCGGCGACGTCCAACGCCGCGGCACCCAGTACACCGCCGATAACCGCTGCCACGGCGGTGCCCGCTATCGCCGCCCGGATGGCCGGGTAGATGCCGAAAAGCCGCATCAGCCCACCCCACGGCTGCAACAGCGCGAACCAGACCAGCAGGGCGCCGGCAAGTGCCAACACGGTCAACGGACTGTTGACCAACGTCTCGTAGCTGGAAGCGCTGGAGCGTTGCACGGTGAGTCCGCCGGAACCGTCACCGAGTGCCGCCAGGAACCTACCCAGGCTGCCCCGATCGGACGGCGAACGATTCAGGTCCACCACCGCGAAGCCGACCGTCACCGCCAGCCCGGCCATGGCCGCCCAGGCGAGCCGGGTCAAGGTCAGCCAGCCGCCCGCGCTGATCGCCGCTGCCACGCTCACCCCGGCGGTCAACGCGATCGCACCGATCGGGTCGGCACCCAGGTAGGGACTGCCGACCACCACCACGGCGACACCACCCACCAGCACCATCACGGTGGTCCGCCAGCCACGGGGTACCCGCTGGGCCAGCCAGCCCGCGCTCAGCAGGGCGGCGGCGGCGAACACCCCGAGCCCGACGGTGCCGAGCCCGGCATACCGGCCGCCCTCCAGCGCGGAGTAGCCGATCACGCCGTTGAGCTGCAACCGGGAGCCGGTGACGACGTCCAGGCCGACGGTCAGCGCGGCCAGTCCCGCCACCACGCCGAGCGGGCCGAGAGTGCTGCCGTAGCCGGGGGTCAGCCGCACCAGCAGCGTCGCTGCGGCCAGCAGCGCGGCGGTCAGCCCGACGAACGAGGCGGCCGGGTGGGCATAGCGCCACCACGGTGCGGCCTCGGCGAGCAGCGCGGCCGGCACCGCCAGCGCGGCGGCGACGAGCAGCAGCTCCACGGTGGCCACCACCCGCCTGGGCACCGGCTTCGGCCCGTACGGTCCGGCGTGCCGGCGGGCCCGGCGCAGCAGTGGCAGCACCGCCACGGCGAGCGCCACCTGAACGGCGGCCAACACGACGAAGTACCCGCCGGCCAGCTCCCGCTGGGCGGCGGCTTCCCGGTCCGCGTCGGCGGGCTCGGCGATGGCGGCGGACAGGTCGGCCGGCCGGCCGCCGACCGCCTCGGCGGGCCGGCCGATGAACGGGCGGTCCGGCATCGGACGCCCCAGTGCGGCCAACGCGGTCGGGGCGAGGTCGACCAGCTGCAGGTAGCCCCGGCGGCCCGTGCTGGGCGACGTCAACCAGCCGTCCTCCCAACCGGGACCGTCGGCGATGGCCACATGCAGCCGCGAGGGCCGTTCGGTGTCGGAGACCCCCGCGACGATCACCAGGGACCGTGGTGGCCGGCCGGCGAGCACCCGGGCCAGTCGTGCGTCGGCGGCCCGGGCCGCCGACGCACGCTCCACCGGATCCTCGCCTTCCACCGTGCCGGCGTCGACGATGCTGAGCACGCAGGAGCCGAGCAGCTCGGCCGGTTCAGCGGGCAGGTCCGGCTCGTACCGGTCGACCCGGCCGAACGGGCGGGCCGCGGCCACCGCCGCTCCCGGGCCCACCGCCACCGAACAGCGCACCGATTCCGACAACGCGCCCGGAACCGTGCCCCACGACAACCGGTTCTGGTTGTGCAGCACCACGTTCTCCTGGTCCGGCAGGTTCGCACCGATGCCGTCCGGCTGGTCCACGGTGATGTCGACCGGTGGACACCGCCCGTCGCCACGACTACCGGTCCAGGCGGCGAAGCTGCCCGCGCCTAGGGTCAGCCAACCATCCACCGGGCAGGTCGGCCACTGCGCGGAGCGCACCGACAACGACCCGATCGACCCGTCGCGGGCCAGCGCCCACAGCGTCGGAGTCCGCTGCGGATCCACGTCGTCCCAGCGCAGCCCGGCCACCCCGACCATCACCACGTAGTCGGCGCTCCGCTGCGCAGGCGGCGTCTGCGGGCGGGCGGCCAGCGCGGTGACAGCCAGCGCCACCACGACCAGGGTGAGCAGGATCGGAGCGATTCGACGCACCATCACCGGCGTCCCGTCGACGGCGCGTCGGCGTCCGGTGTGGTCGGGCCGGCCGGACCGGTGGTCAGCTCCGCGTAGAGCGCGTCGAGTTGAGCCGCCGTCTCCGCCTCAGTCGGCCAGGTCGCCGCCCGCGCCGCGCCCCGCCGACCCAACTCGACGCGGCCGGTGTCGTCGTCGAGAAGTCCGCGGACCGCCGCGTCGACCGCGTCGACATCGCCCGGCGGCACCAGCAACGCCCCGTCACCGACCAGCTCCGGCAGGCCACCCACGGCGGTGGCCACCAGCGGCACGCCGGCCCGCAGCGCCTCCTGCGCGAACAGTTGCCGAGCCTCCCAGTCGCTGGTGACCACAGCCAGATCCGCGCCGGTGAGCAGGTCGGCCACGTCGCTGCGGTGCCCCAACAGGGTGACCGGCGCCCGGACGGCACTGACCCGGGCGGCCAGCGGCAGATAGGAGGGACCGCTGCCGGCGATCACCACGACCGGCGGTGGGTGACGCTCCCGCCATCGGGCGGCCGCGTCCACCAGCACGTCGTACCGCTTCTGCGGGTGCAGCCGGCCCACCGACAGGATCAGTGGCTGGTCGGTGGCGACGGCGAACTCGGCCCGCACGGCGGCCCGACGTCGGCGCGGCGCGGGCAGCTGCGGGGCGGCGACCGGGGCGAGCCGGGCGTCTGCCGCACCCAACGCGGCAGCCCGCTCGACCAGGTCCGCGGAGGCACCGAGAGTCACCTGGGCGCCTCGGGCGACGACCCGCTCCGCCAGCCGGGACAGCCCACCGCGTAGCCCGCGGGCGAGCACCGCGTTGTGCCAGGTGACCACGAGCGGCACGGCGGGTCGGGCGAGCACCCCGACCAGCCCGGCGCGTAGCCCGTGCGCGTGCACGACACGGACCTGCTCGGTGGCGAGGACCCGGCGCAGCCCGGCGACCGCCCGGGCATCGGCGGGGGTGGGGTTGGCCGGGATCTCCACCGGCTGGAAACGGGCACCGGCGGCAACGAAATCGAACTGGTCCTGGGTCGCGGCCGGCCCGCAGACCAGCACCGCCGTCCCGCCGACGGTCAGCGCCCGGGCCAGCGCACGCAGGTGCTGCCCGACGCCGCCGGTGCTCGATGCGAGCAGCAACAGCACAGTGCCGTGTCGTGCGGGGGTGGCCGTCGATGCACTCCTCGCGCTCACCGGTTGAGCTCTCCCTTCCTACCCCGCGCCCGGATCCGGCGCAGGCGTCGACTCAGCCCGGCCAGCAGCGGTCGCAGGTCCTGCCGGTCGACCAACCACACCATGCCGAGGAACACGACACCGACCAGGACTCCGGACAGCATGCCCTGCGTCAGAGCCGTCCAGCGCGCCGGGGTGCCGTCGCCGGTCGGCAGCGACCACAGCAGCGCCAGCGCGGCGACGGCGGCGGTCGTGCCGGCCACCAGCCCGGAGCAGCCGGCCCGGCCGGCGCCGGCGAGCGCCTCCCGGCCGGCCGAGCGACCCACCGCGACCAGCAGCAACGCGCCGAGCAGCAGCATCCCGACCGAGTTGGCGCCCGCCACCGCGAGCACCCGGTCAGCCACCGGCAACAAGGTGGACAGCGGCAGCAGCACCAGCGGGACGGCCAGCCAGCCGGCGGTGATGGCGACGGTGGCCGCCCGGGTCGCGCCGCGGGCGTACAGTGCCCGCGACAGCACGGCGTACAGGCCGTAGCCGATCAGCCCGGGGGCATAGCCGACGACCGCGACGGCGGTGGCGGCGCTGTCGAGCGGGAAGAACCGCCCGATCGGCCCGGCCGCGCCGACCAGCACCGCCGCGCCGAGGCAACTGCACAGCAGCACCCCCCGGACGGTCCCGGACAGGACGTTCCGGAAGGTCCGCTCGTCGGCAGCCGTGGCCGCGGCGGCCAGGGTCGGGTAGGCGACGGTGGCGAGGGGCACCGCCAGCACCGCCCACGGCAGCAGGTAGAACGTCTGCGCCAGGTTGAACACCTGGAACGCCTCGGTCGGGCCGCTGGAGAGCCGGTACAGGATCACCGCCAGCGCCACCTGTTGGGCGGCGACCGTCACCACCCCGGCCACCGCCAGCCCGCGCACCCGGGCCCGGGCGTCGACCGGGAACGCGTACCCGGGGCGCAGCGTCAGCCGCAACCGGCGCAACGGGATCAGCAGCGACAGCGACAGCACCACCACACCGAGGGTGGTACCGACCGACAGGATCAGCTCCGCACCCCGGCCGGCCTGCGCCACGCTCGCTCCTGCGCCGGCGACGTCGGCGAAGACCAGGTAGGCGACGATGACCGTGAGGCTGGACAGCAGCGGTGCGATCACCGGCCAGGCGAACCGGCGGTGGGCCTGGAGCACTCCGGCGAGCACGATCCCGATGCCGTAGAGGGGCAGCTGCGGAGCGAACACCCGCAGCATTCGGGTGGCCGCCGCCAACTCCTCCGGTGACCGGCCGTCGCCGAGCAGGGAGACGACCGGACCGGCTGCCAGGGCCACCAGCACCGCCAGTGGCACGAGCAGCGTGACGGTCCAGGTGAGCAGGGCGCCCGCGGTCGCCGCCACCGTCCGCCGGTCGCCGTCCGCGACCGCTGCGGCGAGCAGCGGTACGACGAGACTCGCCAGCGCCCCACCCGCGACGATCTCGAAAATGATGTTCGGGATGGTGTTCGCGAGGAGATACATCGCGCCCAGGTCGCTGCCCTGCACCACCCAGGTGAAGACGGCGGTACGCCCGAACCCGGCCAGCCGGCTGACCACGGTGAGTACGGCGATGAGCACGGCCGCTCCGGCCACCCGGCCGGCGCCGGCGAGGGGTGCCGGTCTGGTCACGTCAGTCGGTGCGCCGGCCCAGGGCGTCGAGTTCACGCAGACCCGGGGTGTTCGCGATGACCGTCGTGAAGCTCACCTTCTCGCTGGCAGCGGTCAACCCGGCGAGCACCGCGAGCAGTCCGGCGCGACCGACCGGGCCGGTTCGGACGGCCAGCGCCACGCCGAGCAGGGCACCCAGCGCGTTCGCGCCGCTGTCGCCGAGCATCACGTCCTCGTCGAGATCCACGGGCAGCAGTCCGGCGGCGGCGCCGACGGCACCGGCGGCGATCCCGCCGTGTCCACCGACGGTCAGCGGCGTGCCGAGCAGCAGGCCCGACTTCAGCGCCCGCCCGGGCCGCAGGTCGAGCAGGTTGACCAGGTTCGCCGTGCCCGCCACGACGCCCGCGCCGAGAAGCACGTCGACGCCACGGCCGATCGCGCCCTGGCGCTGTCGACGGGGGTGCCCGGCGACCCGGGAGTCGGCGGAGAGCAGTATCCCGGCGGCCAGTCCAGCCGCGCCCACCCCGACGATCTTCACCAGGCCGGTGGTGATCCGTCCCTGTCGCAACGCGGCCAGGTGCCCGGCGAAGCCCTTGGCGGCCTTCTGCTCCGGCCGTGCGCCGACCACGTCGTCGTAGAGTCCCACGGCACCGGCACCTAGCCCGGCCACCAGAGTCGCCGCCCCGGCCGGGACACTCGTCGCGCCAGCCGCCGCCGCGCCGACCGCGCCGACCGCGAGCGCCGGTCCGGCGGCCAGGGTGACCGTGCGCCCGCGGAAATTGGTCCGCTCCAGCGCCGGCCCCGCCGGGGAGGTACGGATCTCGCGAAGCGCGTACCGGGCTGCGGCCGCCCCGATGCCCGCCACCAGCAGTCGACCGAGCACGCTCAGGTCCCCCCTTCCGCCGGCCGGCGGAGATCCTCAGAATCGGACGTCGGCGCACCGACGACTCACTGGGGCAGTCTAGGCACCAGCGAGCCCGCGTTGTCGCCGACGCCGTACTGCCCAGCCTTACGCTCGGTGAGCTGCTGCACCAGTGCCAGGGTGGTGACCAGTTGGCCCTGCACGGTGTTGGCATTGTCGATCGTCGAGATGGTCTGCGTGAGCACGGCGTCTCCCCGGACGAACGCCACCAGGTTGCCGTCGGCCGAGCCGGTGCCGGCCACCACGATCCCGCCGGTGCGGTCGAACTGCTCGGCGATCTTCACCACCGACTCGTCCTTCTTGGCGGAGTCCTTGTCCACGTACGGCTGTCCGCTGACCACCACGACCGCTTCGGCGGGCGCCGTGACCCGGTCCGAGGTGGTCAGGTAGTTGGCGTTGCCGTAGGCCGCCAGCACCGCCCGCCGGTCGGCCTCGGTGACCGGCTCCGCGCTGGCGGGCTGGTCCAGCAACACGGTCGCGAGCAGTGCGCTGGAGGTCTCGACGCCGTGGCCGTTGCCGGGCAGGCCGGCGGTCGGCGCGCCGGTGGGTCGGGCGGCGGTGACCGCGAGCTCAAGCAGGTTGTTGTTGTTCTCCGGGTTGATGAACTTGTCCTGCAGGTCGACCCGCCCGGTGACATCGGCGCCGGCCAACTGGAGCATCTTGAGCACACCTTCGGTGTGGTCGCGGCCGGTGGGCAGGCTGAGCACCAGCACCCGCTTGCCGGTCAACTTGCCGGGCAGCATGACCTGGGCCATCTCGGCCGCGAAGTCCTCTTCGAGCTCCAGCTCGCGCTGCATGTTCTGGACCGCCTGGCGCATCTGCTGGTTGTCCTTGCGCAGCGAGTTGACAGTCTCCCTCAGCGAGTCCGCGACCGGGCCGTTGAGGGCGGCTGTGCCGACGACCAGACCGATCGCCAGGGCGAGGAAGACCGCGGTCAGGGACACCACGTGGTACCGGAAGTTGATCACGCTTGAGGCCTCTTGATCGGTCGGGAGCTAGAGGAGCTGGCCGAGCTGGAACACAAAATTGTCCCACCACTCGGAGACCACACCCAGGTAGGCCTTGCCGACGGTGGAAACCGCCACCGCCGAGGCCATCGCGGCGAGCGCCGAAAGAACCAGCAGCAGCAGCGAGGAGCCCGAGAGGCTCTGCCGGTAGAGCCGGCTGACGCCCTTGGCGTCGACCAGCTTGCCGCCGACCTTGAGCCGGGTCAGGAACGTCGATGCCATGCCACCGCGCCCCTTGTCGAGGAACTCGACGAGGGTGGCATGGGTGCCCACCGCAACGATCAGCGAGGCACCCTTCTCGTCGGCCAGCAGCATGGCGAGGTCCTCGCTGGTGGCGGCGGCGGGGAAGGTCACCGCCGGCACCCCCAGGCCGTTGACCCGGGGCAGCCCGGGAGCCCGCCCGTCCGGGTACGCGTGCACAATCACCTCGGCGCCGCACCGCAGCACGTCATCGGTGACCGAGTCCATGTCACCGATGATCATGTCCGGGGTGTATCCGGCCTCGACCAGGGCATCCGCGCCACCGTCGACGCCGATCAACACCGGCTTGAACTCCCGGATGTACGGGCGCAGCACGTCCAGGTCGGCCTTGTAGTCGTAGCCCCGGACCACGATCAGGCAGTGCCGACCCTGCACCTCGGTGGCGATCTCGGGCACGCCGACACCGTCGAGCAGCAGGTCGCGCTCCTGCCTGAGATAGTCCATGGTGTTGGCGGCGAACGCCTCCAACTGCACCGACAGGCCCTCCCGGGCGTCGCTCATCGCCTTGGCCACGGTCTCGGCGTCCTGCAGGCTGCCGTGCGCCACCGGATCGTCACCCAGAAAGACCGTGTTGCCCTCGATCCGCACCGTGTCACCCTCGCGGACCCGCTCGAAGACCCCCTCGCCGAGGTC
Organism: Micromonospora sp. LOL_024; assembly: GCF_048060415.1. NCBI lineage: Bacteria > Bacillati > Actinomycetota > Actinomycetes > Micromonosporales > Micromonosporaceae > Micromonospora > Micromonospora sp. LOL_024. Next base: position 41,638 of record NZ_JBHMIS010000032.1, read on the forward strand.
GTCGAGCAGCGGGATGCCCGCCGAGATCAGCACCTGCGGCCCGAGATTGGGGTAGCGGCCGGAGACCGACGGCTTGGCGTTGAGCACCGCGCCGACGCCGACCGCGACCAACGAGTCAGCGGCGACCCGGTCCAGATCGACGTGGTCGATCACCGCGACGTCGCCGGGACGGAGCCGGCCGACCAGCCGCTTCGTACGGCGATCGAGGCGCGCGGTGCCGAGGATCTGTCCGGGTTCCGCGTTCCGGGCCCGGCGCAACGTGGGTAGACGCATCGTGACCATCCTGGCATGTGAGGCAGGCGAATCTGTCGCGACATGCCTGAGCAGGGAAGCACATCGGAGCGAGGGCCGGTGTGCCTCCGCTCACACTCGCGGTCTCAGGACCGCCGTTCCCTGGCCGCCACGGCCAGCAACTCCTCCGCGTGGGCGATACCCAGATCTGAATCCGGCAAACCCGCCAACATGCGGGCGAGCTCCCGGGCACGTTCGGTGTCCTCCACCACCCGGACCCCGCTGGTGGTCACCGCGCCGCCGGTGTCCTTCGCCACCACCAGGTGCCGATCGGCGAACGCAGCGACCTGCGGCAGATGTGTCACGACCAGGACCTGGTGACTACGGGCGAGCCTGGCCAACCGTCGGCCGATCTCCACCGCCGCCTGACCGCCGACCCCCGCGTCGACCTCGTCGAAGACCAGCGTCGGCGGCCCACCGGAACCGGCGAAGACCACCTCGATGGCGAGCATCACCCGGGACAGCTCGCCACCGGAGGCGCCGCGCTGCAACGGCAGGGCCGGCGCGCCGGGATGAGCGAGCAGCCGCAGCTCGACCTCGTCGCCGCCGTCCGCCGCGACACCGACCTCGACCCCGTTGACCGGCAACGTGGGCTCGGCCCGGCCGGCCGGGCGGGCCAGCACCACCACCTCGACCCTGGCGTGCGGCATGGCCAGCCCGGCCAGCTCGACCGTGACCTGCTCGGCGAAGCGCACCGCCGCCTCCTGCCGGGACACCGACAGCCGACCTGCCAGCTCGGCCACCTCGCCGGCCAGCCGGGACGCCTCCCGGTCCAGCTCGTCGAGGAGGTCGTCGGAGGTGTCCAGGTCGGAGAGCCGGCCCCGGGCCCGCTCTGCCCAGGCGATGACCCCGTCCACGTCGTCGGCGTACTTGCGAGTCAGTGCGCGCAGCGCCGCCCGCCGCTCGTAGAGCGCCTGCAACCGGGCCGGGTCGGCGTCCAGACCGGCGAGGTACGTCGACAGCTCCACGGAGACGTCAGCCACCAGGGTGGCCGCCTCCTCGAGTCGGGCGGAGAGCTCACCGAGGGCCGGATCCGTGGCGGCCTGCGCCTCCAACGTCCGCCGGGCGGCGCCGAGCAACGTCGAGACGTCGGGTGTGTCGTCGGTCGCCTCCAGCCCGCCGGCAACGCACTGGTGGGCCAGCTGCGCCGCAGTACGCAGACCCTCGGCGTGCTCCAGCCGCTGCGCCTCCGCCTTCAGCTCGTCGTCCTCGCCCGGCTGCGGATCGACCCGGGTAATCTCGTCGAGACCCAGCCGCAGCAGATCCGCCTCCTGGTGGCGTTCCCGCGCGTTGCGTCGCCGATCCGCCAGGTCATCGACCGCCCTCCGCCACTGCGTGTACGCCTCGCGCGTCGCGTCCAGCACCTTCTCGTGCTCCGGGCCGGCGAACCGGTCCAGCGCCGCCCGCTGCTCGGCCGGACGCAGCAGGCGCAGCTGGTCGGACTGGCCATGCACCGCCACCACCTGCTCACCGACCTCGCCGAGCATCGACACCGGCATGCCACGCCCACCCAGATGCGCCCGGGAGCGGCCCTCCACGGTCACCGTGCGGCTCAGCAGCACCGCCCCGTCCTCGTCGGGCTCGCCCCCGGCGTCGACGATTCGGGCGTGCACCACCCCCGCGACCCGGCCGTCGAGGCGCAGCCGGCCCTCGACGACGGCACGGCCGGGCTCGGCCCGCACCCGCCCCGCGTCAGCCCGACCGCCGAAGAGCAGGCCGAGGCCGGTCACCACCATCGTCTTGCCGGCACCGGTCTCCCCGGTGATGACGTTCATACCCCCGGTCAACGACAGTGTCGTGTCCTCGATGACGCCCAACCCGGTGATCCGCAACTCCTCCAGCACAGCACCCGACAGTAGACGCGAGGCACGACACTTGACCAGCCGACGCGACGCCCCACGGCCCGGCGGGCAGCGTCGCGGGGCGGGTCGGACCAGCGGCGACACCCGTCTCTCGAACGTCTGAGAACGCCGAGCACCGCGCTCCGGCCCGTCCACCGCCGCCCGGGCCGTCAGCGACGACTGCCCCGCCAGCCGTGCACCGGCAGGTCGAACTTGGCCACCAGGCGGGCGGTGAACGAACGGTCCCGCAGCCGAACGACCCGCACCGGCAGAGCACCCCGCCGGACAGTGACCCGAGCCCCCGGCGGCAGGTCGTAGACCCGCCGCCCGTCGCAGCACAGCACCGCGAGCGTGGTGAACGGGTCGACGGTGATCGAGAAGGTCGAGGTGGGCGCGGTCACCAGTGGCCGGCTGAACAACGCGTGCGCGCTGATCGGCACCAGCAGCAACGCCTCCACCTCCGGCCAGACCACCGGTCCGCCGCCGGAGAAGGCGTACGCCGTCGAGCCCGTCGGCGTGGCACAGACCACGCCGTCGCAGCCGTAGCGCGACAGCGGTCGCCCGTCGACGTCGACGAGCAGCTCCAGCATCTGGGCCCGCTCGCCCTTCTCGACACTGATTTCGTTCAGAGCCCACGACTCGATCGTCGGCCCGCCGTCGAACTCCGCGGTCACGTCGAGGGTGAGCCGCTCATCGACGCTGTAGTTGCGGCCCACCACATCGCGGACCGCCACGTCGAGATCGTCGATCTCCGCTTCGGCGAGAAACCCGACCTTGCCGAGGTTGATGCCGAGCAACGGCACCTTGGCCGGCCGGGCCAGCTCCGCCGCCCGCAGGAAGGTGCCGTCCCCGCCGAGCGCGAAGACGATCTCGGCACCCTCGGCCGCCTCCGGTCCGGTTACCGGCACCACTCCCGGCAGATCGAGGTCCTCGGCCTCCTCGGCCATCACCCGGACTGCGAAGCCGGCGGCGATCAGGTCGGCGGCGACTGTACGGGCGTGCTCGGTGCTGCGCCGACGGCCGGTGTGCGTCACCAGCAGTGCCGTGCGGCTCACCGCGACGCCCGCCCGCCCAGCACCACTCGGCACCCCGACGCGCCCTGCTGGTTCACTCGCTGACGCTCGCTCACGTGGCCACCTCCTCCGTCGCCTCGGTCGGCACGTCGCCGGACGCCACCGCTCCCGGCGGTCCCGCCGCCACCACGGCTCGCACCCGCTCCGGGTCGGCCGGCGGCGCGTCCCGGCGTAACCATACGAAGAACTCGACGTTGCCGCTCGGCCCTGGCAGCGGACTGGCGGCCACGTCCACCAGACCCAGCCGCGACGCCGCGGCGGCCGCCGCCACACCCAGCACCGCCTCAGCCCATAGCGCCGGGTCGCGGACCACCCCGCCCGCGCCGACACGCTCCTTGCCAACCTCGAACTGTGGCTTCACCATCAGCGCCAGGTCGCCGTCGGGGCGGGTGCAGCTCGCCAGCGCCGGAAGGACCAGCCGTAGCGAGATGAATGACAGGTCAGCGACGGTCAGCTCCACCTGACCTCCGATCACCTCGGGGGTCAGCGCCCGCACGTTGGTCCGTTCGAGGACCCGCACCCGCTCGTCGGTGCGCAGTGACCAGGCCAGTTGCCCGTAGCCGACGTCTACCGCCACCACCTCGGCCGCCCCGCCGCGCAGCAGCACGTCGGTGAAACCGCCGGTGGACGCGCCGGCATCGAGGCAGCGCCGACCGGTGACGACCAGCCCTTCGGGCGCGAACGCGGCGAGCGCTCCGGCCAGTTTGTGGCCCCCCCTGGAGACGTACTCAAGGGTGGGATCGGCGCCTTTGACCAGTAGCGGGTCGGCAGGGTCGACCATCGCGGCGGCCTTGCGTGCGGGCACCCCGCGCAACTGGACCCGACCCGCCTCGACCAGCGCCGCCGCCTGTTCGCGGGAGCGGGCCAGGCCACGGCGGACGAGTTCGGCGTCCAACCGGTTTCGACGTGCCATGGGGTGGACGGCCTCCTCAGGCCTGGTCGATGGTGGCCAGCGTTTCCCGCAACGTCTGGTATGCGGCCTCGTACTGGGCGATCTGTTCCGCCGGGGCAAGCGTCGCAGCATAGGCGACAGCCCGCACCGCGGCGTCCACCGCCGGATGGCCGGCGTCCCCGGTGCCGTCACCGGACCATTGTCGGGGCTGCGGGCCCGGCGGCGGACCGGGGCGGGGCGCGCTCACGCCTCCACCTCGACCCGCCGGGCCACAACGGTGACAGCCCGGTCGGCCCGCCCACGACGCACCGGACCGCCGAGGCAGCTGACCCGCTCGGCCGACCGACTCACGCGGCACCATCCGGCCGCGGTCGGCGGGCCGGCGTGGCCTTCGCCGGCCGGGCCGTCGGCCTGCCATCGGCGGTACTCGCGACCGTTCCGGGCTCCTTCTTCGCCACGGTCTTCTTCGCCACGGTCTTCTTCGCGACCGCCTTGCTCGACGGGGCGGCGGCCGCGGTGGCCGGCGTGCCGACAGACGGCGCCTCAGCGTGGGTCGCGGCGCCCGCGCTGCTGACTGCGGGCACCTCGGAAGCCGCGCGCAGCTGGCGTTCCAACTCGCGGACCCGGCGTTCCAGCTCGACGACCTCCTCGGAAGTGGCCAGGCCCACAGCACCGAGCGCACGCTCGACCTCGAACCGCACCAACTTGGTCAGCGCCTCGCGGTTGGCCGCGCCGGTCGAGCGCAGCTCCTCGGCGAGCGTCTGAAGCTGTGCCGCCGTCGCTCCGGTCGAGCCCACTGCCCGACGCACCGCGTCCTGAGCCTTCTTCCGGGGCGCCTCCGTCAGGCCCATGGCCAGTTCGAGGTATGCCCGCCACGCGTCTTGCATGCCTGAGTCCTTTCACCCGGCGGCTCTGCAGGTGTCACGCTACCGGCCGCCGGTACCGTCCCGTGCGGTACGGTGCCCGGGAGACGACGTGGTGTGGCGAGGGAGGCGATGGTGGCCACCGTTGACGAGTGTCGGCAGGCGTTGCGGGATCTGGCCGCACGGCTCGAACGCAACGCGGAGACCGTGCGTGAGCGGATCGACCTGGACCGCACCCTTGCCTGCCGGATCAACGATCTGGAGACTGCCTTCCATGGACGGCTCGCCGGCGGCAGGCTGGTGAACCTGAGCGACGGTGACGACCCCAAGGCGAAGATCGCCATCAGCGCCAGCAGCGACGACCTGGTCGCCCTGGTACAGGGTGACCTCGACGTGACCCGCGCGGTCGCCAATCGCCGAGTGTCGATCAAGGCGAACCCGTTCGACCTGATAAAGCTGCGCAAGCTGCTTTGAGCAGAACGGCGCCGGTCAGGATGTCAGACCGAGGGTCTCCAACGCCTTCGCCGCGTCCGGGGACGACGACCTGGGCGGACCGGCCAGCTCCCGCCGCCCCCAGGCAACCGCGCAGAGGGTGGCGAGGGCGTCCAGCGCACGCCCCGAGCCGGAGAGTTCCCAACCGCCCGCTGCGGCCACCACGTGCCAGCCACCGCTGTCCGCGCCCGGAGCCGGAACCCGCACCACCTCGGTCGGGTCGAACAGCCCGGTCAGATCCCACGACACGTACGTCGGCCGGCGGGCCGGCGGGGCGGCGAGCAGCTCAGCGGTGTCGCTGACCCCGGTGAGGACCAGCAGGCTGTCCAGGCCGGCCCGGTTGGCGCCCTCGATGTCCGTGTCCAGGCGGTCGCCCACAACCAGCGTCCGGCCCTCCGCCGCCCGACGGGCTGCGGTGGCGAACAGCTCCGGCGCCGGCTTGCCGACGATTTCGTCCGGCTGCCGGCCGAGGGCGGTGGCCAGCGCCGCGACCAACGCTCCGTTGCCCGGCAGCGGTCCGCGTCCGCTGGGCAGGGTCCGGTCGGTGTTGGTGGCGATCCAGGTCGCACCGCCGCGTACCGCCACCGCCGCCTCGGCCAGGTCGGCCCATCCCACCTGCGGGCCATACCCCTGGACCACCGCGACCGGCGACTCGTCGGCGCTGGACACCGGAGTCAGGCCCGCCTCGCGGATCTCGGTGCGGAGCGCCTCGGCGCCCACCACCAGCACCGGTGCGCCGGCAGGCAACCGCTCACCCAACAGCTTTGCGGTGGCAGCTGCGCTGGTCAGTACCTCCTCCGGGCGCGCCTGGACACCCATACCGGTGAGCAGATCGGCGACGTCACGGGCCAGTCGCGAGGCGTTGTTCGTGGCGTACGCCACAGCTCGGCCCTCACCGTGCAGCCGCGCGACGGCCTCGACCGCACCGGGGATCGGCTGGTCGATCAGGTAGATCACCCCGTCCAGGTCGAAGACGACCAGGGCGAAGCTGTCGACCAACCGTTCCCCGGCACCGTTCATCGCTGCTGCGCCTCCGGCTGCTGCGGCCTGTCGTCCTCACGGCGGCCCGTATCGTCAGCCGACGTGGCCTCGACCGCTCCGCCGCCGGCCGCTGCGCCATCGGCAGGGTCACCGCCGGTCGGGTCGTCGTCCACGGCTTCCTCGTGGGCCGATTCGTCGTCCACGTCGCCCTCGGCAGACCCTACGACCGGCTCATCGAGCGCGACCGCTTCGCCGGACACCTCGGTGTTCGGTCGGTGCGGCACCACACCGGGGACGACAGGATCAGCGGCGAGCTCGTCGGCAACCTCGTCCTGGTCATCCTGTTCGTCGCCCTCGATGACCACGCCGTCGAGTTCGAGCAGCCGCTCGGCCGCATCGGTTTCCGCGTCGGTGTCGACCTCAGACGCGCGGGAGAACCACTCCCGTGCCTCGGCACGCCGACCAACGGCCAGCAGCGCGTCGGCGTACGCATACCGAAGCCGGGCCGTCCACGGCTGGGCGATGTCGGTGGTCAGCTCGGGGACCTGGAGCATCGCGACGGCAGCGTCCCGCTGGCCCAGGTCGCCTCGCGCGCCGGCGGCCACGATCAACAGCTCGGTCGCGACAGCCGGGTCGAGCTTCTCCCGCTCCGCTCCGCGGAACAGGTCGATGGCACGGTCCGGCCGCCCCATGGCCCGCTCGCAGTCCGCGATCACCGCGAGGTGACTTTGCGCGCCGCTCATCCGGTGGTAGGTCCTCAGCTCGGCGATCGCCGACTGCCACTCGCCCGCGTGGTACGACGCCAGACCGACCGCCTCCCGGACCGCGGAGATCCGCGACGCGAGACGGCGTGCGGCCAGTGCGTGGGCGAGCGCCTCCGTCGGCTGCTCGTCGATCAGTTGGCCGGTTGCCACCAGGTGACGGGCGACGGTGTCCGCGATCGGCTTCGCCAGCGACAGCAACTCGGCGCGTACCTCCTTGTCCAGGTCGGTCGCGACGATCTCGTCGGACAGCTCGGGGGCCTGCGTACGCTGGTCCTCGGCCTGATCGCGCCCGCCCCGGTCGTCCCGCCGTGCCGGCCGGCGCTCGCCGCCCCGGTCGTCCCGGAAGTCCCGCTCCCGGCGCTCGCCGCCTCGCTCGTCCGACCCCTGACGGAAGCCACCGTCGCGACGCTCACCGACACCACCCGACGGGGATCGGTCCCGGTAGCCGCCCTCACGACGCTCACCACCACGAAAACCGGCGGCGCCACCATCACGGGAACCACCGGAACGACGATCATCGCCACGGAAACCCCCGGCACGCTCCCGACGCTCGCCGCCTCGCTCGTCCGACCCCTGACGGAAGCCACCGTCGCGACGCTCACCGACAC
>NZ_JBHMIS010000033.1:0-48746 GCF_048060415.1 Micromonospora sp. LOL_024
TCGCCGCATTCGCCCGTGTCGCACCAATCAAACCTTATGCGTTGCTGAGATCACCTCAGTCTCACCGGCCATCGCAAATCCGGAGAAGCGCGGTCCGCGCTGGCGTGTACGCGCGATCGGCGTCCTGGCGGCCGTGCTGGCCGCTGTTCTCATCTGGGTGATGTCGGTACCGCTGGCCGGGGTGGACCTGGCCGCCACGGTGGCGCAGGGGGAACCGCCGATGACCATCGGCGTGAGCGCGGTGATCGTCGCGTCACTGATCAATGCACTGCTCGGCTGGGTGCTGCTCGCGTTGCTGGAGCGAACTACCCGATATGGCCTGCGCATCTGGGTGATCGTGGCGGTGCTCTTCACGGTGCTCTCCCTCGCCGGGCCGTTCACGGCGGAGAACGGTGCGGCGACGGCCGTGCTCGCTTTGATGCACCTCGCCGTGGGTGGGGTGCTCATCACGGCGATGGTGCTCAGCGCCCGCCGCTGAAACCCGTCGCCACCGCGGTGGGCGGTGGTGCCGGTCCATCCACGACGGTCGTGCCTGCGCCGGAGGGCGCAGGCACGACCCGGGAGGGCGACGGTGGATCAGCTCAGGGCCAGAGCCCGCTCGTGGACGGTACGGACCGAATTGACGGCCAGTTGCTTGGTCGGCTCGACGGACCAGATCAGCAGGTCACCGTTGGCGGCCAGGGTGAGCTGGGCGTGGCACTCCTGGACCACCGGAACGGTGTCCGTCGACGACGAGTCGGTCCAGGGGAGGATGGTGGTAAGGGCCGAGGCGAAGGTGCGGGCACCGTTGAGCGCCGGCGCCTCGTGCTCCGCGTAGGAGATGCTGCCCCGCAGCGGCTCGCCGCCGCCGGCGTCCAGCCGGATGGTGCCGGCGCTGCAGGTCCGCAGCACCTTGGCCACCTTGTCGATTGCCGTGCTGGCACCGCCCGGGATCTGGAACACCGCGGTCATGAAGTACCGCTGGAGGCTCTCCGGCGCAGCGCCCTGCGACCGCTCACCGGACTGCATGTAGCCCTCGACCCTGCTCAGGTCGCCCAGAGCGCTGGTCATCTCCAGACACGCCTTCGGCTCTGAGGAGATGCCGGGGCCGGTGCCGAATTGCCCGGTCGCGACCGCCTCCGCGATGGTGATGGTGGGCTGCAGGGACGACGCGGTCTTGCGCTGCTCGCTCTCCGGCACCAGCATCTGCCGGAGATCTTCGTTGCTGAATTTCGTTGGGGCTGCCGCGGCCTCCTGGGAGCCGGCCGTGGCCGCCCCGTTCCCCGCGAGGAACAGCGTGGTCAGTGCGGCCAGTGCCACCGCGGCGAGGGTGACGACGGTTCGCTTCTTACGCATGTTGTCCTCCATGTCGAAATGGTGGTACGTGATCGCGGAAATGCTCCGCGAGCACTGAGGCGGGGTGTCGCCCTCCCCTTTCTTTCGCCTCGTTTATTCAGTATGTCGGAGCGGTCTACCCAAACCGCCTCCCGTAGTGCGCAGCGGTTTGTGTCAGGCGGATCTATTCGTGCGGTCGTCGTTATTTTCGGCACCCGACAATGAACGAACGATTTATGCCCGCGCTACGGTCGACCGGTCAGCGGGTCTGGTCCACGGCGTGGCGCAGGACGTCGACGAGCCGGTCGGCGAACTCGTACGGGTGGGTGACGTGTCCGACATGCCCGCCGGGGAAGTCGACCAGCGCGAGCCCGAGTAGCCGGGCCAGAGCCTCATTGGGGCGGTAGGCGTACTGCTCGCGTGAGGTGCTGCCGCCGGCCAGCACCAACTGCGCCGCGTACCGGCGCAGCAGGACCGGATCGGGGCAGTACGCGGGGAAGGTGCGGGTCTCGTGTTCGAACCAGAACACCTGGTTGCGGCGGAGTCGATCCTGCAACTGCGCGAGTTGATTTGGCGGCAGTTGGGCGTCCTTCGGTGGCCGCGTCTCGTCCGCCAGGCCCACGTGGTCGCGGAACATCTCGCGGGCGGCATCGATACCGCGCTCGCGGTAGGTCAGGTACAGGTTGTCGTAGAACGCCAACCAGTGCGCGGCGTCGGGCAGGACCGAGGCGAGTGGCGGCTCGTGGACGACCACGGTGTGCAGGCGGTGCGAATGTGCCTGGAGCAGTTCCAGGGCCACGATCCCGCCGGAGCAGGTGCCGAAGACGTCCGCCGTCCCGTCGACGACGTGGTCGAGCAGTTGCCGCGCGTCCCGGGCGTCGACCTCGACCCGTCGGTGGTCCACCACCGGATCGAAGACCGGGCTCCGAGAGAAACCCCGCCGGTCGTAGCTGATCACCGTGCGCCGTGTCGCCAGGGTGTCCGCCAGCGGCCCGAAGGGCGTGGCGTCGCCGTTGCCGGTGGGGATGCAGAGCAGCGGCGGGCCGTCGCCACGGACCTCGAAGTAAAGCTGTGCGCCGGGCACCTCGAGGATGCCGTGTCGCACTGGACTCATGTGGACCTCCTGTGTCGGATGGTGGGTGCGGGGCGCCGGGTCCCACTGATGCCGCCGGGCCGATGCGCCCGCACGAACGGCGGCGGTGCGGACGTGGTCGTCCTTTCTCAGAGGCGGTGACGCCGGTAGTGAATGATCCGCCGGACATGGGGGTGACGTGCCCGGCCGTGCCGCTCGGATAACCGTCGACGGCAGTTTCAGCACCATGCCGGAGGACGGATCAATACGATAGTTAATCGTCTTTGGAGAGCCGGTGGCGCTGTGTGGAGAGGCCCGGAACGACTGTTCCGGGCCGCATAGGGGCGCGACCCGGAACAGTGTCGGTGGTGCTGTTACCGGAACGAGATCGCGACGCCCGTGCCCTCACCGAGGTTGTTGAACATGCCGATGCCGCACGGCACCCCGCTGCAGTCGACGACGCCCCACGGGGTGCCGTCGGGGCCGAGGGTGCGCCGGTAGGTGAGGCGTACCGGCAGCTTGGTGGAGAGCGTGCCGCTGGCGGTCGTGCTGACACTGACGGTCTCGGCGTCGTTGCACGGCATCTCGTTGCCGACGATGGCGCACTGACCGATGTGGAAGACGGTGTTCGGCCGCAGCCCGGCAGCGTCGACGGTGACCACCTGGCCGTCGGCGAGGCCCGTCGCCGGGGTGGCGGTGACCATGGGGGCGGCGGGGGCGGGGGCCTCGCCGGGCTTGGTCGGGGCGCCGGCGGCCGGTGCCGATCCGGTGACGGTGAGCCCGAGGGCCATCACCGCACCGATGCCGAGGGCGGAAAGGGCGCGTTTCCAGTTCCTGACGAACACGTGAAGCTCCATTTCTTGGACGAGGCACACTTCTGCTGGGACCAGTCGTTTCCGTTCCCGGGGGAGCAGGGTGGCGTGACGCGACGGAAGATGAGCACCCGTGTCGTGATTCATTGTCGTCCGTCGAGCCGTGTCATGAGCGCTCTGACAGTTACGACGACGGGTCTGCCGCCGGATAAGCGTTCCCGGGAGAAAATTTCAGCGATCAAGCCGCGGTGTCAGCATCAGCCGTAGCGCCTTCTTGTCCGGCTTGCCGACCGGGGTGTGCGGCAGCTCGTCCAACACCACGAGGCGCTCCGGCACCTTGAATGCGGCGAGACCGCGTGCGGTCAGTGCCGCGGCCAGCCGGCGCAGCGTCAGCCCGTGCCCAGGATGCAGCTGGACGAACAGACAGAGCCGTTCACCGACCGTGGGATCGGGCATCGCCACGGCCGCCGCCTCGGCGATCTCCGGCAGCTCCTGCGCGAGCGTCTCGATCTCGCCGGCGGAGATCTTCTCACCCGCCCGGTTGATCAATTCCTTGGTCCGCCCGCAGACGACGACGTCGCCGCTGTCGGTGAGTCTGACCAGGTCGCCCGTGCGGTACCAGCCGGCGGTGGTGTAGGAGACGGCATTCTGTTCAGGCGCCCGGTAGTAGCCGCGCGGGGTGTACGGGCCACGGGTGAGCAGCTCGCCGATGACGCCCGCCGTAACCGGCCGTTCCGTACCGGGCTCCACCACCAGCAGCTCGTCGAACGGGCTGAGCGGTCGACCCTGGGTGCGGTGTGCGATCTCGGGCGGCGCGCCGACCGGTGTGTAGCAGACCAGCCCCTCCGCCATGCCGTAGACCTGCTGCACCTCGCACCCGAGGACGGGGCCGAGCGCCGCGGCGAGTTCGGGGGCGAACATCGCACCGCCGACGTGGACCTGCCGCAGGCTGGACAGGTCCCGTGCGCAGTCGGTGGCGGCCACCATCCAGGTGATCGCGACCGCCGGGACCAGCGAGGTCGTGGTGACCCGCTCCGCCTCGACAGCCGCGAACGCCGCGCTCGGGCGCGGCGACGGCAACAGGACCACCCGGCCGCCGCTGTACAGCGTTCCCAGCACCCCCGGGTTCGCCAGCGGAAAATTGTGTCCGACCGGCAGCACCGTCAGATAGACGGTGTCCCGGCCGAAGCGGCACACGTCGGCGCAGCGCCGGATGTTGTACTCGTAGTCGTTGTGGGTGCGGGCGATCACCTTCGGCACGGCGGTGGTGCCGCCGGAGAGCAGGAACAGCGCCACGTCGTCCCCGGCCGGGGCGAGCGCGTCCAGCCGACGGCGCCGCGCCTCGACGTGGCGGCCGGCGCGCAGCAAAGCCCGCCCGTCAACACCCGGCGCGCGGGTGTCGCCGCCGAACACGAAGACGGGGGTCGGGCCGGGCAGCCCGGTTGCCACCCGGTACGCGAGCGCTTGGTGGTCGTAGTCGCGCCAACGGTCCGGCACGATCAGCGCCTGGACCCCGACGTGGGCGGCGATCGCGGACAGTTCGTGCTCGCGGTGTTGCGGCAGCATCATCACTGGTGCCACGCCCAGCCGGAAGCACGCGAGTGTGACGACCACGAAATCCCAGCAGTTCGGCAGCTGCAGCAGGACCCGGTGGCCCCGGCGCAGCCCGTACTCGCCCAGCTTCTCGGCCAGTGCGTCGGCCAGCTCGGCCAGCTCCCGGTAGGTCAGCCGGCGATCGCCGTCGACCACCGAGACCTGCTCACCCCACCGGTCCGCCCACTCCCACAGGTAGTCGCCGAGCGGACGGCCGCGCCAGCACTCCGCCGTCCGGTAGGCGTACGCCAGATCCTCCGGCCAGGTCACGAGCCCGTCGTCGGTCGTCACCGCATGCTCGTCGTGCCAGTGGTGCTCGTCAGCTGGCTGGCGAGGTACTCCGCCACGCCCTCGACAGTCGGCCGGTCCCACAGCAGGGTGGTCGCCAGCGGAAGGCGGAACTCCTGTTCCAGGGCGGCCCGGATCCGCGTCGTCATCACCGAGTCCAGTCCCATCTCCGACAGCGGTCGGTGCGGGGCAATCTCGCTGCCGGGCAGTCGCGTCTCGTCGGCGACCTGCGCGCTGATCCGTTCCCGCAGGTAAGCGCGGAGCGCGACGCCGTCCAGCCCAGCCCAACGCGGGGCACCGTCCGGTGCGAGGTCTGTCCTGTCTGCCGTGTCCAGCTCGCCGAGCAGCGGCGGGCGGCGGCCACCGGCCCTCGCCGGCAGCACCCGCAGCACGACCGGCTCGCCCAGGTCGTGCCGGTGCGCCTGCTCCCAGGCGGAGAACGCCTCGGCGGTGCTGACGTCCGCGGTGCCCCGAGCGGCCAGTTCGGCGTCGATGACCGCGCTGGAGGTGGACATGCCGAGCCCGCGCCAGGACGTCCAACGGATGCTTCGCGTCCCGGTGTCACCGGCCGCGCGCCGGTATCGGGCGAGACCGTCCAGGAAGGAGTTGCCTGCCGCGTAACTGGCCTGGCCGGGCAGGCCGAGAAGTTGGCCCGCCGAGGAGAAGAGCACGAAGAAATCGGTGCTGCCCGGCGGGAATAGTGCGTGCAGGTTCAACGCGGCCACCTTGGGCCGTAGCACCCGCCGCAGCGAGGGCTCGTCGAGCATGTCGACGGTCCGGTCGTCCAGTACGCCCGCCGCGTGCACCACTCCGCGTACCGGCGGCAGCCCGAAGGCGGCGGTCCGCAGCAGCCGGGCAGCCTGGTCGGGGTCGGCTACGTCGAGCGGCGCGACGACGACCGTCACCCCGGATCGCTCCAGCGCCCGGATGGCCCGTACGGCGGCCCGTTGCCCCGGGTCGGTGAGCCGGTTCCATGTCTCGCGCGCCGGCAGGCCGCGCCGTCCGGCCAGGACTATCCGGCGGGCTCCGTGCCCGACCAGCCACGCCGCCACCTCCAGGCCGAGGGTCCCCAGCCCGCCGCTGATCAGGTACGTGCCGTCGGGCCGGCAGGACAGCGGCGGCGCCACAGGGCCTTCCGTGACCGCCCGCAGCCGGGGGACCAGCGCGTCGCCCTCGCGAACCGCCACCACGTCCTCGCCGTGGCCCATGCCGACGAGGGTGACGAGGGTGGACAGGTCGCGGCCGTCGTCGCCGACGTCGACGACGCCACCCCAGGTCTCGGGCCGCTCGCCGCCGATGATCCGGCCCAGTCCCCAGAGTGCGCAGTGGCCGAGCGACTCGCGCCGGGTGCCAGTGCGGACGCCTCGTGTCACGCACCACAGGCGGGCTCCCCGGCCGGCCGCGACCCGTCGCGCTGACCGGGCCAGCAGCCAGGCGTTCGCGGCGACCAGGCCGGGCACGTCGTCGGTGCCGGCCTCGGCGGGCACCACCAGCACCGCCCGGCCGTCGAGCAGCTCGTCGGCGGAGATCTGGTCCGGGTCGCTGACCTGCCGGCACGGTACGTCCCGCTCGTCCATTCGGGCCGCCAGCTCGTCGCCGAGCGGAGTCGGTGGTCCAACCAGAACCACCCCGTCCGGCGGGTCGCCGATCAGGTGCGGTGCTGGTCGCCAAGCGGTGTCGTACACCAGCGGCGTCCGGTCGTCGAGCTGTGCCACGTCCCGGTCGAGCAGTCCGTAACGGAGGCCGGTGAGCCGGCCGACCACCTCTTCATGGGAGTTGACCAGCTCCACGTCGACGATGTCCGCGGCGCGACGGTGGACGGTGAGCCGGGCCCGGGCGACCGCCGCCGGGGACAGCGTGACCCGTGCGATGTGCGCCGGCATCCGCAGCGCCGGCGGGCCGGGGAAGACCACCGACGCGATCGACAACGCGGCGTCCAGGACCGGTGTCCAGCTATGGCCATCCGGGGTGCCGGCGTCGGCGTCGACGTCGGCGACCAGACCGTCCGCGGTACGGCCGAGCCGGCGGACGACCCAGGGAAAGCCCATCGCGGCCACGCCGAGGGCGGCCAACCGGTCGACGACGTGGTTCTCGTCCAGCACGGTGGTCACCGTGGCGGGCGCGTCGACGCCGGCCGACAGGCCGGCGTGCGGGTCGGCGGCGGCGACGGTGTGCGTCACCCAGCCCGCGTGCCCGTCCGGGTCGTCGCCCAGCACGCGAGAGTTCAGCCGCAGGTCCTCGCCCTGACGGACGACCTGGACCTCCCGAGGCCGGGTCACACTGACCGGCGTCCGCAGGGCGACATCCACCAGGTCGGACCAGCCCCGCCCGCTGGACGCGGCGCGGAGGAGGGTGTTCAGCAGCACGGCGGCGGGCACGATCTCCACGCCGCGGACCGGGTGCTCACCGGGGTACGGACGGCTACCGTGATCCAGGCGGGTCAGCCAGACGTCGACGGGGGAGGCGCCCCGCACCACCGTGTGCCCGCCGAGCAGTGTGCGGCTGGCCCGGTCGTGGCGGGTTCCGGTCGTGCTGGCCGGTGCCGACGGCTCCGCTGCCCAGTGCCGCCTGCGCTGCCACGCCGGGGTGGGCAGGTCCGCCAGGTCGCCGTCGGGCCACAGCGTCGACCAGTCCACCGCCGCGCCGTGCCGATAGAGATCGCCGAGGCCGGTCAGCAGCGTCTCGCGCCCGGCGCAGCCCCGGCGCAGCGAGTACACCACCCGGGTGTCGGCGAGTGACAGACCGGCCAGCGTGTCGCCGATCGAGTGCGCCACGATCGGGTGCCCGGACACCTCCAAGTAGAGCCGGTGACCGTCCTCGGCGGCGGCGGTCACCGCCTGGGCGAAGCGGACGACGCCGCGCAGGTTCCGCGCCCAGTAGTCCCCGTCCCGGGGCACGGTCGAGCGGGGGTCCGCGAGCGCGGTCGTATATGTCGGTGTGTGGGCGTCGGTGGTCGGCAGGTCGGCGGCCGCGGCCCGTAGTCCGGGCAACAGCGGATCCATCTGAGGGCTGTGGAACGCCACGTCGGAGTTGACCGTCCGTACCCGGGTCCCGTCGGCCCGCCACCGCGCGGCAACCTCGGTGATCGCCGCCACGTCGCCGGAGAGCACAGACGCGTGGGGGGAGGCGGTGATCGCCACGACCACGTCGGACCGGCCCCGCAGCCGCCGCTGCGCCGAGTCGGCGTCGATGTCGACGATCACCATCGCGCCGGCCCCGGCGACACCGCGCAGCAGCGCGGAGCGGCGGCAGACAAGCCGCGCACCCTGGTCGAGGGAGAGCATTCCGGCGGTCACCGCTGCCGCGATCTCGCCGACGGAGTGGCCGATCACGGCGGCGGGGCGCAGTCCGAGCGACCGCCAGGTGGCGGCGAGCGCGACCTGGACGGCGAAGATCATCGGTTGCACGACGTCCACCGGCTGGCTGCGGTCGTCGAACAGCGCCGACCGCGCCGACCAGCCCGCCTCCGCCCGGAAGACCGGATCGAGCCGGTCGAACACGTCGGCGAACGCCGGGGTGTCGTCGATCAGGTCCCGGCCGAGCCCGATCCAGTGCGAGCCGTGTCCGGAGAAGACCCACACGACTCCCCGCTCCCCGGTCGGCGCGGTATCGGCGGCACCGCCGCGTCCGGTCGCCGCGTGCTCCCGCAGCCGGTCGATCAGCTCGGTCCGGCCGGCGGCGACGACGGCACCTCGGTAGGGCAGGTGGCTGCGGCGCCGGGCGAGGGTGTGGCCCACGTCGATGGTGGCCAGGTCCGGGTCCGCTTCGAGGCGGTCGGCGAGGCGGTCGGCGTACTGCCGCAGCGCGGTGGGGGACGCGCCCGACAGCGGGTACAGCCGGGGCCTGTCGTGCTCGGGTCCGTGCGGCCGGCTCGGCACCGGATCGGGCTCCTCGACGACGAGGTGGGCGATGGTCCCGCCGTACCCGTAACCGGAGATCGCCGCCCGTCGTGGTCGTTCCCCCCGAGGCCAGGGTGTCCCCTCCCGGACCACCCGCACTCCGGAGGACTCCCAGCTCACCGCCGGGTTGGGTTGGGTGATACGCAGGCTCGGCGGAAGTTGGTCGTGCCGGAGGGCGAGGACCGTCTTGATCAGGCCGGCCACGCCCGCGCCGGCCTCCAGGTGGCCGATGTTCGGTTTCACCGACCCGATCAGCAGCGGACGGGCGGCGGGCCGCCCCACGCCGTAGACCGCCGCGAGCGCGCCCGCCTCCAGCGGGTCGCCGACCGGTGTCCCGGTGCCGTGCGCCTCGACGTAGTCGACGGTGTTCGGGTCGATGCCGGCCTCGCGGCAGGCGCGGCGCATCAGCTCGGCCTGCGCCCGCCCGTTCGGGGCCATGATGCCGTTGGTCCGCCCGTCCTGGCGGACGGCGCTACCGCGCAGCACAGCCAGGACCCGGTCACCGTCGCGGCGAGCGTCGGTGAGGCGCTTGAGCACCACGACACCGCCGCCCTCGCCCCGGCCGTAGCCGTCGGCGCCGGCGTCGAAGGATTTGCAGCGCCCGTCCGGTGCGGTCGCCCCCGCCGCATCGAGGACCAGGGTGAGACCGGGCGCGGCCATCACCAGCACGCCGCCGGCCAAGGCGAGGTCACACTCTCCGGCGCGCAGGGCCTGCGCCGCCAGGTGAATGGCGACCAGTGAGGAGGAGCAGGCGGTGTCCACGGTCATGCTGGGTCCGTGCAGGTCCAGCACATACGACACCCGGTTGGCCACCGCACAGTACGCACCGCCGATTCCGGTCCACGCCTCGACGCGCGGCAGGTCCTCCAGCAGCCGGCGGCCGTAGTCGTCCGTGCCCACCCCCATGAAGACGCCGGTGTCGCCGCCGGCCAGCCCTCGCGGTGGTATACCGGCGTGTTCCAGCGCCTCCCAGGTCAGCTCCAGCACGATTCGTTGCTGCGGGTCGAGCAGTGCCGCTTCCCGGGGAGTAATGTCGAAGAAGTCGGCGTCGAAGCCGGCGATGTCGTTCAGGAAGGAGCCGTGCCGGGTTGCCCCGCCCACCGCCTCCGCGTGCTCTGGACTCTGTCGGGCGTACCAGCTCCAGCGGTCGTCGGGGATCTCCCCGACGGTGTCCCGGCCGTCGCGCAGCAACGCCCAGAACGCCTCGGGCGAATCGACGTCACCGGCGAACCGGCAGGCCATTCCCACGATGGCGATGGGGTCGGACGAGGTCATAACAGCTCCTTGACGCGTGGCGAGGGCACCGGACGCGGCGGCAGGGTGCGGCCCGGACGGCGACTATCGGCGGCCGACGACGAGCGCGTGGCTGAACCCCATGTCCTCGTGCCGCTCGACCTCGGAGAAGCCGGCGTCGAGGGCCGCCTGTTCCATGTCGGCGGCGGAGTAGGCCATCCCCTCGCCCGAGGCGAGAGCCAGGAAGTAGGGGGACACCAGCCCGGCGCTCATCGGGCCGGTGCCCTCGTCGTCCGAGACGAAGTTGTAGACGAGGCAGACCCCGCCCTCCGGCAACGCGGCCCGGCACCGGCGCAGCAGCTCCGTGTTCCGGGCCCGAGACCAGATCTCGAAGATGTGGAAGACGAGGACTGCGTCGGCTCCCTCGGGCAGCGGCTCGGTCATGATGTCGCCCGGGTGGAAGCGCACCCGGCGCCGCAGGTCTGGATCGTCCACTCGATCGGCGGCGAGCTGGGTGACGCTCTCGTGGTCGAAGACGGTGACGGTGAGGTCCGGGTAGCGCCGGGCGAGGTGGATGGCGTTCGTCCCGTCGCCACCACCGACGTCGACTGCGTGCCGGACGCCGCTGAGGTCGTAGCGGTCCAGCAGCGGGCCGATCGCCTTGCGCGAGGCGTCCCCCATGTTCGCATAGAAGACCCGTTGCAGCTCCGGATGGGCCGCCAGCCGTTCGTAGAGCGTGGATCCGGGGCCGTCCAGGTGCCGCAGGCCGACGTTGGTGCCCTGGCGGACGGACTCAGCCAGGTCGGGCAACGCCCGGTTGATCACCTTCGCCTGTACGTCGACCAGTTGGCCGAGGTACCGGGGGCCGGAGCGCAGCAGCTTGCGGCGGGTCATCCCCGCGTTGACGTACGCGTCGCCGTGCTTGTCGACCAGTCGCAGCGCGCAGAGTCCGAGCAGCATGACGCGGGCCGGCTGGACCTCGATGCCCAGCGCCTGTGCCAACAGTCGGGGATTCATCCCACCGGCGTGCTCCAGGTGTTCGAAAATCCCCAGTTCCAGGGCCGTGCGGAGCAGCTCGAACGCGGTGGTGCCGTGGGCCAGCAGCCGGAGGTAGTCGGCCTCCGTGACCGCCACGTGCCGGTCGATGCCCATGGTTCTCCTTCCCGCCCGCGCCGGACGTTTCGACCGGGCGTCCCGGTGGGTGGCGGCTGCGGGGACGCACCGATCGTGGTCGCGCCGGTGGTCGCCGGGCACCTCCGTGAGTGCGCGTCCTCGACCGTGGCCCCGGCCGTGATCGGGTGGTGTCCGGTCAGCGCACGACGGAAGGTGTGCTCACCGCTCGGCGGTGCCAGCCTCGGGATAAGGCCGGGCCGCGTCTGTTGCGGGAAGGGGATGTGGCCCGGCCGCTACAGAACCGGCGGTGTGGAGGGTCATGGGCGCGCGGCGGGTGGCGATAATCGGTGCCGGCCCGGCGGGACTCTTCCTCGGCCGGCTGCTCGGCCTCACAATGCGCACGACGGCAGTCGACGTCTACGAGCGTGCCGCTCCCGGTACCACAGGCGGCTTCGGTATCGCTCTGTCCAACCGGACGATGCGGCAGCTGGCGGCCGGCGACCGGGTGCTCGCCGAGCGGGTCGGGCAGGTCGCCCGGTCGCTGTCCGGCATCGAGCTGCGGCTTCCCGACCGGCGGCTGCGCTACGACGGCTTCCCGGTCGTCACGGTCTCCCGCGCGTCCCTGCAGGCCGTACTGGCCGAACAGGCGCGCCAGGTCGGGGTGCGCGTGCACCACGGATGTGACGTACGCGCCGCCGACCTCGACGCCGACGTGATCGTCCTCGCCGATGGAGCCCGTTCGACGAACCGTACGGCGCGGGCGGCGGCGTTCGGTACGACCGTCCGCACCGGCCTCGCCCGCTACATCTGGCTGGGCACCGACGCCGACCTCGGTGACGCCGCAACGATGTTCTTCGTGTCCACCGAGCACGGGCCGATGGCCGCGCACGCCTACTCCTGCGGCGGTGGCCCGAGCACGGTGGTGGTGGAGATGGACGAGGGCACCTGGCGCCGGGCCGGCCTCGACCAGCCGTGCCGTGTCGGCGCGGTGCCCGACGAGATCGGGCCGGCCGGGTTGGCTCTGCTCGACGGCGTCTTCGCCGAACGGCTCGGTGCGCCGCTGTTCGGCGACCGCAGCCGGTGGTCCCGGTTTCCGGTGGTGACGAACCGGTGCTGGTCGGACGGGAACGTCGTGTTGGTCGGCGACGCCGCGCACACCGCCCACTTCACCGTGGCGTCGGGCACCTCGATGGCGCTCGCCGACGCGTTGGCCCTGGCGGCGACGTTGCGGGGCCGGGGCGCGGTGGGCGACTCCTTCGCCGCGTACGAGCGCCAGCGCCGGCCCGCCGCGGCGCGGGTGCAGCGCCTGGCGGGGCCCAGCATGCGGTGGTGGGAGACGTACGGGCGGCGGATGCAGCTGCCGGCGGCGCAGTTCGGCCTGCACTTCATCACCCGTACCACCGCGCTCAGCTATGTCGGCCTGCGGCGACGCTGCCCGGCCCCGGTCGACGCGGCCGAAACGGCGTTCCGGCAGGCCGTCGCCGCTGAACCCGCCGCCTCCCCGGTCGCGGCCGCTGCTGCCGGCGGATGCCCGGCCAGGCAGTCCGCGGTGGCCACACCGCCGGACGCAGCCACCGGCCGCAACGCGATCGCCGAGCCGTTCACCGCGCGCGGCCTGCGCCTGCCCCACCGGCTGGTCGGCGTCGGAACCTACGGGCCCGGAGCACCCGGTTCGGACGGGCCGCGTTCCGTGCCGGCCGGGTGGCTGGAGCCGTGGCCGGGCCCGGTCCACCCAACCGGCACCGGGTGGGCTCCGGGCACCGAGGGCCGGCTGCTGGCCCCCGGGCGGAACCCGCTGCCGTTCGTCGCCTGGTCGGCAACCGACCCGTGGGCCGACGACGAAGCACTGCACGAGCTGGCCGGGCGGCGACGCCGCGGGGCCCACGGTGTGCTGCTGCTGCCCGGTGCGCCCGGCTGGTGGGACCGTGCCGTGGAACTCGGCGGCCGGATTCGGACGGAGTTGGGCCTCGTGGCCGCCGGCTGCGTGCCGGGTGACTGGTCGAGCGACCTGTGCCGGGACGCCGCCGTCGACGCCTGGCCGGCCCGGATCCATCTGGCCCTCGTCTCGGCCCGGCTGGACCTGGTCGCACAGTGGCCGCACCCGGCAGCCGGCCTCGCCGCTCCCACCCTGCCGGACGAGGCGTAAGGCGACCGGCCGGAGCACGCGAACGGCCGTCGCGCGAGGTGCGCGCGACGGCCGGACGTGCCCCCGGTGTCCGGTGCAGCCGAAGGATCAGGCGGCGCAGTTGACCAGTTCCGGGGTCGGCGGGGTGACCGCGACGCCGGTGAACAGATTGATACAGGAGACCAGGAACCTCGGGTTTTCCTCTGGGATGAAGTGGCCGGAGTCGGTCGCGACGACCTCCCGTACGTCGTCGGCCACCTGCCGGAACGACGCCGCGACCGCCGGTCCGAAGGTCGTCGCGGAGCCCATCGCCAGTACCGGCATCGACAGCCGCCGGTGGGCGTTGGCCTGGTTGTTCTCGGCGTCGCCGGCGTACGCGCGGTAGTAGTTGTAGCCGGCGGTGCGGTCGGCGGGATCCCGGTAGTAGCGGTAGTAGACGCTCCGGTCGATGGCGTCCCTGTTCAGGCTGAAGTCGAAGATCGTCCCCAGGTAGGTGGAGACGTCGCCGTTGTCGAGGATCCGCTCGGGGATCGGCGCGGGCGCCGCGTTGAACAGGAAGTGGAAGCTCAACGTGTAGGCATCCTCCAGGCCGAAGCCGGAGAGCGTCGAGTCGAGGACCGCGATCCGGGAGACCTCGGCGGGAAACTCGCGGGCGTACGGGTAGGCGACGAGAACCCCGACGTCGTGCGCCAGGATCGACACCTGCCGGTGCCCGAGGGCGCGCACCGCCTGACGGATGCGGTGCGCGGTGGTCACCTTGTCGTACCCGTCGATGAAGTGACTGGAGTCGCCCAGGCCGGGAAGGTCGAACGCGACGACGCTGTGGTTGCGGGCGAGGGCCGGCATCACGTCGTGCCAGGCCCACCAGGTCTGCGGCCAGCCGTGCAGCAGCACCAGGACCGGGCCGGAGCCGCCGGTGACGTAGTGCAGCCGGCCGCCGTCGACGGCCACCGTGCCGTGCCGGAAGGACGGGTCGAAGGCCGCCCCGCCGGTCAGCGGTTCGACATACGGGTCGGCGGCCGAGGAGGAGGACGCCCCGAGTGCGAGCACCATCGCGGCGGCCGCGACGGCGGCGACCGCCTGCCGTCCGAGCGATCTCCTCCGGCCGGTCGGGCTGCCACCGGCGTCGTTGCGTCGTCCACGCCGCAGTATGGACAGAGTCATGCTGACCCTTTCGCTGGTCGTCGATCGGTCCGGGGCCGCCGCGGTGCGTCACCACACAACCGGAAACAGTTCCGACGCGACAGGTCCCGCTGATGTGGACGACCTTAGTGCTTCAGGTCGTAAATCCTTCGGGCGTTATGCGGCCCAGGGCGAGTGCGGAAGGTTGGTGATCGCAGCCGTCGGGTTGTTGGAGGTTCTGCTCTTTCTGTTCGTGTCGCTCGATCCGGGTCATGAGGTCCTCGAGGTCGGCCGGGGTGAACTTCCATCTGAAGGGCCGGGCGGTTGCGTTGTAGCGCTGCTCGAAGGCGGTGAGTCGGTCTTCGACCTGGTCAAGGCTGGTGAAGTCGTTGGGTGTGAGAACTTTGCGTTGGACGATTGAGAAGTAGATCTCGATCTCGTTGACCCAGGCGGCCAGGTCGGGACAAGTCCATTTCGACAGTGGCGTGCCTGTTTCGGCTGGTAGCTGGCAAGCCAGGGCTTTGACCTCGGCCACCTGGACCGGCGTGAACCGGGCCGGCCGACCAGACCGGGGCCGGTCGGCGAGTCCGGCCAGGCCCTGCTCGGCGAACCGGTCCCGCCAGCGGCGCACGGTGTCGACGGTGATCTCATGCCGGCGGGCGATCACGGCGTTGGAGTCTCCGCGGGCCGCATCGCAGACGATCCTGGCCCTCATGACCTGCTGGTAGCCGGCGGTGTGTGAGTAGGCCAGGACGGTGAGACGCCGTCGTTCGGCAGCGGTCAGCGTGATGGGGCGTGCGTGAGGGACGGGCACCGGCCAGCTTCCATCGAAGGCGATCTTGATCGGGGGCCGGTCGAGAATGCCGCTGCGGTGTGCCGGCAGCCGACAGGACACGCCGGACCGGCAGGATGTGAACCTATGCCGGTCATTCCTGCCTCCACCAAGACGTCCCTGCCGCAGCGGCTCCGGGCCCGCGCCAAGGCGAACTGGCCGCAGCTGGCCGAGGTGCACGTGCGCTACCACGGCCAGTTCGCCTACGTCACCGGCGAACTCACCGGCGGAGACCAACTACCGCTGATGCGGCTGCGTTACAGCGGATCCGCCCACCGCTGGGCCCTGGCCAGCTATAAGGCCAGCAACCACAGCTACGAAGACCAGTACTGGTTCAGCGGCACCACCGAAGACGCCCTCGACTTCATCTGCAGCGTCCTCGTTAGCCCGATCACAGACTGACCACATCCCAGCCCTCAGCCGTCAACCCCCGAAGGACTTACGCACCGGACCACTGAGGTACGTGACGCGCTTATCATCAATGATCTTACGTGCACCCGTCGGTGTCCTACCGGTTCGATGTCGCGATCACGGGAACGAAACTGCGCCCCGACCGATGACTTCCGGCCGGGGCGTACGTCTGCGGAGGAAGGGAGGCGTCCCGCCCGAGCGGTTCGGCGGGCCGGTCAGGCCGTGACCGGGCAGCTCGCCTCCGACCGGTCCGCCATGACCGGCCGCGGCACCGACTCCACGACGTACACCACGTCGTCGGTGCCGATGCCACCGGCGGCGAACCGGGTGAGCCACCGGTCGGCGCTGGCCAAATCGACCACTTCGGTGAGTGTCTGGACACGGCCCGTCGCGATGTCGTACAGCCTGATGGAGAGCATTGCCCCGCTCCCTAGTTTGATGCGGCGCCCGGCCCGGCGGCCGGACCGTCGTCGGTTAGTGAACGCCCCGGGTGCCAGCGACGACCAGGTCCACGAAGGTCGCCAGGTTCGGGTCCTCGAACAGGACCGCGGCGTCGACCTCGACACCGAGTTCCTCCTCGATCCGTCCGGCGATTCGGACTGCGGAGATCGACTGCCCCTGCAGATCGAGAAAGGTGGCGTCGGTCAGGGCATCGTCTCGGACACCTAGTACGTCCCGCCAGATGGCACCGATCCGACGACGCAGCTCGGGTGTGTCCAGTGCGGTCGGGGTGGCCCCCGGAATCTCGTTCATCGGCACTCTCTTCCACGTGCGCTCGGCTCTGTCCTCATCGTGCGGAGCGCCGGCAGTGGCGGGCATCTCTGCGAATGCGCACTCCGGGAGATCGCTTCGATTCGTTGGGCCACCCGGCCTGGGGCGGTCGCCGCCGCGCACGTCCAGAGATGCCCCTCCGCCGGCGCTTGCCGAGACTTGCTGCGTGACGATCCACGTCCCCGCGCCGCAGCCGGTGCCGCTCATCGACCTGGACCCGGTCGCCGCCGAGGTTCGGAAGGCGGTCTGGCTGCTCGGCCGACTTAGTCCTGGTGCCCGGCCCGCCCTGTGCAGGTCGTACTGGGTCGACGGTCCGCTCGATCTCGACGCCCTGCGGGCTGCCTGGCACCTGGTGCTGGAAGGGCACGCGGCGCTGCGGACAACGGAGGGCACCACCACCACCGCCTCGTCGGTCGGCCCCGCGCACCCCGACTCCTTCGCGGTCCACGGGCACGACGCCGCCCCGACCGCTTCCAACGACCTCGACACCGGACCGCCTGCCCAGCTGACCGTGTACCCGGTCACCGCCCGGCACCACCGCGTGGTGCTCAGCGCTCACCTGGCAGTGGCAGACCCCACGTCGATGTCGGTTCTGGCCGCCGATCTCTCGACGGCGTACGCCGAGACAGCCGGGATCACGCCCGTCCCCGCTGCCACGCCCCCGCCCATCCCGGCACTGGAGGCCGGCGCGCTCGCCTCCGCCGGCGAGGTGGCCTTCGACTGGGGGCCGGACCTCGGTCGGGCTCTCCGGGACCTCGCCCTGCGGGAGGGCAGCACCGTCGACACGGTGCTGCTGGCCGCCTGCCACGTCGTGCTGGCCAGGCACAGCGAGGACGACGGCGTAACCATCGCCGTTGCGGACGACCTGAGGAAACCGGGACAGGAACGGCTCGTCGGCCCGTTGACCACCCTGTCGGCGGTCGACGGCCGGTTCGGCGATGCGGGGACCTTCCGGGCGTACCTGCGGCAGATGGCGCGCCGCCGGCACGACGCCCGTCGGCTCCGCCCGTCGTCTGTCCGCTGGCGGGTCCGCGCCGACGGCCCGGAGCACGGCGGCACCCCGTGCGCCACCGTGCTCGCCGTCGCGGTGCCGGCCCCGCTGCGACTGGCCGGCACCGCGGTCCTGGCGTTACCGTCCCCGGTCCGGGCGCTCCCCGTCGACCTGCTGCTCACCGTCGGCTCGACCAGCAGGACACTCACCGGCACGGTCGCGTCCCCCGCCGACCGGATCGGCCGCCGGTGGATCGAGGGTGTCCTCGGGCAGCTCCGCACCCTGCTGACCGTGGCGCTGCGCGACCCGGACCTTCCCCTCGCAGACCTTCCGCTGGAGGACGCGGCGCAGCAGGCCGCGATGGTCCGGGCCGCCGACGCCACGGTGGTGCCGACGCCCCGGCCGGTGACCGAGCTGGTCCACCAATGCGCGAGGCGCTTCCCGGACGCGGTGGCCGTCCGGGACGAGACGGGCAACTTGACGTACGCGGAGCTGGCCGCCGAGGTGTCCGCCCTGGCGGCCTGGCTGAACGCCCAGGTTTCGGTCACCGGACACGCGGTGGCGCTGCGCCTGCCGATGGGGCCGGCACTGGTGCGGGCGTCCCTGGCCGTGCTGCACGCCGGCGGCCACGTCACCTGGCTGGACCCGACCGGCGCGGGGGAGCAGGCCCGGGCGCTCCTGGTCGACCTGTGCCCTGCCGTCCTGCTGATCGGCGACGGCGAGACCGGCGAGCCGCTGGCCGAGTGGTTCCGCATCGTCCGAGGTGGGCCGGTGCTCGTGACCGGTTCCGCGCCGCTCTCGCCCGCCGCACCGCGCACCCCAGCCCCGGCCGCGCCGACGACGGCGGCCTACGTGTCGTTCACCGCCGGGTCGACCGGAAGGCCGAAGGGGGTGGTGCAGACTCATGCGGCCCTGGCGCAGTTCGCCCTCTGGTTGGCGCGCACCGCGCAACTGCGACCGGGAGCCCGCGTCGCGCAGTGGGCCGCCGTCACGCATGACCCGGCGCTGTGCGAGGTTTTCGCGGCGCTCACCTGCGGCGCGACCCTGGTCCCGGTGCCGCAGCGGGTACGCGTGCACCCGGAGCGCTTCGTCCGCTGGCTGGACCGTGAGGGCATCACGATGGTGCAGATCGTGCCCAGCTTCGCCCGCGAAGTGGTCGGGGTGATCGAGCGCGACGGCAGCGTTCCAGCCCGTTTGGCTCACCTGTTCCTGATGGGCGAGGCCCTCACGGTGAGGCTGGCGAACCGACTGCGCCAGGCGCTCACCGGCGTCCGGTTGTGGAACCTGTACGGCCCGACCGAGACGGTCGCGGCCAGCGTGTACGAGATCGTGGCACCGGTCCGCGGTGAACGCGTCCCGATCGGCCGGTCGATACCCGGCCGGCAGGTCCTGATCGTCGACGGGCGGGGCCGGCACTGCCCGGCCGGGATGCCCGGCGAGATCTTGGTCCGTAGCCGTTACGCCGGCCCGGCCTACCTGCCAACCGCAGCCGGCACCGACGACGCGCCGTTCCGGGCGCTGCCGGGCCTGCCCCCGACCGCCGACCCGGCGGCCGGCTGCTACCGCACCGGTGACCTCGGTCGCCGCCGTTTCGACGGCGAGCTGGAGTACCTCGGCCGTCGGGACCACCAGGTCAAACTCGCCGGTTACCGGCTCGAACTCGCGGCGGTGGAGGCCGGGCTGGCGGAGCATCCACTGGTCGCCGACTGTGCAGTGTCGCCGGTGACCGACCCGGACAGCCTGGTGAGCCGGCTGGTGGCCTTCGTGGTCCTGCGCGCAGACGCGGAGCCGTCGGTGGTGGTGCGGGAGTTGCGCGCGTTGCTGCGCCGACACCAGGGGCCGGTGCGTCACCGCACCTCCTTCGTTTCGCTCGACCGGATCCCCCGCAACCCCGCCGGCAAGGTCGACCGGGCCCGGCTGCCCGATCCCCGCACCCTAGCCGACGCCCCGGGACGGGCCGGGTCCTCCGGCCGCCCACGACGAACGGAAGACGAGCATGGCTGACATAGACAGCGGCGCGACGCCGGTGGTCCTCGACGGTGCCGGACTCACGGTCGACGGCGTCCGGCAGGTGGCCGAACGGGGTAGGCCCTGCGTGGTGCCGGCGGAGTCGTTGGCCCGCGCGGTGGCTAGCCGGCAGCGGTTCGAGGACATCGTCCGGCAGGGCGTGCCGGTGTACGGCGTGACCACCGGGTACGGCGAAATGATCTACATGCTGGTGGACCACCCCAAGGAGGTGGAGCTCCAGACGAACCTGATCCGCAGCCACAGCGCTGGAGTGGGGCCGCACTTCTCCGAGGTGGAGGCCCGCGCGATCCTGACCGCCCGGCTCAACGCCCTGGCCAAGGGCTACTCCGCCGTCCGTTCGGAACTGATCACGCGGCTGGAGATGTACCTGAACCTCGGCATCATCCCGGCGATCCCCGAGATCGGCTCGCTGGGCGCCAGCGGTGACCTGGCGCCGCTGTCACACATCGCGAGCACACTGCTCGGTGAGGGCTACGTGCTGCGCGACGGCCAGCGGGTGCCGACCGCCGGGGTGCTGTGGGAGTACGGCATCGAGCCCCTGAAGCTGCGCTTCAAGGAAGGTCTCGCACTGATCAACGGGACCTCCGCGATGACCGGGCTCGGTGCCCTGGTGCTCGGCCGGGCGGCCGAACAGGTCCGCCAGGCCGAGATCGTGGCCGCACTGGTGATCGAGACTCTCCGGGGTTCGACCGGTCCGTTCCTCGCCGAGGGGCACGATCTGGCCCGTCCGCACCCGGGCCAGATCGACTCCGCGGCGAACATGCGGGCCCTCCTCGACGGCAGCACGCTCACTGTCACCCACGCCGCCCTGCGGCAGCAGGTCGCCGAGGAGTGGCAGCACGAACAGGCGGTCCAGCGCACCGACATCTACCTTCAGAAGGCGTACTCGCTGCGGGCGGTCCCGCAGGTGCTGGGCGCGGTCCGGGACACTCTGAGCCACGCCCGCGCGACCATCGAGGTCGAGCTCAACTCGGCCAACGACAACCCGCTCTTCTTCGGCAGCGGAGAGGTCTTCCACGGGGCGAACTTCCACGGCCAACCGGTCGCCTTCGTGATGGACTACGTGACCATCGCACTGACCCAGCTCGGAGTGCTCTCCGAGCGGCGGACGAACCGGCTGCTCAACCGGCATCTCAGCTACGGCCTGCCGGAGTTCCTGGTGCTCGGCGAACCGGGGCTCAACAGCGGCTTCGCCGGCGCACAGTACCCGGCCACGGCGCTCGTCGCGGAGAACCGCACGATCGGCCCGGCCAGCATCCACAGCATCCCCTCCAACGGCGACAATCAGGACATCGTGAGCATGGGCCTGATCAGCGCCCGCAACGCCCGCCGGGTCCTGACGAACAACGACACCATCCTGGCGGTGGAGTTGCTGGCTTCCGCCCAGGCGGTCGACGTGGCCGACCGCGTCGAGGGGCTGGGCCCGGCCGGCCGGGCCGCCTACGAGCTCACCCGCTCCCTCGCACCCACCCTTCGCGAAGACCGCTACATGGCCGACGACCTCGTCGCCGTGGCGACCGCGCTGAGCCGTGGCGAACTGCTCGACGCCGTGCTGCGCGCCCAGGTGGTCCTGCGGTGAGCCGTACCAATCAGAGCAGTCCTGGGGGACATGACGTGACCGACGACGAATTCGACTACGACCTGGTCGTGGTCGGCGGTGGACCGGCCGGCTCGACGGCCGCCACCCTGGTGGCGATGCAGGGGCACCGGGTCCTGCTGCTGGAGAGAGAGACCTTTCCCCGATACCAGATCGGGGAGTCGCTGCTGCCATCGACCATCCATGGCGTGTGCCGGTTGACCGGCGTGGCGGACGAACTGGTCCGCGCGGGCTTCCCCGTCAAGCGGGGCGGCACGTTCCGCTGGGGCCGCAACCCGGAGCCGTGGACGTTCGCCTTCGCGATCTCACCCCGCTTCGCCAGCGACGGCGCGACCGCCTACCAGGTCGAGCGGATGAAGTTCGACCAGATCCTGCTCGACAACGCTCGGCGCAAGGGTGTGACGGTGCGCGAGCGGTGCGCGGTGGTGGACGTGTTGGAGCAGGGGGAGCGGGTGTGCGGCGTCCGCTTCGACGACGAGGACGGCCGACGCCGGGAAGTGCGCAGCCGGTACGTGGTGGACGCCTCCGGTCACCGCAGCCGCATCCACCACCGGATCGGGGGCGCACGGCACTACTCGGACTTTTTCCGCAACCTCGCTCTGTTCGGCTACTTCGAGGGCGGAAGGCGACTCCCCGAGCCCAACAGCGGCAACATCCTCGCCGTCGCCTTTCCCAGCGGCTGGTTCTGGTACATCCCGCTCAGCGACACCCTCACCAGTGTCGGCGCCGTTCTGCGCCCCGACGCGCTGGACCGCGTCCGGGAGGGCGACCGGGAGACCGTGCTGCGCCAGCTCGTCAGCGAGTGCCCGCTGATCGCCGAGTACTTGGCCGAGGCGACCCGGGTGACCGACGGACCCTACGGGGAGGTGCGCGTACGCAAGGACTACTCGTACATCCACGACACCTTCACCCGACCCGGCATGCTGCTGGTCGGCGACGCGGCCTGCTTCATCGACCCGGTCTTCTCCTCCGGCGTGCACCTGGCCACGTTCAGCGCCTTGCTCGCCGCCCGCTCGATCAACAGTTGTCTGGTCGGGGAGTTGGACGAGCCGAACGCCCTTGAGGAGTTCGAGGCACGCTACCGCCGCGAGTACGCCCTGTTCCACGACTTCCTCGTCGCCTTCTACGACACACATCAGGACGAGGAGTCGTACTTCTGGGCCGCCAAGCGTCTCAACGACGACGGTGTCGCCAGCGCGGTGCAGGCCTTCGTGCGGCTCGTCGGCGGCGGAGGCTCGGGCGAGGGCGCGCTGCTCGACCCCGACGCCTACCTGCGGGGGCGCAAGGAGGCGTTCCAGGAGCTGACCGACGTCGTGCAAAGCCCCGTCGGCGTGCCCGGGGAGGACCGCGACCTGCTGGGCGCCGCACTACTCAAGGACGTCCTCAAGGAGGGGGTCCGGATGCAGACCCAGGCGGCGCTGGGCGGCAGTGTGGACGACCAACGCCCGATCCGCCCGGATGGGCTGGTTCCGTCAGCCGACGGGATGCGGTGGCGCCGGCCCGCGCCCGACGACGGTCGGCGCGCCAACACCGCCGGGAGCGGAGCATGAGGCGGGATGAGCCCGGCCCGCCGCCGTCGTTGTGGACCCTTCCGGCGAATGTTCCGACCACCAGTGCGCAGCGACCGGAGCCGCTGTCCGGGCCGGCGCGGCGGTTCGCGCTCTCCCGGCAACAGGAGTTTCTCCGCATGGTCGACAGCGGCGACGAGTCGGGGCCGTTCGGCCCGTGCTACACCATCGTCGGCGGGTGGCGGATCACCGGGCCGCTCGAAGTCGCGGTGCTGCGGACCGCCCTGGCCGACGTGGTCGCGCGGCACGAGTCGCTGCGGACGTCGATCGTCCGGGATCCCGGTGACCCGCACCAGCTGGTCCGCCCACCCAGGGAGCCAAACCTGGACGTCGAGGCACTGCCGGACACCGGCACGGACCGGGAACGGGGCGCGGAGTTCCTGCTCAACGAGGTGGAGTCCCGACCGGTACCGATGGAACAGTGCCCGAGCCTGCGGGCGTACCTGGGGCGGTTCGACCGTGACGACGCCGTGCTCGTGCTCGCCGCCCACCACACCGGCGTCGACGGCTGGTCGATCCACGTGGTACTGCGCGACCTGGCGCTCTGCTACCGGGCCCGACGTGTCGGCCGCTCTCCCGAACTGCCCGAGGTGCGCCAGTACCAGGACTACGTGCGGTGGCAGCGGCAGGCGGCCGACGCTCCGGCCGTCATCGCTACCCGCCGGTACTGGCGCGACCACCTGGCCGGGGCGGTGGTCACACCGATCCCGTTGGACTGGCCGCGCGGGCGGAACCAGGCCGACGGCAGCGCGTGGCACCGCTTCCGGTACGACGACAACCTGCGCCGCCGGGTGCAGGCATACGCGGCCGACCGGCGCTGCACCCCCTTCATGGTGTTGGCGGCGGCGTACGTGCGGCAGCTCGCCGACGCCACCGGGCTCGACGAGGTGGTGATGCCGACCTTCACCCCGGGACGCCGCCCGGCGTGGACGCTCGACATGGTCGGCTCGTTCTTCAACCTGCTGCCGCTACGGGTCGCCACGCCGCCGGGCGACCGCTTCGTCGACCTCGTGGACCGGGTCAGGGCCACCTGCGTGGCGGCCTACCGCCACGAGATCCCCTTCGTCGACCTGCTGACCGTGGCGCCCGCACTGATGGGTGCGGCGGCCGGCGAGCAACACGCGTCCTGCGTGTTCCAACTGGTCCAGTCCCCGTTCATGACCATCGACGAGCGCATCGGCGACTTGACCTACCGTGCCATGCGGCGGCGACTGCGCTCGCAGGAGTTCGGCTCGCAGATCCCGGACGGCGCGCTCTGGGCGGTCGAGTTCGACGCCGCCGGCGGCATCGTCGGCAGCATCGGCTACCGACGCAGCCAGTTCCGCGCCGCCACGGCGGCCGGCCTGATCGACGACTACCGCGACACCCTGGACCGCGCGCTGCCCGCCTAAACGGCGGCGCCGATCATGCCCGCACCGACGGGCGAGACCATCATGCGCCGGTACGACCGCGGCTCGCCGCGGCCGTACGGGCCGAAACGACCGGAGGTGACGATGCCCGTGGAGGCGGAGTCCACGTACCACGACCTGCTCTACGCCGACGACAGCCGCGACCCCGTGGCCGAGGTCCTGACCATGATGCGCATCATCCGGGCCCGGCACCCGCGGGTCGGCTCGCTGATCGAGGTGGGGTGCGGCGCGGGCGAACGGTTGCGGGCGCTGGGCCAGCACTTGCCCCTCGTCGAGGGCGTCGCTTCCGACGACGAGACGGCGGTCGTCGCCCGGCTGGCGACGCCCGGCACCACGATCCACCAGGCGGGCCTTACCGGGCTCGACCTGGGCCGCCGCTACGACGTGGTCGCCTGCCTGCACGACGGGCTGGCCGAGCTCCCGCTGGTCGGCTACCGCGAGGTGCTGCGGACGCTGGCCGGGCTGCTGGACCCCGGAGGGCTTCTGCTGCTCGCCCCGTTCTGGATGCCCGACGTGGCGGTCCGCCGCACGGCCGGCGATGGGTTGAGCCGTGGCGACGACGGCCGCACCGTCGTGCGGGTCTCGCGGGGCGTGCCCCGCGACGGCGCCCACCGCGTCGAACGGCACATCCTGCTCGCCGAGGGCGACGGCGTCCGGCACACCGCCGATGTCCGGACGCTGCGCGCGTTCGGCCGGCGCGAGCATCTGAACGCGCTGGCGGCGGCGGGTTGCGCCGCCGACTTCCTACCCACCGGCCTCGCTGGCCGGCCCCTGCTGGTCGGCGTACGCCGACCAGCGGGCCGTCCCGGCACCGAACCGTCCCCCGTTCCCACGTTCTGACCCGACCGTTAGCGAGGGAGAGACATGCGCGTCCTGTTCGCCATCGACCCGTCGATCGCCCACCTGTACCCGATGGTGCCCACGGCCTGGGCGCTGCAGAGCGCCGGCCACGAGGTGCGGCTGGCTTCCCCGGCTGCCTTCGCCGACGAGATCGCCGCCACCGGGCTGACCCCGGTGCCGCTGGGTGACGCCGTCTGGGCCGCCCGGGTCAGCGACGACCCGCTGGAGCCGAGGGGGCACGTGGAGGCAGAACGGTACGCCGATGCGCTCGGCCTCCACGTGGAGGAGCGCGAGTACTGGTACCTCTTTTTCCAGTACCTGATGACCCCGACCGCGGACTACCTGCGCCCGGACCGTCCGGAGGCAGACGCCCTCATCGATTTCGCCCGCGCCTGGCGGCCGGATCTGGTGATCTGGGATCTCACCCAGGCGGCCGGCGCCGTCGCGGCCCGGGTGAGCGGTGCGGCACACGCCCGCCTCGTGTTCGCATACGACCCGTCGGGCTGGAGCCTCGACCGTCTCGCCGCCGGCCGGCAGGCCCTCGCCGCGGCCGGTCTCGACGAGAACCCGCTGGCCACGCTGGTCCGCCCGCTCGCCGAGCGGTACGGCGTGGAGGTCGACGACGAGCTGCTGGTCGGGCAGTGGACGCTGGACACTGCGCCGCCCGGACTGGAGCTGCCGACCCGGACCCGCAAGGTGCCCCTGCGGTACGTGCCGTACAACGGCGCGGCACCG
The DNA here is from genome assembly GCF_048060415.1 of Micromonospora sp. LOL_024. Lineage (NCBI taxonomy): Bacteria > Bacillati > Actinomycetota > Actinomycetes > Micromonosporales > Micromonosporaceae > Micromonospora > Micromonospora sp. LOL_024. The sequence goes on from NZ_JBHMIS010000033.1 coordinate 25,754, forward strand.
GTGCCGGACTGGCTGCGGGAGCCGGCCGAGCGGCCGAGGATCTGTCTGACCCTGGGCGAGTCCTACCGACGCTTCATCCGGGGCGACTGGAATCGCACCCCGATGCTGCTGGAGGCGCTGGCCGACCTCGACGTCGAGGTCGTTGCCACCCTCAACGACGTGCAGTTGGACGGGCGCGTCCCGCCGCCGAACGTGCGCACGCTGGACTACCTGCCGCTCAATCTGATCCTGCCCACCTGCGCGGCGGTCATCCACCATGGTGGTCTGGGTACCTTCCAGGCGGCCGTCGCCGCCCGGGTGCCACAACTCGTCTGCGACACCCGCGAATCGATCATGCTGCGGATGGAGGAGGACACGTCGGTGGAGCTGACCGACGGGGACACCTCGGCGGAGCTGACCGACGAGACCGGCATCTACCGCTCCGGTGTCGAGTACGGCGTCCGCGAGCTGGACGCCCGCGAGCAGCGGCCTGCCGTGCGCTGGGTGATGCCGGCCAAAAAGCTGGAGGCGACCCCGGTGGCGAACTACGTCGTCTCCCGTGGCGCGGGCGTACGGCTAAACCACCAGACGCAGTCGGTGACGGAGCTGCGCGAGGCGATCCGGACCGTGCTCGACGATGCGTCCTACCGGCGGGGCGCCGAGGCGATCTATGATGTCTGGCGGGCCATGCCCAGCCCGAACGACGTCGTGTCGGTCCTCGAGAGCCTTACCGGGGACGCCCGGAACCGACGGTAGAGGGTCGCCGCTCTCCTCGGCCCGCCCGATGACGTTCGCCGTTACCGGGCGGGCCGACGGCCGACGTCGGTGGACTCGCCGACCGAGCTGTCGTCGCGGCCGGCGGCGAGATCGAGCACGGCGAGCCGATGCTCGGCCTGGACAACGTCTTCGGTGAGGAGCAGCTGCGGCGCTGGGCGGGCGGCTGGAGCGGATGCTCAGCCGTCCGGCCGACGCGCTCGTCGTCGAGCCGAAGATCGATGGTCTGGCGATCCTGGAGCTGGCCCCGCTGATCGACCGGCTGGCCGTGCGCGGAGTCAACCTGGTCGGGCCGGCTGCCGGGCTACCGGCGGACGCCGGAACCGGATCCGCCCCGGCCGACGCGGCAGGCGGGCTGCTGCGACGGCTCGCCGGGACCCCGATGCGGGTGGTGCTGACCGGTGCCGTACCGGGCCTGAGCCGTACCGAGGGCAACATGGCGGTGGATCGGGTGGGCGGCAGCCGCCGGGTCGGTCGCCGCTCACGACGCCGGGGACGTCGCGGCGGCCGCCGCGCTCCTGGTGGACGACTGAGCGCTGTTTCGGCGCGCGGGCGAGCGCGCTGGTTCAGCGCGGCGGGCGCGGACCGTCGTACGAGGACAGATCGGGGACCCGCCAGCCCGTCAGGTCGTACTCGGCCAGGCACGTGTCGACGAGAGCCTTGCACCCGGCCAGGTCACCGTCGGCGATCGCCGCCGAGAGCAGCTCGACCCGGGTGTTCTCGTGGTTGCCGGCGTAGTTGCGTTCGTACAGCTCGTGCCGGCCGCCGAACTCCGACCCGACGGCGTCCCACAGCAGCCTCATCACCTTGACCCGCTCGACCGCCTCGACGCCCTGCGAACCGCGCAGATACCGGTCGAGGTACGGGCGGATCTCGGCATTCGCGAAGTCCTCGACGCCGGAGTTGACGTAGATGAGGCCGCTGGCCACGTCCTGCAGCACGATCTCCCGTACCCGCGGATAGCCCACCTGCATGAACCACCGGTACGCCGCCCCGTACCGCGGATTGGGCAGGACGGAGCCGTCGTGCCAGGGCACCGGGTCGCGGGCAGCGGCGCCGGCCAGCCCCTGGAACAGGTTGCGCCACGCCAGCACCTCACCCAGCCGGCTCTGCACGCCTCGGAAGTCGGCGGTGCCGGTCGTCTCCAGCGCCTTGGCCAGCAGGCCGGCCAGGAACTCCAGTTTCACCGCGAGGCGTACGCAGCCGTGGAAGGTGAACCGTTCGGTGAATCCGGAGCGGCCGGCGAAGGTCTGGACCTTGGCCAGGTCACCGTAGATGAAGACGTTCTCCCACGGGATGAGGACCTTGTCGAGCACCAGGATCGTGTCGTTCTCATCCAAACGGGACGACAGCGGGTAGTCGAACGGACTGCCCACCACGTTCGCGGTGGCCGCGTACGAGGGACGACAGATCAGCCGTACCCCCGGCGCGTCCGTCGGTACGGCCGCGACCAGGGCGAACTCCCGCCGGGCCACGGGAAGGCCGTAGTGGGCGACGAACGTGTGATGGGACAGGGCGGCCCCGGTCGCGACCACCTTCGCGCCACTGACCACGACGCCGGCGTCGGTCTCCCGTTCCACGTGGACGAACACGTCCGCGACCTGGTCGGGTCGGCGCGAGCGGTCCACCGGCGGGTGCACGATGGCGTGGCTCCAGTAGAGCACCCGCTCCTGCGACAGCCGGTACCAGTGGCGCGCGTTGTCGGCGAAGGGCCGGTAGAAGTCGGCGTTGGCGCCCAGCGTGCCGAGGAAGGAGGCCTTGTAGTCGGGGCTGCGACCCAGCCAGCCGTAGCTCATCCGGGCCCACGTGGCGATGGCCCGCTCGGCGGCGACCAGGTCGTCGGCGCTGCGTGGGGTGGTGAAGAACCGGTGCGTGTAGCCCTGGCTGCCGGGGGCGTCGCAGGCAGTGGTGAGTACCGATCGGTGCTCGTCGGAGTGCAGCGCGTCGTACAGCCGGGCGGTCATCCGGATCGGGTTGTGGAAGGCGGGGTGGCGGGTTACATCCCGGATCCGCTCGCCGTACAGGTAGACCGACCGGCCGTCGCGGAGCGTCTCGACGTACTCGTCTCCGGTCAGCGGCCGGGTTCCCGGGCTCATCGGCCGGCACCGCTGTCCGGCAGGGCCAACCACCACGGGTTGGCTCTTGCCCACGACACCGTGCGGTCCAGCCCTTCCTGGAGGCCGGTCCGCGCGCTCCATCCGAGCAGCAGCCGGGCGCGGCTGGCGTCGGGGATTCGCCGGGGCAGGTCCTGGTAGCTCGCGCCGAGCCGCTCGGCGGTGTCCACCGCGACCGCGCCGTCACCGGTTCCGGACACGGCGGTGACCAGGGCGACCGCGTCGGCGATGGTGGTCTCGCGGGTGTGGCCGATGTTGACGGCCTTGCCGATGGTCTGCGCGCTGGCCCCGGCGAGGATGGTGCCCTCGACCGCGTCGGTCACGTAGGTGAAGCTGCGCGTCTGGTGGCCGTCGTCGTACACGATCGGGGGACGGCCGTTCAACACGCGGTGCACGCTGCGGCTGATCACGTACGCCGGCCGCTGGCGGGGGCCGTAGACGTTGAAGTAGCGGACCACGCCGGCGGCGAGGCCGTGCTGCTGCACGAACCCGAAGGTGAGGTGCTCGGCGAGGGCCTTGCTGGTGGAGTAGCTCCACCGCTGGGCACTGGTGGGGCCGAGCACCCGGTCGGCGTCCTCACGCCAGGGCACCGCCGGGTTCTTGCCGAAGATCTCGCTGGTGCTGGCGACGACCACCCGCGCGTCGACCTCGTTGGCGCGCTCCAGTACCCGTTGTGTCCCGACGAAGTTGACGTCGATGACCTCCAACGGGCGGTCCAGGTACGTGTCGACGCCCACGGCCGCGGCCAGATGGTAGACCACCTGCACCCCCCGCGTGATCACCTTTGCCAGCCGGTCCGGGTCCCGTACGTCACCGCGTACGTGCCGGGCGTGTTGGCGCAGCAGGTTGAGGTGCGGCGGTGGGTCGCCGCTGTCGAGCACGGTCACCTCCGCGCCGGCCATGACAAGGCGGTCGGCGAGGTGGCTGCCGACGAACCCGTGGCCGCCGGTGACGACCACGCGGGGGCTGCTCACCGCCCGATCCCACGGTAGGTGTAGCCCAGGCGTTCCAGTGTGGCGATCTTCTCCTTGGACAGGTATGCGCGTCCGTCGAGGACCAGGCAGGACTCGGCAACCGGCAGCCGGGCGAAGTCGACGGCCTGGAATTGGCGGTGCATGGCCAGCAGAGCGACACAGTGGGCCCCCCGCACCGCCTCCTCGACGGTGTCGGTGACCGGCAGACCGAAGGTCTGGTGGGCGCGTACCGGATCGACAAGTGGATCGTGCACCCGCACCCGGACGCCGGTCGCGCGCAGCGCCGCCACCACCGGCTCGGTCGGGGTCGCCCGCAGGTCGCCGGTGTCGTTCTTGAAGGCCAGACCGAGCACGGCCACCGTCGCCTCGGCCGGGGGCACACCACGGGTGGCCAGGTCGTCGAGGATCAGCCGGGCCGTGTAGCCGGGCATCCGCTGGTTGACCTCGCGGCCGGTCGGCGCGGTGGTGATTTCCAGCCCGTGCCGGCGGGCGGACTGCCACACCATCCAGGGGTCCTTGGTCAGGCAGGAACCGCCGACGCCGACGCTCGGCCGCAAGATGTTGACGTGGCCGTCGCCCTTGGGGATCGCGTTCGCGGCGGTGATCACGTCCAGCACGTCGACCCCGTACAGGTCACAGAACATCGCCAGCTCGTTGGCCAGGGCGATGTTGAGGTCGATCCACCAGTTGTCGGCCAGCTTGACGATCTCCGCTGCCTCCAGTGACTGCTGTGGCAGTGTCGGTGTGCCGAGCGAGCTGTGCAGGAAGTCCGCGGCGAGCCGTGTGCTGTACGGGTCGAAGCCTCCGACGACCACCGGCAGCGTACGCAGGTCGTGCAGCGCCGTACCCTCGGCGAGCCGTTCCGGCGCGTAGGCCAGCGCGAAATCAGTACCGGTCCGGAGGCCGCCCGCCTCCAGCAGCGGGCGGACGACGTCCCGGGTGGTGCCGGGCGGCACCGTGCTCTTGAGAATCACCAGTTGCCCGGAGCGCAGGTTCGCGGACAACGCCGTACAGGCCGCCCGGAGGTGTTCGTCGGCCAGTGACCCGTCTTGCCGGACTGGGGTGGCGATGGTGAGTAGCACGACGTCGGCGCTGGCACAGGCCCACTCGGCTGTGGTCGCGCGCAGCCTGCCACTGTCGACCTCGGTGGCGATCAGCTTGGTCAGGCCTGGTTCCTTCAGCGGTGTGGCGCCCCGGTTGAGCTGGTCCACCAGGGCGTCGTCGGTGTCCACACCGACGACGGACAGGCCGCGATCGGCGAGGGTGGCCGCGACGCACGATCCGACGTAGCCCATGCCGACGACCGCGACCACGGCTGGTTCGGTCACGCCGCTCCTCCCGTCCGGCCTGTGGTGCGCCCGGATTCGGTCCGCGCCCGGCGCGGTGGATCCGCCGGGCACACCCGCGGTGTGGCATTGGACATGCGTGTTCCCTCACCCTCGTCGCAAAGATCAACTCCCGGTCCGACGCTGTTGCCGCAGCGTCGGACCGGGAGGGTGCTCGGGATCGCCAGCCGCCAGCCGCCAGCCGCCGGCAGCCGGTGAACGGTGAGCTGGGCCGCGCTGGGTTCGTTTCTCCCGATGCCACAGATCCTGTCGCCGATCGCCGGGAGCGGCATCTCCTTGCTTGCCCACCAACTCGGCCGGCACCAACCCGTGATGCGGCCACCCGGGGGCGGCCCGGGACGAGCAATCTCGGATGTGCGCCGGCCGGGCGGTACTGGCGACGATGACGGTCGGCGGAAGGAGTACGACGACGTGAATGGCCCCGAGCTGGTGTCAGTCGCCCCAACCTGCCGGCTCTGTGCCGGCCCGGTGCGCGAATGGATGGACCTTGGCCGGCAACCGGCCTCCAACGCCTTTCCCCGGCCGGACGAGACCGGCGCGGAGCGGTTCTTCCGGCTGGCGGTCGGCATCTGTGCCGACTGCACCATGGTCCAGCAGCTGGAGGCGATGCCGACCGACCGAATGTTCCGTGCCGACTATCCCTATCGCTCGTCCACCTCGGACGGCCTGCGCCGGCACTTCGAGGCGGTGGCCGGCTGGCTGCGCGACACAGAACTCACCGATCGCGCCGACTTGGTCGTCGAGGTCGGCTGCAACGATGGCGCGATGCTCGGCGTATTCGGCGCGGCGGGTGTGCGGCACCTCGGCGTGGACCCGTCGGCCGGTGCCGCGCGGACGGCCACCGCCCGGGGCGCCGACGTTCGGGTCGGCTTCTTCGACGAAACCTCCGCCGCTGCGATCCGCGCCGAGCGGGGGCCGGCCAAGGTGGTTTTCTCGGCCAACACCATCAGCCATGTCGCCGACATCGGCACGGTGTTCCGGGGGGTTGACCGGCTTCTCACACCGGACGGGATCTTCGTGTTCGAGGACCGGTACGTCGCCGACATCGTGGAGTACGCGTACTTCGACCAGATCTACGACGAGCACTTCTACCTGTTCTCGGTGCGCGCGGTGGACGCGATGGTGGCCCGATTCGGCTTCGAGTTGGTCGACGTGGAACGGATCCCGATCCACGGCGGCTCGCTGCGCTTTACCGTCGCGCGGCCCGGAGCCCGCCCTCGCCGCGACGGTGCGGCCCGCATGATCGACGACGAGGCCCGGCACGCCATCGGCGAGTACGACACGTACCTGCGGTTCGCCCGGCAGATCGAACGCACCGGCGCAGACCTGGTCGCGCTGCTGACCGACCTGCGTGACGCCGGGCGACGGGTGGTCGGTTACGGCGCCACATCCAAGAGCGCAACCGTCACCAACTTCTGCGGCATCGGTCCCGACCTGGTGCCGTTCATCTGCGACACCACCCCGGAGAAACAGGGCCGGCTGTCACCGGGGATGCACATCCCGGTGCGCCCGCACGCGGCGTTCGCGGATCCGTACCCCGACTACGCTCTGCTCTTCGCCTGGAACCACGCCGAGGAGATCGTGGCCAAGGAGCCTCACTTCGTGGCCCAGGGTGGACGCTGGATCCTCTACGTGCCACACGTGCATGTCGTGTGAGTCCAGCCCGACACCGACGTGAGCGGCCCGGGAGCCGGGCCGCCCACGTCGGTGTCGGCCGTGGGCGGCTGACCACGGCGGCCGGATTTTACGCCGGCTCAGGCCGACGTCGCGTCCTGCCATGCCGAGCAGAGCCGTGGGCCGGCCGTCCGGGCCGCGGTGAGGCTGGCCCAGGCGGTGAGCTCCAGCAGGCGGCGGTCGGCCGGGTCGTGCCGCCGGTAGCTCGCCACCATCGAGTCGGTGACCCGGTACGAGAAGAACGCGATGGTCAGCGCGAGCCGCCCGGCGCTGCGGTCCCGCACCGGAAGCCCGTCCAGCGCCGCCGCCACCTCACCGGGGTCGATGAGCGTCCGCTGCCCGGCCAGCAGTTCGGGCAGCAACCGACGGACGGACGGCGGAACCGCCGGCTCGGCGGCACCGTCGATGGTCGCGTAGGCCCGGGCGAAGGCGGTGTGCAGGGTGGCGTCCGGCCGCGCCCAGTTGAGGTCGGACGGCGGGGACGTCGGCGGGAGCAGGTCGAGCTGCCGCCCCGCGACACCGCCACGGCGGGCCAGCCGGCCCATCATGATGCCGGCCAGCCAGCGGACCACGCCGGTCGCCGGGGACGGTAGGTCCGGCATCGGCGAGGGCGCGACGAAGACGTTCACCATGCGGTTGAGGTAGTGGAAGAGAACCGCCACGCCGACCAGGTGGGCCAGCTCGGTGGCGTCCAGCCGGGCCGTGACCACGGGCGGGCCGCCACCGCCGTACCGGAAGAACGTTGCGATCTCGCGTAGCCGAGGCTCGGCTATCTCGGTGATCCGGTCGTCGGCCACCGCGGCGGAGTCCGGTCCGCGCAGCATTCCGCGCAGAGCACTGCCGTGCACCTGGACGCAGTACGGGCAGCGGTTGGCCAGGGAGACCGCGGCGGCGACCGCCTCCTTGGTGTCCCGGCCGACGGGGCCGTCGGAGAGCAGGGCCTCGCGCAGCAGCAACCAGCAGGCGCCGAGGACCGGTGGCGCGGCGGCGTGCAGCGTGATCGGCGGGGCGAGCAGGCCGAACTCGCGGGCGAGCTGGCGGTAGACCTGGCGGACCAGCGGCGGCGCTGCCCGCGCCGGGACGGGTCGTAGGTGTTCGATGTGACGCTGGGTGGCCCGGCTGGTCAGCCGGGCGAGCAGGATGCCCACGGCGTCTCCTCTGACGACGGTAGCCCGGTCACGCGGCCAGCGGCGGCGGCACCGCCACTGTCCGGGTGCCGTCGGGGCTGGGCGCGCCGTACCTGACGGTCACCCCCCGCCGCTGGGCCGCGCGTACCAGACCGGGTACCGCACGCTCGGCCAACGCGGCGATGGTCAGGGCCGGGTTGACGGTCAGGGCTCCTGGCACCGCCGAGCCGTCAGTGACGAAGATGCCCGGATGATCCCGCAACTCGTGCCGGTCGTCGAGGGCCGAGGTCGCCGGGTCGTCGCCGATGCGGCAGGACGACAGCGGGTGCACGGTGTACGCACCCACCTGGTCGTTGGTCCACGGACTGACCCGGGCCAGGCCGTCGCGTTCCAGGATGTCCCGGACCTCGGTGTCGGACTCGGCCCACCCGCGCAGCGTGTTCACGGTCGGTTCGTAGCGAAGGGCACCACGGCCGAGCATCTGCTGGGCGATCCGCTCGGCGTTGCCGCGCTGCGGTGGGGCGCCGAAGACACCCTCGTTGTCGTCCTCGCTCATGGTGAAGACCGTCAGCCAGGAACGCCACCGGCGCAGCATCGCCTTCTTCTCCCGGCCGAACCAGGTCGGTCCGGTGGCTCCGGGCACCTGGGCGAGGACTGTGCCCAAGCCGGGCGGGAAGTACAACTGCTCCAGCGAGAAGCGGCTGTACTCGGGCAACGAACCGTCGAGCCTGTCCCAGGTGGCCACGCACGGGCCCCGCCCAATCTGGTACGCCTCGTACGCGGTGCCGTCGCCCCGGTCGAGCCCGAGCAGGTCGCGGGCCCGCTCTTCGTCCACCACGGCGGTGTTCAACCGCTCGCCGTTGCCGGAGAAGTAGCGGCCGACGGCCGGTGGCATCGTGCCCAGGGCCGCCGCCGAGCGTTGCAGGATGACCGGGGTGGCACCGGCCCCGGCGGCGAGCACCACGATCTTCGCCTCTATGACGCCGGAGCCCCGGGTGAGGCGATAGTCGACGTCGTCCACGACGTCGTAGTGGACCTGGTACCCGCCCGTCGGAGTCCGGGTCAGCCGCTGGACCTCGTGCAGGGGCCGGATCCGCGCGCCGTGGGCGAGCGCGGCGGGCAGGTAGTTCAGCAGCAGCGACCGCTTGGCGTCGAACCGGCAACCCGCCATCATCCAATTGCAGTTCGTGCAGCGGGGCTTGTCGATTGCCGACGGGACGGGGTTGGCGGTACGCCCGGCGCGGGCGCAGGCGGCGGCGAAGAGGCCACCGGCGAACGGCACGTCGTCCCAGGACTGCTCGGTCACCGGTAGCGCGCCGCTGACGATGTCGTACCACGGCTCCAGGGTGTCCCGGTCGATCGAGGAGGGCCACATCCGCCGGCCGAGGCCACCGGTCCGGTCGAAGACGAACCGAGGGGCGCGCGGCATGGTGGCGAAGTAGACGACGCTGCCACCACCGACGCAGTTGCCGGCGAGCACGCTCATCCCGTCGCCGACGGTGAAGTCGAAGATCCGGGTGTACGAGGAGCCGAGGAGGAAGTCGTGCTGGTACTCGTCGCTGGCCAGCCACGGGCCCCGTTCCAGCATCACCACGCGGGCCCCACCGGCGGCGAGGTGGTACGCCGGGATCGCGCCGCCGAAGCCGCTGCCAACGACGACGACGTCGGTCTGCTCGATGCTGGTCATGCCGGACTCCCCGTCGCCGTGGTGTGCGGGTGCACGGAGGCCAACCGCCGATGATAGGAGAACTGCGGGAAACGCCAGAGCCCGTCGAGGTCCGGCTGACCAACGCCGAGCAGGGACAGCCCGGGGTGACCCTGGTCGAGCGCCTCAGCGGTGGGCAGATGCGGGGCGCTGTCGAAGGCCATGGTGCAGAACAGGGCGACGCCGAACCACACCTCCCGCTCCGGATGTGATGGGTCGGTCAGCTGCTCGACCAGGGCGGTACGGGTGTCGAAGTCGAGGGCGACGAACGGTGGCACCGCCGGGTCCAGGGTGTGCTGCCCGACTCGCGCCTGGTGCTGCGCGTGCATGTTGAGCAGGCCGGCGATCCCGTCCAGCGCCTCTGTCAGGCCCAGCGCGGGATGCGCGAGCACCTCTAGGGCGCCCGCCTGCACCGCGCCCGGATCGTCCTCGACACCGGCGATCGCCCGGTCGTCGGGCGAGCGCTTCACACCCGGGACGATCGTGTCGGCGAAAGCCTCCAGAGTCGCCGTGGTCGCCGGTTCGACCGGCGTGGCGGCGGCCATCACCGGCGTCGCCCGGCGTCGCCCGGCGCCTCGGTCGCGCCCGCGGCGAACTGGCCCGGACGCCGGCCGGGCCCCGCCGGGCCACGGTAGGCCTGAGCGATGTCCAGCCAGTGGTCGGCGTCGGCTCCGGTCGCCCGCAGGCCAAGGTCGTCGCGGTGCCGCCGACGCGTGACCAGCAGGCAGAAGTCCACTGCGGGGCCCTCGATCAACTCGGCGTCCTGGGCCCCGTGCGCCCAGACCTCACCCGAGGGCGCGGTCAGCTCGTACCGGAGGCCCTCCCTGGGCGGCGTCAGGCCACGGCTCAGGTAACCGAAGTCCCAGGTCCGGACGGCGAAGTCGACCACGTGCCAGATCCGGTCGGTGCGCTCGGGCGTCCGACCCAGGGCATCGGCCACGTCCTGGCCGTGCGCGAAAAGCTCCATCATTCCGGCGGCGGCGAGGACCGAGGCCGGCAACGGGCGGACGAGCCAGGGCACGACCTGGTCGGCCGGCACGCCGGCGAGCTCCTCCACGGCCGTGGTCCACTCCTCGCGCCACCGTCCGCGCAGGGCCGCCGTGCCGCCGTCGAGATAGCGGGACAGCGCGACCGCCACGTTGGCGTCGAAGTCGTCGCCGAGCCTCGCGGCGAGCGCCCGGAACGCCTCGGGTTCGGAGGCGGCCACCGCCGCCATCCGGAAGACCGCGCTCAGGTGCGCGATCTGGTGCCGGATCTCCCAGTCGGGCGCCGGCGTCGGTCGGGCCCAGTCGTCGGCGTCCAGGGTTGCCAGCAGCCGGTCGAATTCCGCGCAGTCGTCCGCCAGGTCGGCGAACACGTTCGACTTGTCCATCTCGTTCCTTCGCGTTTGACGATGCCCCGTGCGCCCCGCCGGCGTCGCTGTCGCGACGGCGTACGGGGGCGAACGCGTCGGGGCAGTGGCGAGGTTCAGCCTGCCGACGCGGCCGTACGCCGTCCTCTCCCGCTGTGCGCTTTTGATCGGCGACATGGTCGCCCCGGACGCACTTGCGCCGGTCCCGTCGTCGCCTGCTCGGCAGGGGCACTGGGCACGGCGGGAGAAGAATCGTCCGCCCCGGTGGCCGACGATGGAACAGCCGTCGACAGCTGACGGTTACCAGTCGACCTCGGTAGGAGAGCGGGAGCGATGCCCACCATCGTCGGTTCGCTACGTCGCCACGTACTGGCTCCGTCGTGGCAGGAGGTGGGCTTCCCCGCGCGAGGTTTCCCTGCCGCCGCCTCGGCCGCCGCGAGGCGACTGGAGGCAATCCCGCAGGCGGTCGTGTGTGGATTCGAGTGGGGCATCGACTCGTGCGACCTGTCGGAGGCGGAGCACCGTCTCGCGCTGGTCGACCCGTACCTGCGCGGCTTCGCCTACGAGGGCGCCACGATGGCGTTCACCATCCGCGACGCGATGTCGATGTTCCGGACCAGCCGTACCCGTGATCTGCTCCTCGGGCCGGGGCGGCCACACATCTTCCTCAACTACATCGGCATCGGGTTCGCTATGGCGCGGCTGCCCCGGGCGACCTGGCGCCGGATCCTGCCGGAGCTGTCCGGGATGCCGTACCACCCGACGATGAGCTGGCTCGCCGTCGACGGGTACGGCTTCGACCTGGCCTACCTCGACGTCGAACGCTGGGTGGGCAGGGGCGAGCGACCCCGGCCGTACCCGTGGGCGGGCGCGCCCGACTACTTCCTGCGCGCCGTGGACCAAGGAGTCGGTCGCGCCCTGTGGTTCATCCACGGTGCCCGGCCTGACGACGTGACGACGGCGATCGGCCGCTTCGCCGGCGAGCGGCAGGCCGACCTTTGGGCCGGTGTCGGTCTGGCGGCCACCTTCGCCGGCGGCTGCGATCCGGCCGGCCTGGTGACGCTGCGCCGGCACGCCGGCGGGCACCGGTCACACCTGGCACAGGGGACGGTCTTCGCGGCCCGGGCCCGAACGTTCTCGGGTGCGGTGCCGCCGTACACCGAGGACACAGTCGCGGCGCTGACCAGCTTGTCGGTCGCCGCCGCCTCGGCGTTGGCCGACGAGGTCGCGGTCGGTGGGATCCCGGCCGAGCGGGCCGACCCTCCGTACGAGGTGTGGCGCCGCCGGGTCCGGTCGCGCCTCGCCAGCCAGCCGGCAGGCGCGCCGGAGTCCTGACCCATCCACGGCGGGTAGTCGGCCCGCCGCCACCCGTGTCGCCAGGCGAATCGGACGCATGCCCCGATCCGTCCGGTCGACGCTGACCATATGAGGGGTAGTTGTGGCTTTCATCGGTTCGTTGCGCCGTGCCGTCCTGACGCCGGACCCACGTGGGACCCGGATGAGCGTTCGGGGCTTCCACACTCGATCCGAGCAGGCGCGGGATCTGCTCGAGACTATCGGCCGAACCTTCCTGGAAGGGTACGGCGAAGCCGCCGGGGCCCGCCGGGTCGCCGAGACCGAACCGGCGTTGGATCGGGTGCCGACCCGCTTCCGCGGCTTCGCCTACGAGGGGGCGGCGATGGGACTGGCCGTCCGCGACTGCCTGCCGTTCGGCGGGGGCCGGGTAAAGGAGTTCCTCGCCGGTCCCGGTGACCCGCACATCTACATGGCGTACGTCGGGATCGGCTGGGCGATGGCCCGCCTGCCCCGGTTCCGGTGGTCCCGGCTGTACGCCCCGGACCCGCTGCTGCGCTGGCTCGTGCTCGACGGGTACGGCTTCCACCAGGCGTACTTCCACACCCAAAAGTACGTGATCGAGCAGTTCCGGCACGAGCGGTTCCCCTGGCCCGTCGACGACGACACCGGCTACGCCACCCGGGTCATCGACCAGGGCATCGGCCGTGCCCTGTGGTTCGTCGGTGGCACCGACGTACGCCAGGTCAGCCGCCTCGTCGAGGGGTTCGCCGAAGCCCGCCGGGCCGACCTGTACAGCGGTGTCGGGCTGGCCGCCACCTATGCCGGTGGCGCCGACGAATCCGAGTTGCGCGAGTTGTGGCGGCGCGCGGCCACGTACCGCTCCCACCTGGCTCAGGGCGCGGCGTTCGGCGCGGCTGCCAGGGTCCGGGCGGGACTCGTGGTGCCCCACGTGGAACTGGCCACCCGGCTGTTCTGCGATCTCTCGCCGGCCGACGCGGCGGCGGTCACCGACCGGGTCCGGCCGGGCCTGTCGTTGCCCGGTGAACCACCGACGTACGAGATCTGGCGGAACTGGATCCGGGACAGCTTCGTCGTCGGCCAGCGTGCCCGTGCCGCAACCGACCGCTAGCACTGCGGTCGCCCGCGACCAGATCGGAGATTCCGCCACCATGACAAGGATCGCCATCGTCGGAATGGCCTGTCGATACCCGGACGCGTCGTCGCCGACAGAGCTGTGGGAGAACGCGGTCGCCGGCCGGCGCGCCTTCCGCCGGCTGCCTGACGCCCGGATGAGTCTGGACGACTACTGGTCGGCCGACGCCGCCGCGCCGGACCGCTTCTACGCCCGCAACGCCGCGGTGCTGCAGGACTGGGAATTCGACCGGGTCGCCTTCAAGGTGGCCGGCAGTACCTACCGATCCACCGACCTGACGCACTGGCTGGCCCTGGAGGTTGCCGCCGCCGCGCTGGCGGACGCCGGCTTCCCGATGGGGGCGGGCCTTCCCACCGAACGGACCGGGGTGGTGGTCGGCAACAGCCTTACCGGTGAATTCGCCCGGGCCAACCAGCTGCGGCTGCGCTGGCCGTTCGTCCGGCGGGTACTCGCACCCGTCCTGTCGGAGCTGGACTGGGGCGAGCAGCGAACGCGAGACTTCCTCGACCTTGTCGAGGCCGACTACAAGCGACCCTTCCCGCCCATCGACGAGGACACGCTCGCGGGAGCGCTGTCGAACACCATCGCCGGGCGCATCTGCAACCACTTCGACCTGCGTGGTGGCGGCTACACGGTGGACGGCGCCTGCTCGTCGTCACTGCTCTCGGTGACCACCGCCTGCCGGTCACTCGCCGACGGTGACGTCGACGTCATGGTGACCGGCGGGGTCGACCTCTCGATCGATCCGTTCGAGACCATCGGGTTCGCCCGGACGGGTGCTCTCGCCACCGGCGAGATGCGGGTGTACGACCGCGGGTCCAACGGGTTCTGGCCGGGCGAGGGCTGCGGCATGGTCGTGCTCATGCGCGAGCCGGACGCCCGGCGCGCCGGACACCGGATCTACGCCACCGTGGCCGGCTGGGGCGTGTCCTCCGACGGCCGTGGTGGCATCACCCGGCCTGAGATCGGCGGCTACCAGCTGGCCTTGCGGCGTGCCTACGCGCGGGCCGGTTTTGGGCTGGAGACGGTCGCGCTCTTCGAGGGGCACGGCACCGGTACACAGGTGGGCGACAGCACCGAGCTGTCCGCGCTGTCCCAGGCCCGCCGGCTGGCCGACCCCGATGCGCCGCCGGCGGTGATCAGCTCGATCAAGGCCATGATCGGGCACACCAAGGCGGCGGCCGGAGTCGCTGGCCTGATCAAGGCGGTCCTGGCGCTGCACCAACAGGTGCTCCCCCCGGCGCTCAGTTGCCCCGAACCGCACGAACTGCTCACCGGAGCGGAGCGGACCCTGCGGGTGCTCCCGGTAGCCGAACCCTGGCCGACCGGTGCACCGCTGCGGGCCGGCGTTACCGCCATGGGCTTCGGTGGGATCAACGCCCACGTGGTGGTGGAGAGCACCCGGGCCAGGCGGCCGGGCGGCCTCGACGCGCGGACCGCGAGGCTGGCCGCCGCAGCGCAGGACGCCGAACTGCTCGTGCTCGACGGGATGTCCTGGGCGGCGTTGCGGGACCGGGCGGAGCAGCTCGCGACGTTCGCTGGCGCCGCCACGTACGCACAGCTGACCGACCTCGCCGTGACCCTGCGGCGTGAACTGCGCGACCTGCCGTACCGGGCCGCGGTCGTGGTGGTGAACCCGGAGGACGCCGAACGCCGGCTGCGCCGGATCGTCGAGGTGGTGAGCCGGGGCGAGCAGTCGCTTCCCGACGGTGAGGACCGGGTGTTCCTGGGGCAGGTCGCCGGCCGGTCCCGGATCGGCTACCTCTTTCCCGGCCAGGGCTCCGGGCGGAGCACGGCCGGCGGCGCGCTGCGACGCAGGTTCCCGGTTGTGGACACGGTGTACCTGCAGGCGGGGTTGCCGGGCGATGCCGACTCGGTCGCCACCCAGGTCGCCCAGCCCCGCATCGTCACCGGTTCGGTCGCCGGCCTGTCCGCGCTGACGCTGCTCGGCATCGAGGCCACCGTGGCCGTCGGTCACAGCCTCGGCGAGCTGACCGCGCTGCACTGGGCTGGCGTGATGAGTGAGGCGGAGCTGCTGCGGCTGGCAACCGCGCGGGGAGCGGCCATGGCGCGGCACAGCGCGTCCGGAACCATGGCGGGGATCGCCGCCCCACCGGCCATCGTCGACCGTCTCGTCGACGGGCTGCCGGCCGTGGTCAGCGGGTACAACGGTCCCGCGCAGACGGTGGTATCCGGTGCGGTCGCCGCGGTACGTGAGGTCTGCCGCCGTGCTGCCGCCGACGGCATCGGCGCCACCCCGCTGACCGTCTCCCACGCCTTTCACTCGCCGCTGGTCGCGCCGGCGGCCGAGGTCTTTGCCGCCACGCTGGTCGGCGCCGACCTCGCTCCCGTCGGGCGTCGGGTCGTCTCCACTGTCACCGGCGAGCCGCTGCCGGCGGGTTCCGACGTGCCGTCCCTGTTGCGCCGGCAGATCACCGAGCCGGTGCGGTTCAGCGCGGCCGTCGCCATCGCCAGCGGCGAGGTCGACCTCTTCGTGGAGGTGGGACCGGGCCGGGTGCTGTCGCGGCTCGCGGCCGAGGCCACCGGCACTCCTGCGGTCCCGCTCGACACCGACGACGAGTCGCTGGTCAGCCTGCTGCGGGTGGTCGGGGCGGCGTACGTCGGGGGCGCGGCCGGGATCCCCGCCGCGCTGTTCGAGGACCGCCTGGCCCGCCCGATCGACGTCACCGTGCCACCGGCGGTGCTGACCAGCCCCTGCGAGGCGGTGCCGGTGGCCGGCGTCGCCGGGGGTGAGGGCGCGGCCTTCGGTCCGGCCGCACCACCGGGTGAGATGACGTGGCCGGGGGAGCCCGCCGACCGGTCCGGGCCGGGAGCGCTCGACCTGTTCCGGCAGATGGCCGCGAGTCGGGCGGAGCTCCCGGTCGAGATGGTGCGGCCGGACAGCCGGCTCCTGGACGACCTGCACCTGAGCTCCATCACCGTCGGCAAACTCGTCAACGAGGTGGCCGAGCGGATGGGAATGGGCGTGGTGAGTATGCCACTGAACTTCGCTGCGGCGTCGGTGCGGGAGCTCGCCGCCGCGCTGGAGGAACTGCAGGCGACCGGTGGCGAGGCGGCCGTAGTGGCCAGCCCGCCGGTGCTCGGCGCGGAGAGCTGGGCGCGAGCCTGGGCGGTCGATTTGGATCCGGCGCCGGTGCCCGAGCCCGTCGACCCGCTCGGGCCGGGTGGCTGGCGACTGTACGCCCCGGCGGACCATCCGTTCGCCGTCGTGCTCGCCGACCGGCTGGCGGCGACGGACACCGGCTCCGGTGTGCTGGTCTGCCTGCCGCGGGGCTGTACGGAGTCCGACCTGGAGCGGGCGCTGCACGGCGCCCAGGACGCGCTGGACGATGCCGACGTCGACCGGTTCGTGCTCGTCCAACACGACCGCGGTGCCGCCGGCCTGGCGAAGACGCTGCGGATGGAGCAGCCACGGGTGCGGGTGACGATCGCGCACGTCCCCGCCACCGCCGACGCGGTCGAGTACGTCGTCGACGAGGTACGGGCGACCGGCCACTACGTCGAAGCGTACTACGATTCTGACGGCACGCGACGGGTGCCGACGTTGCGGGCGATGCCCCTGCAACCGGAGCAGACCCGCGCGCCGCTTGACGAGTCGGACGTCCTGCTGGTCACCGGCGGTGGCAAGGGCATCACGGCCGAGTGCGCATTGACCCTGGCCGCGGAGACCGGGGCCAGGCTTGCCCTGCTCGGGCGATCCGACCCGGCGACCGACTCGGAGCTGGCGGCGAACCTGGAGCGGCTAGCCCATCACGGCGTGGTCGCCCACTACGTGCGGGCCGACGTCACCGAGCCGGATCAGGTGGCCGCCGCCGTCGAGGAGGCCGTCCGGGAGCTTGGTCCGGTGACCGCTGTGCTGCACGGCGCGGGTACCAACGAACCGGCGGCGCTGGGCCGCATCGACACCGTCGCGCTGCGGCGTGCCTTCGCCGCGAAGGTGGGTGGGTTGCGGGCGGTGCTGGACGTCGTCGGAGCTGGCAACCTGCGTCTGCTGGTCACCCTCGGCAGCATCATCGGCCGGGCCGGCCTGCGGGGCGAGGCCCACTACGCGACGGCCAACGAGTGGCTGGTCGACGTGACCCGGACGGTCGGCGAGGAGCATCCGAGCTGCCGGTCGGTCTGCCTGGAATGGTCGGTGTGGTCCGGGGTGGGGATGGGTGAGCGGCTCTCCGTGGTGGACACGCTGGCCCGGGAGGGCGTCACGCCGATCACTCCCACCCAGGGTGTCGAACTCCTGCGCCGGCTGGTGACCGACCCGGCGGTGCCGCCGGTGGTGGTGATCAGTGGACGCACCTCCGGCATCGAGACCGTGCGCTACGAGCGGGTGGAGCTGCCGCTGCTGCGGTTCCTGGAACGGCCGCTGGTGCACTATCCCCGGGTCGAGCTGGTGACCGAGGCGGAGTTGAGTACCGGCAGCGACTTCTACCTGTCCGACCACCGTCTCGACGGGAATCTGTTGTTTCCGGCGGTGCTCGGCATGGAGGCGATGGCTCAGGTCGCGTCGGCACTGACCGGTCGGTCGTCGGCGCCGGCGGTGCAGAACGCGGAGTTCCTGCGACCGATCGTCATCGCGCCGCAGGGGGCGACCCAGATCCGCGTCGCAGCGGTGGTTACCGCTCCCGACGTGGTGCAGGTGGCCATCCACAGCAGCGAGACCCGGTTCGCCGCCGAACACTTCCGGGCCCGCCTGCGGTACGGCACACCGGTCGTACCCGACGGGCCGCCCTGGCCGGTACCGGCGGATGTGCCGGAGGTGCCGGTGCGGCCGGCGACGGAGCTCTACGGTGACCTGCTGTTCCAGGGCCGCCGGTTCCAGCGCGTACTGCGCTACCACCAAGCCGCGGCCCGCGAGGTCGACGCCGACCTGCTTGCCGAGGAGCACGACTGGTTCGCCGCCTTCCATCCGCGGACGCTGCTGCTCGGCGACCCCGGCCTCCGGGACGCGCTGATGCACGGCAACCAGGTCTGCGTGCCGAACGCCACCCTGCTGCCGACCGGGGTCGCACAGATCCGGGCCGCCGCCGGCGCGCGGGGGCCGGGACCGTACCGGTATCAGGCGGTCGAACGGTCCCGCGACGGCGACACCTTCATCTATGACGTGGTGCTGCGGACCGGTGACGGCGACGTGGTCGAGCGTTGGGAGGGTTTGAGCCTGCGTGCCGTACGCCGTGGCGACGGGCGGGGGCCGTGGCTCGCGCCGCTGCTCGGGCCGATCCTGCAACGCGCGGCCGGTGAGCTGACCGGCGTCGAGGTCGCGGTCGGGGTCGAGCCCGACGGGACGGACGCCAACGACAGTGGCGATCTGGTGGCGACCCGCCGGTCCCGCTCGGCCCGGGCACTGGCCCGCGCCACCGGGCGCAGGTGGCTGGTGCGGTATCGCGGTGACGGTCGGCCGGAGATCGACGGGGGACAGCAGGTCTCGTTCGCGCACGGTGCGGGAGTGACGGTGTGCACCGTGGCGTCCCAACCGACCGGCTGTGACGTGGAGGCGGTGGTGCCCCGTACCTCGGTGGAGTGGCGCGGGCTGCTCGGCGCGCACGCGGAGCTGCTGACCGGGCCGGACGGTGGCGACGACCGCGACGTGGCGGGCACCCGTGTCTGGGTGGCCATGGAATGCCTGCAGAAGGCGGGCGAACCCCTGGCGGGCCCGATCACCGTCCGGCCTGTCGAGCAGCCCGGCTGGGTCGTGCTCAGCGCGGGACCGATCACCGTCGCGACCTTCGTGACGGCGTTGCGCGACGTGCCCGAGCCGGTGGTTTTCGGGCTCCTGACCAGGGAGGGCTGATGGCCCGCTATTTCGAGTACCGGCACGTGGTCGGGTTCGAGGAGACCAACCTCGTCGGCAACGTCTACTACGTGCACTACCTGCGTTGGCAGGGCCGATGTCGTGAGCTGTTCCTGCGGGAACGGGCGCCGCGGGTGCTCGACGAACTACGGGCGGATCTCAAGCTGTTCACCCTGCGGGTCGACTGCGAGTTCTTCGCCGAACTCACCGCCCTCGACGAGGTGTCCGTCCGGATGCGACTGGTCGATCTGGCGCAGACACAGGTCGAGTTCGGCTTCGACTACCTGCGCCTCACCGAGGCCGTGGGAGAAACGCTGGTGGCCCGGGGGATGCAGCGGGTGGCCTGCATGCGGGGCCCGAACACGCGGACCGTGCCCACCCGGGTACCGGAGGTTCTGGCACAGGCGCTTGCGCCGTACGTGCGGGCGGAGGCGTCGTGACCACAGCGCCGGGTGTGCGGCCCGAACCCCCACCCGATGGGCACCTCGCCACCGGCCGTGAGCTGCGGCGGGTTTTCGGCACCTTCGCCACCGGTGTGACCGTCCTGACGGTGGGTGGTGAGCATCCGCACGGCATGACGGCGAACTCCTTCGCGTCCGTCTCGCTCGACCCGCCGCTGGTGCTCGTTTGTGTCGGCCGTCGCACGGTGATGCATTCCCGCTTGGCGGACGCCGTGGAATTCGGGGTCTCGGTGCTGGCGGCCGGTCACGCCGACATCGCGCGCTACTTCGCCGATTCCCGGCGCCCGGTCGGACCGGAGGAGTTCTCCGGGATCCGGACGGTGCCCGGGGCGCGGACCGGTGCACCGCTGATCGCCGGTGCCCTGGCCTGGTTCGAGTGCGAGCCGTGGCGACGGTACGACGGCGGCGATCACACGATCGTCGTCGCCCGGCTGCTCGCGGCCGGGCGGGTCGCCGCCGGCGGGGCCCTGCTGTTTCACGACGGGCTGCTGGGCACGACCGAGTACGAGCGGAGGACGTGGGGATGACGGCACGGGATCCACGACCGGTGGCACCGCCGGGGCCGCCCAGGCGGTCGGCGCTGCGGATGCTGGCGGTGATGACCCGCGACCGGCTGGGGATGATCAGGGACGCCGTCGACCGGTACGGCGATGCGGTACGGATCCCGGTGGGCCACAAGAGCCTGCACGTGTTCAACCACCCGGACCACGCGCAGCACGTGCTGGCCGACAACGCGGGCAACTATCGCAAGGGCATCGGTCTGGTGCACGCCCGGCGGGCACTCGGCGACGGCCTGCTGACCAGCGAGGGCGAGCTGTGGCGCATGCAGCGTAAGGTGATCCAGCCGGTGTTCCTGCCGCGGCGGCTGGCACACCACGCCGGCTTTATCGCGGCCGAGGCGCAGCGGTTGGTCCACCGGCTCCGTCAGCGCGAGGGGGGCGGTGCGGTGGACGTGATCGCCGAGTTCACCGGCCTCACCCTGAGTGTGTTGGGTTGGACCCTGCTCGATGCCGACCTGAGCCCGTTCGGATCCGTCGGCGAGCAGTTCGCGGCGGTCCAGGACCAGGCGATGTTCGAGCTGGCCACGCTCGGGATGGTGCCCGCCTGGGTGCCGCTGCCTCGCCAGCTGCGCTTTCGGCGGGCACGACGTGAGCTGCAAAGGGTGGTGGACCGGCTGGTGGCGGCGCGGGCGGGAGATGCCGACGGTCAGGACGACGCCCTCTCCCGGCTCATCGTATCCACCCGCGCCGAGCCGGATCCCCGGGTGGCGCGTGGTCGACTTCGCGACGAGTTGGTCACGCTGGTACTGGCCGGCCACGAAACCACCGCCAGCACCCTTGGCTGGACGTTGTACCGCGTCGACCGCGAGCCGGAGGTGCGGCACCGGTTGCGAGCGGAGGCGCAGGCGGTGCTGGGCGGACGGTTGCCCTGCTACGAGGACCTGCACCAGCTGCGCTACACCACGATGGTGGTCAAGGAGGCGATGCGACTGCACCCGCCGGTGTGGCTGCTGCCCCGGATCGCCGTCGCGCCCGACGTGGTGGGGGGGCACGCGGTGCCGGCCGGAGCCGATGTGGTGATCCTGCCGTACACCCTGCACCGGCATCGAGAGTTCTGGGTGGACCCTGAGCGGTTCGACCCCGAGCGGTTCGACCCGGCCAGGGCGCGGGACCGACCCCGGTACGCCTACATCCCGTTCGGTGCCGGCCCACGCATCTGTGTCGGCAGCAATCTCGGTTTGATGGAGGCGGTGTTCGTGCTGGCGATGATCGCCCGGGAGTTCCGGCTCTCGACGCCTCCCGGGCACCAGGTAGTCCCGGAGCCGATGCTGTCGCTGAGGATCCGCGGCGGGCTGCCGATGCTGGTCAGGGCGGTGGACGGCGGCGGCTGACGGCGGTCGCGTTCCTGGGCGCGTCGGATCCTGAGCGCCGTCTCGGGTGGCAGGTCGAGCAGGGACAGCAGTGCTGGTGGGTCGAGGTCGCGGTGGGGGCGGACGAACACCTCGGCCCCCTGCACGTTCCCGCCCTCGGAGACTCGGATCGGTCCGTACCGGGCCACCCCGGGGACATGATCGGTGGGGTGCTGATCGCTGGGCGGGCACTGCCACTGGCCGAGCGAGTGCGCGACGAGGTACCAGTCACCGGCGCCGACGCCACACAGCCGGTAGGGGCCCGGACGGTTCAAGGTGGTCCAGCTCATCGGTGGCCCCTCGGCGATGGCGTCCGGGAACAGTCCGATGAAGATCGGCTTGGTGAGGCGCGGGCAGAACGTGCGTACCTCACCGCTGATGATGGCGCTGCCCTGCGACGTCCGGTTCTGCCCGATCGGCGGCAACGGGTTGAGGAATCGACGCCGGTAGGCTACCGGGGACACTCCGACGCTGCGATGGAATCGCGAGCTGAAGGTGCCGAGACTGGTGTATCCGACAGAAATGCTGATACTCGCCACGGTCATCGAGGTGTTGGCGAGCAGACGTTTTGCCTCCTGGATCCGGATCGCGGCGAGGAAGCGTCCCGGTGATATCCCTGTCATCCGGCGGAACAGTCGCGAGAAGTGGTACCTGCTGAACATCGCCACGCTCGCGAGTTCGTCGATTGTCAGCGGCTCGTCAAGCCTTTCGCGCATCGTCCACAACGCACGCCTGACGGCTACCTCCCCCATCAACATGAGGTCACCCGGAGTGCCGGTCGGACGTTTGTCGGGGGCACCTGTGGTGCCGTGCCGCTCGGCTGTGTAAGCGCATAAATGAATTCTTCCAAGGAGGTTTGTTCTATTTGTCGGCGTCTCGCTAACGCTGGATACTATCGCTCGTCATTGGTATAGGCAACTCCCGATTTCTCGACGGTTGTGTTGTGTAGTTGAATGAGTCACCGCCAGTGACAGATAGTGGCACTATTCGCCTCTTACGTAGAGGTCGTGTCAAAAGCGTGTCAAGTGGACGGGCGTAGTGCCCTGGGGTGCGACGACCCGACTGTGCCTGGCGGTCCGGGCTACCGCCGGCCCGGCCACCGTCCGTGATCTCGCCGGGGGGTGGCGCGGCAGAATCTTGCCCGAGAGGGTGAGCCTCTGCCGTACGACATGACGGGGGCTTTGTCCACATGGCGGGTATCCGGCAAGTCCTGTAAATGCGTACGTAGGGCAAAGCCGCTGTGAGGATTGGAGAGCCGGGTCACAGGGCCGTTGCGTTCTCGCTCGGCAAGCCGGTGAGCTGGGATGATGCTGGGTGATTGGCC
>NZ_JBHMIS010000034.1:0-47790 GCF_048060415.1 Micromonospora sp. LOL_024
GAATCTCACCCCGGGCGTCAACCGTGATCTTCTGCGACAGGTCACCCTTCGCCACCGCCGTCGACACCTGCGAGATGTTGCGGACCTGGCTGGTCAGGTTCCCGGCGAGCTGGTTGACGTTCTCGGTGAGATCCCGCCAGGTGCCGGAGACTCCGCGCACCTGGGCCTGGCCACCCAACTTGCCCTCGGTACCCACCTCACGGGCCACCCGGGTCACCTCGTCGGCGAACGACGACAACTGGTCCACCATCGTGTTGACGGTGTCCTTGAGCTCTAGGATCTCGCCCTGCGCGGCCACCGTGATCTTTTGCGACAGGTCGCCTCGGGCGACCGCCGTGGAGACCTGGGCGATGTTCCGCACCTGGGCGGTCAGGTTCGACGCCATCGAGTTGACGCTGTCGGTCAGGTCCTTCCAGGTGCCCGCGACGCCCGGCACCTCCGCCTGGCCGCCGAGCTTGCCCTCGGTACCCACCTCACGCGCCACCCGGGTCACCTGCTCCGCGAAGAGCCGCAGCGTGTCGGTGAGCGAGTTCATCGTGTCGGCCAGCTCGGCGACCTCACCGCGAGCGCTGACAGTGATCTTCTGGGACAGGTCGCCCTTCGCCACCGCCGTGGCCACCTGCGAGATGGACCGCACCTGACCGGTCAGGTTCGACGCCATGGTGTTCACCGAGTCGGTGAGGTCCTTCCAGGTGCCGGCCACGCCACGTACGTCGGCCTGGCCGCCGAGCTTGCCCTCGGTGCCCACCTCACGGGCCACCCGGGTCACCTCGTTGGAGAAGGACGACAACTGGTCAACCATGGTGTTGACGGTGCGGCCGATACGCAGGTACTCACCGCGCAGCGGGCGGCCGTCGATCTCCAGCGCCATGTGCTGGGACAGGTCACCGTCGGCGACCGCCACGATGACCCGGGCGATCTCGGTGGTGGGCCGGCCCAGATCGTCGATCAGCGAGTTGACCGCCCGCTGGCCCTCCGCCCAGGAGCCGTCCAGCCCTTCCTCGTCGAGCCGCTCGGTCAGCCGGCCGTCGCGGCCAACGACCCGACTGATCCGGCGCAGGTCCAGATGCTGCCGCTCCTGGAGCGACACCACGTCGTTGAAGGCGTCCGCCACCTCGCCGGCGGTGCCCGAGCGTCGCGGCAACCGCACCTTGAGGTCGCCGCGACGGACTCGTCGCAGCGCCTCCACCAACTCGGTGAGGACCGCCTCGTGGTCGGCGGCGGAGGTGTCCGCGGTAACCGACTGTTTCGCCGTGGTCATCATTCCTCACTCACCTCGGGGTCCACCGGCTCGCGCCGGCCACCCCATCATTGTCCCCGTGACCTGGAAACCGCCACGCCATGCGACCGTCCGTCGTCGAACAGCCAAGCCTGATCAGCTTGGCAGCGGCCGGGCGTCGGGGCAGGATACGAGGGTGTCAGCGGAGGCGGGGCCCGCGACGAACGGGGGCCCAGAGGAGCACGTGCGGCGAGTCCGGCTTCCCGCCGACCGCCGTACGCCGGCCGCGGCGCGGGCCGTGGTCCGGTCGGTGCTAGCCGAGGCGAACCTGGACGAACTACTCAACGAGGCGCTGCTGCTGACCACGGAGCTGTCCACGAACGCGGTCGAGCATGCCCGCACCGAACTGGACATCGAGGTCACCGCCGACCAGGTGGGGCTGACGGTGACGGTCTCCGACTTCGCCTCCGGCCCGGTGGACGAGTTGACTGTCGGCGTACGCAATCTGTCCGAGGACATTGCCGAGGTCGCCGAACGGGGGCGGGGACTGCTGCTGGTTGACCATTTCGCCAGCCGCTGGGGCACCACCTACCTACCCACCGGCAAGGGCGTGTGGTTCCGGCTGGACCGGGCCGGACGGGACGCGACGGCCTCCGCCCCGTTCGTGCCACCGTCCGCCGGCCATCCGGACGGCATCGGGCAGACCGTCGTACCGAGCGCCGGTGCGATGAGCGCACTGATGCAGACCACTCCCGATCCGTACGCCGACGATCCGCTGCCGGACTTCGCCGCCGGCCTGCTGAACCGGGTGGCGGAGATGGTCGGCGCCGCCGGCGGTGTGGTCCGGCTGGATCGGGGCGACGGGCAGGGCACCCAGGTGCTCGCCCGGTACGGGCGGCAGCCCCGCGCCGGCAGCGACCTGCTCCGGGTGCCGCTGTCGGTGCACCGCCCGTACGCCGGTGAACTGGAGTTGGACGCCGCGCCCACCGCGTACGCCCAGCCGCTGGCGCTGTTGACCGTCGAACGGCTCTCGCTGCACCTGGAAAACGACCGGCTACGCCGCGCCGACGTACGCCGGCAGGCGTGGCTGACCTTCCTCGCCGAGGCCAGCGAACTGCTCGCCCAGTCGCTGGACGTGGAGCTGACCATGGCGCTCGTACCGCAGCTGGTGGTGCCCCGGCTCGGTCAGTGGTGCGCGGTGCACACCACCGACGAGTGGGGTCGGCTCCGGCTGGCGGCAGCCAGCCACGCTGACGAGTCGATGCTGCCGCAGCTGCACGCCACCCTGCGGGAGGCCGGCGCCGACTCGGTCCAGGCGCGGCTTCGTGAGGCCAGCCGCAACGGCACCCGCACCACGCTCGGCTCCCCGATGGAGGGCTTCGCCGTGCCGCTGATCGCCCGGGGCCAGCGCCTCGGCACGCTGGCCGTCGGCCGGCACCAGCGGCACCGGCAGGACCCCGACGAGATCGGCGTACTGGAGGACGTGGCCCGGCGGGCGGCCCTGGCGATCGAGAACGCCCGGATCCACGCCGAGCGCCGTCGTGTGGCCCAGGCTCTCCAGCAGTCACTGCTGCCACCGGTGCTGCCGGTCGTGGACGGCATCGGATTCGCCGCCGAGTACGTCCCGACCGGTGGTGACGCCGACGTCGGTGGCGACTTCTACGACGTGGTGCCGTTACCGGACGGCCGCTGGCTGATGGTCATCGGTGACGTCTCCGGGAAGGGGGTACAGGCCGCCGCGGTCACCGGGCTGTGCCGGGACGTGATCCGGGTGCTGGCCGGGGACGGCAAGCCGCTGCCCGAGGTGCTGGCCCGGCTCAACGAGACGCTTGTCGAGCGGGGTTCCGGCCGGTACTGCACGCTGGCCCTGGCGGCGGTCGGGCCGGGCGAGGGAGACCAGCTCGACGTTGGGCTGCACCTGGCCGGGCACGACCGGCCGGTGCTGGTGCGCTCGGCGGGCGGCCCGGCGACCTTCGTCGGCACCGGCGGCACCGCGCTCGGCCTGCTCGACGCGATCACCACACCGACCTCGCAGCTCGCTCTCGACCCGGGTGACTGCCTAGTCTTCTTCACCGACGGCGTGACCGAGCGGCGCCGGGGCCGGGAGTTGTTCGGTACGGGCCGGCTGCGGGACGCCGCCGCACCGCTCGCTGGCTACTCGGCGGACGTGATGGCCGCCCGGCTACGGGCAACCGCGATCAACTTCTCGGTCGAGGAGCCCCGCGACGACATCGCCATCCTCGTCCTGCGCAACGACGCGGTCTGACACCCCCTGCCTGCTCACGGTCAGAGTCCGCCGGGGAGACGGCCGGGGGACAGCCGGTGGCCGGGGTCGAGGTGCTGCTTGACGGCGCGCAACCGGGCCAGGTCGACCGGCTCGCCCCAGAGGTCGACGGCCCGCCGGACCGCGGGCGGCGCGGCAAGCACCACGCAGCGGCCCCGTCGGGCGAGCAGCACGCTCCGGACCGCCGCCAGGACCGCCGCCACCCGGTCGGGTGGCATCCCGCCGGGCAGTGCGGCGTGCACCACGCCCAGCCCGGCCGAACCGCGGACCGGCACGGGCCCGCCGGTCGCGTCGCGAAGCGCGTACACGGCGGCGTGCAGGTCGGTGACCGGCACCTCCAGCCGCAGCGCGGTGTCGCCGGGAGCGAAGGGGTAGCTGCGCCACCACGGCGGCGCCGACCGGGCGACGGTCGACCGGGCGCCGAACAGTCCCACCAGCCGGTCGGCGCGCTCTGCCACCTCGGCAGGCCCGCCCTCGAGCAGCACCACGAGCGAACCGGCACCCGTCGGGCCGGTCGACGCACACCCGGCCGTCGACGCCCGCCCGGTCATCGACGGATGGTTGGCCATCGCGACGGCCCGCGGATCCCACGGTAGGCGGAATCCTGGACTGACCGGCAGATCGAGCTCGACCGCGGCCGGATCGAGCCGGGCGGCGAGCACCGCCCTGATCAGGTCGTGCACCTCCAGCGGGGTCCACACCGGCCGGGTCACCCAGATCCGCGTGGCCGGCACGGCCTGCACCCGCAGCACCGCGCTGACCAGCACGCCGAGCGCTCCCTCGGAGCCGCACAGCAGCCGCGCCTGGGCCAGCCCGGCCGCCCCGCCACCAGCCTCGGTCAGATCACCGTCGGCGTCCAGGTATCGCAGCCCGACGAGCTGGTCGCAGGCGGTTCCGTGGCGGTGTCGCAGCGGGCCGGCCTCGTCCGCGGCGAGCACCCCGCCGACGGTGGCGCCCGGCGAGGGGGCGTCCAACGCGAGCCGCTGGCCGGTGCGCTCCAGGGTGGCCTGCACCGCCCGCAGCGGAGTGCCCGCGCCCACCTCGACCGTGCCCCGGTCGGGCGTCTGGTGGCCGATGCCGGCCAGCCGCCCGGTGTCGAGCATGATGTCGAGCCGTTCGGGCACGGCACCCCAGTCGATCTTGGTGCCGGCTCCCCTCGGCACCACGGTCAGATCATGCCGCGCGGCCAGCCGCAGCACCCGCGCCGCGGCCCGTGGCCCGCCCGGCACCGCCACCCAGCGGGCAGCGCGGCCGGCCGCCTCGTCGGCTGGCCCGGCGAGGCGGGCGAAGCGCGGACCGCAGATCTCGGTCAGCCGATGGGCGATGTCGAGGGCACCGGACGCGCCGGTGGAACGGGCTGGCACCATGCCGGCGATCGTACATGTGTTCGAATGATCGGGTGGGGATTTGCTCCGCACCGGAAACCACGAAGGCCGGTAACGTGGCGCCGTGACCACCGAGACCCCCGTTCCCGCAGCTAAGCGGGTGCCGACCGAGCGCGTTCACCACGGCGACACCGTCGTCGACGAGTACGCCTGGCTGGCCACCAAGGACGATCCGGAGACCATCAGCTATCTCACCGCCGAGAACGACTGGGCCGCAGCCCGGACGACACACCTGTCCGGGCTGCGTACCGAGTTGTTCGAGGAGATCCGGCGGCGCACCCAGGAGACCGACCTGTCGGTGCCGACCCGCAAGGGCGGGCACTGGTACTACACCCGCACCGTCGAGGGCCAGCAGTACGGCGTGCACTGCCGCCGGGAGGTCCGCGACGGCGAGACCGAACCGCCGATCAGCGCAGCCGGCACTCCGCTCGACGGGGAGCAGGTGCTACTTGACGGCAACCTGCTCGCCGAGGGGCACGACTTCTTCTCCCTGGGCGCCTTCGACGTCAGCCCGGACGGTCGCTTCCTGGCCTACTCGACCGACTTCTCCGGCGAGGAACGATTCACCCTGCGGATCAAGGACCTCGACACCGGCGAGCCGCTGCCCGACGAGATTCCCGGCACCTTCTACGGCACCGCCTGGTCCATCGACGCCTCGGTACTGTTCTACGTCACCGTGGACGAGGCGTGGCGACCCCACCGGGTCTGGCGCCACGTGATCGGCACGCCCGCCGCCGACGATGTGGTGGTGCACGCCGAGGACGACGAACGGTTCTGGGTCGGGGTCGAGCTGACCCGTTCGGAGCGGTTCGTCCTCATCGACATCGCCAGCAAGATCACCAGCGAGGTGCTGGTCATCCCGGCCGACAACCCGACTGGCGAGCCAGCGGTGATCGCGGTGCGCCGGCAGGGCGTCGAGTACTCGGTGGAGCACCACGGGCACCGGTTCCTGATCCTGCACAACGACGGCGCCGAGGACTTCGCGCTGGCGTACACCTCGGCGGACGCCCCGGGCGACTGGATTTCACTGATCGACCACACACCGGGCACCCGACTGGAGTCGGTCGACGCCTTCGCCGACCACCTGGTCATCACCGTCCGCAGCAACGGCCTCACCGGGCTGCGGGTGCTGCCGGTAGGCGGCGGGGACACCCACGACATCGAGTTCCCGGAGCCGCTGCACACCGTCAGCCTGGACACCAACCCCGAATACCGCACCGGACGGCTACGGCTGCGCTACACCTCGCTGGTCACCCCGGACTCGGTCTACGACTACGACCTGGCGACCCGCGAGATGACGCTGCTGCGCCGCCGGCCGGTGCTGCCCGGGCCGGACGATCGGGCGTACCAGCCGGAGGAGTACGAGCAGCACCGGGAGTGGGCCATGGCCGACGACGGCACGAAGGTGCCGATCTCCCTGGTCTACCGGCGAGGCACCCCCCGTGACGGATCCGCCCCCTGCGTCATCTACGGGTACGGCTCCTACGAGGCGAGCATGGACCCGTGGTTCTCGATCGGCCGGCTGTCTTTGCTCAACCGCGGCGTGATCTTCGCGGTGGCACACATCCGGGGCGGCGGCGAGCTGGGCCGGCGCTGGTACGACCAGGGCAAGATGCTGGCCAAGAAGAACACCTTCACCGACTTCGTCGCCTGCGCCCGGCACCTGGCGAAGGCCGGCTGGACGGCCCCGGACCGGCTGGTCGCCCGGGGTGGCTCGGCCGGCGGGCTGCTGATGGGCGCGGTGGCCAACCTCGCACCGGACGCCTTCAGCGGCATCGTCGCGCAGGTGCCGTTCGTGGACGCGCTCAACACCATCCTCGACCCGTCGCTGCCGCTGACCGTGACCGAGTGGGAGGAGTGGGGCAACCCGCTGGCCGACCCCGAGGTGTACGCGTACATGAAGTCGTACACGCCGTACGAGAACGTGGCGGCGCTGAACTACCCGGCGATCCTGGCGATGACCAGCCTCAACGACACACGGGTGCTCTACCACGAGCCGGCCAAGTGGATCGCCCGGCTGCGGGCGGTCGCGCCGCAGGGTGACTATCTGCTGAAGACCGAGATGGAGGCCGGCCACGGCGGGCCGAGCGGGCGCTACGACGCCTGGCGGGAGGAGGCATTCGTCAACGCCTGGACGCTGGACCGGTTCGACCGAATTTGACCCACCTGATGCCGCCCGCCTCGTCCGCGTCCCGCCTTGCCAGCCCGGCCCGTCCCGGGGCCCGACGAGCCAGTTGTCCCGACCGGCCTGATGTCACAGAGACATATTCATTTCTGTTTGACATCAGGCCGGGAAGCGATGACACCCCTCCGCCCCCAACAACCAGCGACGCTGCGAAGAGGTGCCGAATCTCGTCTATGCCGTGCGGGTGGGCGCCGGCCAGGACGTACCCGCGAGCGGCCCTTGCCTACACCTCAGTGGCGGCGCAGGACGAGGACGGCCACGTCGTCCTGAATCTCGTTCGGGGCGAGTTCGACGAGCAGCCGCTCGCAGAACCGGTCGAGGTCGTCGTCCACCCGGGCGGCACACGCCGCCAGGGCGGTGAGCCCCTCATCGATGGTGGCGTCCCGGCGTTCGATCAGCCCGTCGGTGTAGAAGACGATCGTCGCCCCGGCAGGTAGCACGAACTCCAGGTCGGCGGGGCGGGGCGCGCGCACCCCGAGCAGCGGTGCGGCGTGGTGCACGTACTCGACCTCGCCGTCCTGGCTGATCAGCGGCGGCAGGTGACCGGCGCTGGCCAGCCGGATCCGTCCGGTGTCCGGCTCGAGCAGCAGTACGCAGATCGTCGCCAACTCGCTGGGCAGCAGCGTGAGCATCAGCTCGTTGACCCGGTGCAGGACCTCGCCCGGCTGGTGCCCCTCGACCGCGTACGCCCGCAGGGCGTGCCGCAGCTCGGCCATCACCGTGGCGGCGTGCAGCGAGTGACCGGCCACGTCGCCGATGGCCAGCAGCAGGTGGCCGTCGAGCATCACCAGCTCGTAGAAGTCACCGCCGACCTCGGTGTCGGCGCTGGCCGGCTCGTAGCGCACGGCGAGATCCAGGCCGGCGATCTCCGGGATGCGGCGCGGCAACAGGCTGCGTTGGAGAGTCACCGCGATGCGGTGCTCCTCGTCGAAGGACCGTTGCGCCTCCACGGCGGAGGCGACCGCCTGGGCGAGCTGGACCAGCACCGGCGTGCGGGCGGTCTGCGTCGCGGTGGGCACCACGACGTAGAGCGGCGCGCGGTCCTCACGTAGCCGGGCGGCGGCGACCGTCACCGTGTCGCCGGCCGGCCAGTCGACCAACGCCCAGCCGCCCGGATCCTGGATCCGGACGGTCGCCCCGGTCGGCACCCCGCTGTCGTCGACGATCCACTGCACGACCCGCCCCTGAGCGCCCGGCCCGGCGCAGACCCCGGCCAGGCAGTCGCCGTCGAAGGTCTCGGCGACCACCACGGCGGGGCTTTTGAAGATCTCCGCCGCGCCGGTGGCCGCCGCCTCCAAGAGCCGGGTGAAGCTCGGCGCGGCGTGCACCGCAACGGTGGTGTCCGCCAGTCCGGTGAGCCGTTCGGCGAGCAGTTCGGCCCGCTGGCGGGCCTGGTAGTACCGCAGTACCGCATGGGCGGTGGCGACCAGCTCCTCCGGCTCGATCGGCTCGGCCAGGTACGCGTCGGCCCCGCGGGTCAACCCCTGCGCGCGGTCGGCCACGTCGACGGCGTGCGCGGAGACGTGGATGACCGGCAGCGCCGGGTGCGCGGACTTCACCCGCTCGCACACCTCGAAGCCGCTGAGGTCCGGCAACCGGACGTCGAGCACGACCAGGTCGATCGGATCCACCTCGACCCGGCGCAGCGCCTCGCCGCCCGTCTCCGCCTCCAGCACGGTGAAGCCGGCCCGGGTCAGCCAGTTCACCAGGAGGTACCTCTTGGTCTGACTGTCGTCGACCACCAGTACTGTCGCCGCCGCGCCGTCCACGTCACGCCCCGTCCGTCGGCAGCCAGACCGTGAAGGTACTGCCCAGCCCCGGCTCGCTGACCAGTTCGAGAACGCCGCCGAGCAGGGTCACCAGCCGCCGGGCGTACGGCAGGCCGAGTCCGGTGCCACCGACCCGGGTCGGGCCGGGCGCCTGGTAGAACTCCTCGAACACCCGCTCCTGCAGCTCCGGCGGGATGCCCGGCCCGGTGTCGGAGATGGACAGCCGCCACCTTTTGCCGTGCTGCTCGGCCTGCAGCCGAACCTCGCCCCGGTTGGTGAACTTCAGTCCGTTGTGCAACAAGTTACGCAAGACCTGGGCGAGCAGCACCTCGTCGGTGCGCAGCATGGCCGGGACGGTCGGCTCCTCCACCACCAGCTCGACCTCCCCGGCGGCCGGCAGCGCCCGGAGCGTGCCGCGTAGTTGGCCGAAGAGGGCCCGCAGGTCCACCTCGGCCCAGTCCGGCTCGATCCGGCCCGACTCGGCCTTGGCCAGGTCGAGTAGCTCGTTGACCAGTGTGAGCAGGTCCGACGCCGAAGAGCGGATCAGGCGGACCTGCCGTTCCTGCTCGGTGGTGAGCGGATCGGACGCGGAGTCACCCAGCAGCCGGGCCAGCCCGATGACCGCGGTCACCGGCGCCCGCAGCTCGTGGCTGACGTTGGCCAGAAAGCGGGTCTTGGACTCGCTCGCCGCCCGCAGTTGCGCCGACTTCTCGTCCAGCTCCGCGTAGAGGGCCACCACGCCCCGGTTGGTCGCCTCCAGTTCCTCGGTGAGCTGGTGGTAGAGCGCCATCACCCCGCGGTTGGTCTGCTCCAGCTCCTCGTTGAGCCGCGCCAACTCGTCGCGCTGGCTGCGTACCTCGTCGAGGGCGTGGATCAGCTGCGAGTTCTGCGTGGCCAGCTCCTCCTCGGCGGTGCCCGGCGTGCTCGCACCCAGGTGGGCGCGCAGCTCGGCGAGGCGCTCAGCGGTGAGCGCCCCGGCGGCGGCCGGGACCCGTCGTGACATCCTCACGACCGTATCTCCCCGCGCTGTCAGGACGCCCAACGTATCCACCAGGCGCGCAACCGCACCGGACTCCGGCTCGTACCGCCCGCCGGGCAGCGGTGCCGCCGGTACCAGGTCGACGTGCAAATGGCAGCGACCGTCCGCGGTTTCCGCGACGGCGAAGACCACATCCGCTCCGCCGACGGCGCGAAGCAGGTCGCGGGCGACCTCGCTCAACGCGGTGGCGATCCGTACCTGGTCCTGGTGCTCCAGGCCGACTGCGGCGGCGACCTCTCGGCCTCGCTGACGGACCACGAAGATGTCCTGCTCCACCCGCAGCGCCATCTGCAACAGCGGCGCGCTCATGCCCAGGACCTCGCCACCAGCACCCCGGCGTCGTCGCGCCGGATGCCGGCGTCACGCAGCAGCGTGGCGGCCACCACCAGCGGCGACCGCCCGGTGAGGCCGGAATAGTCGGCGAGCTGCCACCGGTCGACCACCCCGTCGGTGTGCATGACCAGCAGGCTGTCGGCCTCGAACGGGTAGTCGTACTGCCGGATCGTCGGTCGCTGGTGTCCGGCGATGCCGGGCAGCGAGACGAGCCCCCGGCGACGACCGTCATCGGCGACCACGGAGCCGGTGATGTTGCCCAGTCCGGCGTACCGCAGCACCCCGGCCGTCGGATCCGGCTCCGCCACGGCGAGGGCCGCGCCCCGGGTGTGCGACATCGCCCGGTGCAGGTGGCCGACCACCTCGGCCGGGGACGCCGCCGGGGCGTCCCGGAACGCGGTGAGCGCGGCGTCGGTGGCCGCGGCGGCCAGAGGTCCGTGGCCCAGCCCGTCGGTGACCAGCACCTGGTGGCGGTCGCCGACGATCCGGGCGGCGTGACCGTCGCCGCTGACCGTCTCACCGCTCAGTGGTCGGGTGAGCCCGCCGACCCAGGAGGGTTCGGTGTCCGCCGCGGCGAAGACCCGGACGGCGATGACCGTGCCCCGGCCCGGCCGGGAGTACGCGTCGAACCAGCTGGCCTGCCGGACGATGGCGCCCAGGCCGATGCCGAGGGTGCCGGTGGTGGAGTTTCCGTCGCGGGCGGAATCGGTCAGGTCGACCATGCCGGGCCCGGAGTCGATCGCGATCAGCTCCACCCCGGCGTCCGACGCGCGCCGCACCGGACGGAGCAGCAGCACCCCCTCCTCGGCGTGTTTGATCAGGTTGCTGGTCAACTCGGCGGCCACGATCGCCAGGTCGGCGATCCGGCCGGTGGGCAGTCCCAACTGGTCGCCCAGCCGCTCGGCGGCCCGCCGTACCGCACTGCCGGTGCTGCCGTTCTCCACCCGGAACCAGCTGCCCCGGTCGGGCACCGGCTCGGTGGTCACCGGGACCACTTGGTGACCGTGATCCGGGTGCCCTGGCCTGGTGCGGTCTGTATGTCGAACTCGTCGACGAGCCGCCGGGCGCCGCTGAGGCCGAGGCCGAGGCCACCGCCGGTGGTATAGCCGTCGGTCAGCGCGAGGTCCAGGTCGGCGATGCCCGGACCGGAGTCGTCGAAGACGATTCTGATACCGGGCTTGCGGCCGTTGTCGACGGCGGTCACCTCGACGGTGCCACCACCGCCGTAGACCAGGGTGTTGCGGGCGAGTTCACTGGCGGCGGTGACCACCTTGGTCTGGTCCACGAGGGAGAGCTTGGCCGCCACCGCCACCGTACGCACCAACTGGCGGACACGTACCACGTCCTCGTCGCTGCCGACCGTCTGGGCCCGGGGACGGCCCAGGTCGACCCCGCTCGTCATGGCAACGCCAACGGCTCGGTGTCCGGCCCGCCCTCGAACTCGTACCGATCGTCGCGGACGCGGTCGACGGCGATGAGTTCCATGCCCCGCTCGACGTTCAGCGCGGTCCGGATGCCGTTGAGCGACAGCCCCAACTCGACAAGTGTGATGGCGACCGCCGGGCGCATCCCGACGACCACCGTCTCCGCGTCGAGCACCCGGGAGATCGAGGCGATGGTGGAGAGCATCCGCCCGACGAAGGAGTCGACGATGTCCAACGCGGTGATATCGATGATCACGCCGTGGCAGCCGGTCGCGACGATCCGCTCGGCCAGGTCCTCCTGTAGCGCGATCGCCGTCTGGTCCGACATGTCGAGCTGGATGGAGACCAGCAGGATGTCGCCGATCTTGAGGATCGGCACCCGGTCCATCACGCCTCCCGGCGCGGCTGGCGGCGGGTCGTCTCGACGCCGGTAAGCCGCAACACGTGCCGCAGCGCGTCGGCGAGACTCGCCTTGGTGGCGATGTCGCCGAACTCGATGCCGAGCGCGACGATGGTCTGGGCGATCTGTGGCCGGATGCCGGAGATGATGCAGTCGGCGCCCATCAGCCGGGCGGCCACAACGGTCTTCAGGATGTGTTGGGCGACCTGGGTGTCGACCGCCGGCACGCCGGTGATGTCGATGATCGCGTACGGCGAGCCGGTGTCGACCAGGGTCTGTAGCAGCCGCTCCATCACCACCTGGGCGCGGGCGGAGTCGAGCGTGCCGACCAGCGGCACCGCCACCACGCCCTCCCAGAGCTTGACCACCGGCGTGGAGAGTTCCAGCAACTGCTCGGCCTGGTCCGCGATCAGGCTCTCCCGGGTGCGGACGAAGCTCTCGAAGGTGAACAGGCCCATCTGGTCGACCAGGCCGGAGAAGGCGACGTAGTCGCGCGGCGCTCCGCCGTTCTGGTCGGTCTCCAGCTCTGCGAGCAGCGCGTCCTTGAGCCCGAAGACGCTGCTGGCCGTCTCGGTGGCAGAGAAGCCCTGCCGGGCCTGCCCGCGGGACAGCTCGGCGAGCACGGCGCGCAGCTCGGTGGCCTCCTCGGCGGCCAGGCCGGTGGCGCCTTTGCCGAGCGCGTCGGTCAGCGCGCTGTGCAGCTCCTGCACCTGCCGGACCAGCTCGGCCTGGCTGAGCCGGCCGCGCAACTGCCCTGCCATGATCTCGGTCCACCGTTGGGTGACCTGCGTGGCACGGTTGGTCAGCAGTTCAGCCAGCCGGCTGCTCTCGTCAGCGCTCAGCGCCATGGCAATACCCCCTAGACCTGGACCGGCCGGACTCTATCACCGGAGGCCCATCAACTATTTGCCGCAGAGCAAGGGAATGACGGGGAACACCTGATCCTGCTCCCGTTCTGCGTATCGTCCCTCGCGTGGGATACCGTTCCACCGATAAACAGGAGGTCTGGCGAATGTCCTTGACGGTACGCACGGAACAACGCGGTGACGTGGTCGTCGTGTCGGTCGCAGGCGAGCTGGACATGGCCACCGCGCCGCAGTTGCAGGACCAGATCACCGACCTGCTCGACAAGGGGCGCAGCCGGCTCGTGTTCGACCTGGCGAACGTCTCGTTCTGCGACTCCACCGGCTTGTCGGTGTTCGTCCGCGCGAAGAACAGCTGCGACGAGGCCGGCGGAGTGGTCCGGCTGGCCGCCCCCCAGCGCGGGGTGCTGCGCATCCTGGAGGTGAGCGGCCTGGTCGAGGTGCTGCACACCTATCCGACCGTCGACCAGGCGGTCGACGGCAGTCCCGGGACGACCTCGTCGTGACCGCGCCGGATCACCGCTCATCCTCGATGTAGCGGGGACGGGCGATCAGCACGCCCGCGCCGGTCTGCACCATCAGCGCAACCATCAGGAAGCCGATCGGTGCCGTCCATGCCCCGGTGGCCTCGTAGAGGATCCCGACCAGCAGCGGGCCGAGTGCCGCGATCACATAGCCCGTGCTCTGCGCGAAGGCCGACAGCGCCACCGTACCGTCGGCGGTGCGGGCCCGCAGCCCGATAGTGGTCAGGATGAGCGGGAACGCACCCTGCCCGAACGCCAGCAGCACCACCCACAGCACCGCGGCGTCCCGCGGCGCGAACGCCAGGCCCAGATAGGCCAGGCTGGAGGCGGCGGTCAGCGTGAAGACCAGCGGACGCAGGGTACCCAGCCGGCCGGCCAGCGCCGGCATCAGCAGCGCGATGGGCACCCCGAGCGCGGTCACCCCGGCGAGCAGCAGTCCCGCGTCCTGCGGGCGGAAACCCGCGTCCCGGAACAGTTGGGCCAGCCAACCCATGATCGCGTACCCGCTCAGCGACTGCGCCCCGAAGTAGACCGCCATCGCCCAGCCCAGCCGGGTGCGTCCCGGGCGGATGCCCGGCCGGGCACCGGCCGGGTCGCCCCGCCTCACCCGCCGCGCGGAGCCACGGCTGCGCAGGGCGGCCGGCAACCACGGGAGTACGGCCACTGCGGCCAGTCCCGCCCAGACACCGAGCCCGGCCCGCCAGGAACCGAAGGCGTGCGCCACCGGCACCGCGGAGGCGGCCGCCACCGTCGCGCCCAGGGTCATCGTCATCACGTACGCCCCGGTGACCAGCCCGGTGCGGTGCGGGAAATGCTGCTTGACGAGCATCGGCAGGAGAATGTTCGCCACCGCGATCCCGGCGAGCGCGAGCGCGCTGGTCAGCAGGAACATCGCGGCGGAGCCGGTGACCGCGCGCAGCACCTGCCCGACGGTGAGGGCCAGCATCGCCAGCACCAGCAGCCGGGCCGGGGAGAATCGGCGGACCAGCCACGGGGTGGCCGCACCCAGCCCGGCGAACGCGATCGCGGGCAGGGTGGTGACGAAGCCGGCTGTCACGCCGGAGAGGGCCAGCCCGACCCGTACCTCGTCGAGCAGCGCGCCGAGGCTGGTCATCGCGGCCCGCAGGTTGAGCGCCACCAGCAGCATCCCGGCGAGCACCAGCAGCCCGCCGGTGGTACGCGACGGTTCGGCGACCGGGAGTGGTTCGGCGAGTACGGCGTCGCCGGCGGGTGGGGCGGGGGGTGGGGCGGGGGTGCCGGCGGGTGGCGGGGTCATGGCCCTGAACCTACAATCATGGGATGAATTTGTGCGAGCAGGTGTAACCAGTGCCACCACCGGTTGATTCCGCCACCGTCCCACCCCGGGGCCGCCGAGTGCGGGAGACGATCGCTCAGCTCCGCCAGCGGATCATGGACGGTGAGTGGCCGGTGGGCGGCCGGATCCCGACCGAGCCCCAACTGGTCGAGGCGCTCGGCGTCGGGCGCAACACCGTGCGTGAGGCCGTCCGGGCCCTGGCCCACGCCGGGGTACTCGAATGCCGGCAGGGCTCCGGAACCTATGTGCTCTCCACCGACGAGCTCGCCCCGGTGGTGGCCCGCCGGCTCACCGACGACCGGACGACCGAGGTGATCGAGGTCCGGCGCGCCTTCGAGGTGGAGGCCGCACGACTCGCCGCCCGCCGGCGTACCCCCGAGGACCTGGCCGCCCTCGACGACGCGCTGGCCGCCCGCGAGGCGGCCTGGCGCGGCGGCCGGGTCACCGAGTTCGTGGAGGCCGACGCCGCGCTGCACACCACGGTGGTCGCTGCGGCACACAACGCCATTCTCGCCGAGCTGTATGCCTCGGTCGGTGCCGCGATGCGCAGCACCGTCGCCCAGGCCATGGGCGGTGAACTGACACCGGACCGCCACGTCGACCACGCCCGGCTGGTGGCCGCCATCCGGGCCGGCGACCCCGAACTGGCCGCCCGGGAGGCCGGCGCTTTTCTGGAGTCCGCACCCGGGGCATAGGTTGTCCCCGACAAAAGACCGGACACCTCGGGAGTACGGATGCTCAAGGGCTTCAAGGACTTCGTCATGCGCGGCAACGTCGTCGACCTCGCGGTCGGCATCGTC
Organism: Micromonospora sp. LOL_024; assembly: GCF_048060415.1. Taxonomy (NCBI): domain Bacteria; kingdom Bacillati; phylum Actinomycetota; class Actinomycetes; order Micromonosporales; family Micromonosporaceae; genus Micromonospora; species Micromonospora sp. LOL_024. The sequence continues at coordinate 15,541 of NZ_JBHMIS010000034.1, forward strand.
ATCGGCGCCGCGTTCACCGGCCTGGTCACGGCGTTCACCAACTCGTTCCTCCAGCCGGTCATCAAGATGGTCGGCGCCACGCCCACCGGGCCGGGTGCTCAGATCAAGCTGGGGACCGACAACTACATCACCTGGGGTCTGTTCCTCAACGCGCTGATCACCTTCGTGCTCACCGCCGCAGTGCTGTACTTCCTGGTGGTGTTTCCGATGAACCGGCTCGCCGAGCGACGGCAGCGCGGCGAGGAGCCGCCGCCGGCCGCGCCGAGCGAGGAGATCAAGCTGCTGACCGAGATCCGGGACGCGCTCGTCGCCGGTGGCCGGACCACCCCGGCCCAGCAGCGCGGCGCGCTGGACGACGTGCTCGACCGACGGGAGGAACCGCCCACCGGGCGCTGAACCACCCAGCTACATATCGGCCCCTGCGGGATTCCCGCAGGGGCCGTCTCATCTCGAACACATGTTCGATAGAGTCCGGTCATGGAGCAGCGAAAGCACTGGTGGAACGGGAAATGGGGGCGACTGGCCCGGCGGGACGTCTTCCTCCGGGCGGACGCCGACCGGTGGTACGTCGAGCAGCGGGCCGGCGGCGCCGAGGGGGTCTCCCGCTTCTACGAGTACGACACCGTCGACGACGCCGAGGAGACGGTACGCGCACTGCTCCAGGGCTACGACACCTGGCGCGAACTCTCCCCCCGACCCCCATCCGGCTGGACCCCCACCACCCCCTGACCCCACCCGCGCACCGCTCCGGGCGGGGCGGCGCGGCCGGGTGGCGTTTAACGGATGCGGGGGGCGGGAACCGCGCAAAGATGGAGCAGCAGGGCATCGATCAGCAGACGACCGTCTCACGGGTCACCACCGGCATGCGGGTGGTCGACTCGGCGGGCACCGACGTGGGCACGGTGGACCTCGTCCAGCGCGGTGACCCCAACGCGGTGACCGTGCAGGCGCCGACCACAGATCCCGGCAGCAGCCTGGACGAACTGATCGAATCAGCGACCGTGGAGGAGCCGGACGTGCCGGCGGACCTGGCCGCCCGGCTGCTGCGTACCGGCTACCTCAAGGTCTCCAGCGACCGGGCCCCCACCGGCGCGGTCTACGTCCTGGCCGACCAGATCGCCACCGTCACCCCCACCGAAGTCCACCTCAACACCCCCGCCACCGCCCTCCCCCCCGAAGCCTGACCCGCCACCCCAGCCCCAGGCCCGCCATGTCGATCATGAGGTTAGCGGGTTCGGAAAGCGCTTGCCACCCGGCGAACCTCATGATCAACGGCGCTGTCCGAGAGTGGGGTGGGACCGGGTGGGGGGGTGGGGAAGAGGAGGAGCATCAGGCAGCCGACCGCCAGGCCCCAGAACGCGGCCAGCGGGACCCCGGAGGCGGTGATCACCAGGGTGACCACCGCAGCTTCGCGGGTCGACGGGTCGGCCAGCGCCGAGGTGAGAGCGGTGGCCAGGGCGCCGATCAGGGCAAGCCCGGCCACCGCCTCGACCAGCAGCGGCGGCGCCCAACCGGCCAGGGTGGTGGCCGCACCGGCACCCAGCCCGAGCAGGGCCAGCCCGACCCCGGCGGTCACCGAGGCGATCCAGCGCCGGTCCGGGTCCGGGTGCGCGTCCGGTCCGGCCGCCAGCGCGGCGGTGATGGCCGCCAGGTTGACCGCGTGCCCGCCCGCCGGCGCCGCAGCCACGCTGGCCAGCCCGGTGGTACGCAGCACCGAGCCGAGCGGCGGCCGGTAACCGTAGCCGACCAGCACGGCGGTGCCGGGCACATTCTGCGCCGCCATGGTCACCAGGAACAGCGGCAATGCCAACCCGACCAGCGCCGGCAGGCTCAACTGCGGAGCGGTCAGTTCGATCACCGGGCGCATCCCACCGTTGCCACCGCCACCGGAGCTGGTCAGCGCGATCGCCACCGCCGCCGCCACCAGCGCTCCGGGGACCGCCCAGCGGCGGGCGAACCGGTGCAGCAGCAACCAGCAGAGCAGCACCGGGACGGCCAGCCGGGGCACTTCGACGAGCGCCCGGACCGGTGCGGTACACAGCGGCAGCAGCACTCCGGCGAGCATCGCCCCGGCAACCGGCTTGGGGATCGCCGCCACGGCCCGACCCAACGTCGGCAACAGCCCGGTTGCCACGATGAGCAGGCCCGAGACGAGGAACGCGCCGACCGCTACCGGCCAGCCGCCGGCCACCGGGCCGGTCGCCACCAGTAGCGCCGCGCCGGGCGTGGACCAGGCGATGCTCAGCGGCAGCCGGTGTCGCAGGCCCAGCCAAACGGCGCAGAGGCCGGCGCCGACGCTGAGTACGAGCAGCCCGGAGGCGGCCTGCGTCGCGGAGGCGCCGGCCGCGCGCAGCCCCGCCAGCACCACGGTGAACGAACTGGCGAAGCCGACCAGCGCGGTCACCACGCCCGCCAGCACCGGCTGCAACCGCCCCGCCATGCCCCACCCTCCCGCACGTTCCGTTTACGGAACGGCCGCGTGTAGCACCATAGCGGGGTGCCGCAGTTACCACCAGATCCCCGACCACCAGATCCCACGCCGGCGGGCCACTTCCGGTACGACGTCCGCAAGCGCGTCCCGCCGGTCGAGCCTGCCACGGCCGGGACCACGATTCAGCCCGCGCCCGGCACCACGACCCAGGTCGCTGGCACCGAGGCGGACCCGGCGACCGTCGGGCGGCAGGTCCGCGCCCTGCGTGAGGCACGCGGGATCTCGCTGTCCGCGCTGGCCAGGCGGGCGGGCGTGGGCAAGGCGACGCTTTCCGGGCTGGAGAACGGCACCCGCAACCCCACCCTGGAGACGCTGAACACGGTCACCGCGCAGCTGGGCGTACCGCTGACGGCCGTGCTCGCCGGGGCAGCCGCCACGCCGACCGTGCACGGCGCGGCGGTCAGTGCCGTCCTGCTGGAGGTGTTCGACGACGCGGACGCCACGTACGAGCTGTACCGGATGCGGGTGGCACCCGGCCCCGGTCAACTCTCCCCCGCGCACCAGTCCGGGGTCACCGAGCACGCGACGGTCTTCGCCGGGATGCTGTGCGCGGGGCCGGCCGACGCGCCACTTACCGCCGGCGTCGGCGGACACCTGCGCTGGAACTCCGACGTACCGCACGTGTACGCCGCGATCGGCGACGAGGAAGTGGCCGCCAGCCTGCTCCTGCGCTACCCCGGCAAGTAAGTAAGGAGGGGCCCCTGTTAACGCCTGGCGTAGGTAAAGGCCCCTCTCCTAACACTCGGGGCCCCAGTCGTCGAACCTTGACCGGGCCGGGAGCGCTGTCAGCCGTCGACCGGTGCCGGCGCGGCCGGCCGCTGCCGTACCGCCCAGAGCGCCACCTCGGTACGCGAGGCCGAACCTGTCTTGCGCAGCAGGTTGGACACGTGCACGGTGACCGTCCGCACCGAGATCCCGAGGGCCCGCGCCACCTGCTTGTTGGACATCCCGGCGACCAGGCATTCGAGCACCTCGACCTCCCGACCGGTCAGTGCCGACGGGGCCGCGGGCAGCCCGCCGGCCGGGGACGGGTCGTTGAGCGGGGTCGGCCCGTCGACCGAGGGCGCGAAGATCGACGGAGGCCGGAACACCGGTGCGGACGCCGGTCGGGACGCAGACGGAGGCAGTGGCGACACCGACCGCGCCTCGGGCGGGGACGCGGCGGACGGCACGGACGAAGACAGCGGCACCGGCGGGGAGGAGCGCGGAAACGGCGGGGAGGATTGCGGGGACGGCGGGTCGAGCAGCGCCTCCGGATCCTGCCCGGCATGCGCGGCGAGTAGCTCGGTGAGCACGTACGGGTTGCCACCGGTGTGCTGCCAGACCTGGTGCACCAGCTGGGCGGCGAGGGTACGGCCGGCGTACACCTGGGTCAGCACCTCGGCGACCTCGGCGGGCCGCAGCGGCCCGAGGTGCTGGCGCACCACGCCGCGTACCCCGCAGAGGCGGGCCAGGGTGCGGCCCGCGAGTTCGGGTGCGACCGCGTGCGCGGCGGGCCTGGTCGCCACCACCAGCAGGGCCGGCAGCCCGGCGGCGGTGGCCAGTTCGCCGACCAGGTTGAGGCTGGCCGGGTCGAGGGCGTGCAGATCCTCCACGACGAGCACCGCCGGGCCGGCGGCGACCAGTGCCCGCACGGTGTGCACGGCGAGGCGGAGCAGGGCACCGGGTGCGTATCGCTCGCGCGGCGCGGTCGGCTGCTGGGCGAGCCAGGCCAGCGCGTCGGCCGGCAGGTCGAGCCGGCTGGTGTCGCGTCCGCTCAGCACGGCGGCCAACCAGTCGTACGGGGCGGGGCTGTGCACCCGGGCGGCTCCGCCGAGGACCACCTCCGGCCGCGGCGTGAAGCCGTCCAGCGCGGCGGCGACCAGCATACTCTTGCCTACCCCGGCGCCTCCGGTGACGACCGCGACGGCCGGCGAGCGGCGACGGCCGAGGACCACGGCGGACCAGGCCCGGTCCAGCTCAGCCAGCTCACCGACCCGCCCGACCATGGACACCGGCAACATTCCTCAACCCTACGCAGTAGTGCGTAGAGACGCGGGAAGGGTCTTCTTGGCAAGCTTGACCCCATGACGCTGATCCTCCGCTCGGCCATTCTCAACGACATCGGTCTGGTCCGGACCAACAACGAGGACTCCGCCCTCGCGGGCGACCGCCTCGTGGCGGTGGCCGACGGCATGGGTGGGCTGCCCGCCGGTGAGGTGGCCAGCGAGATCGTCATCCGGATCCTCGACGAGTTGGTTCCGCCGACCACGCCGGACGCCGCCACCGAGGCGCTGCGCGCGGTGGTGAGCACGGCCAACAAGCGCATCCACGCCGCGATCTTCGCCGACCCCGCACGCGACGGCATGGGTACGACGCTGACCGCGGCCCTGCTCGCGGGTGACACCCTGGTGCTGGCCCAGGTGGGCGACTCCCGCTGTTACCTGTTGCACGACGCTCAGCTGCGCCAACTGACCCGGGACGACACCTTCGTGCAGGCGCTGGTCGACCAGGGTGCGCTCACTCCCGAGCAGGCCCGGCACCACCCGCAACGCTCGCTGGTGACCCGTGCGGTGCAGGGCGCGGATGCGCCGCCGACCCTGGGCATGGTGACCGTTACCGTCGGTGATCGGCTGCTGCTCTGCAGCGACGGGCTCTCCGACTACGTGACCGGCGACGCGATCGCCGCCACGTTGGGGATGCACGCCGACCGCCAGCAGTGCGGCGAGCAGTTGGTCAAGCTCGCCCACCAGGCCGGTGCGCCGGACAACGTCACCGTCGTGATCTCCGACATCGTCGACGGCTGAGCCGGGACCGTTCCGCACCGTCCGCCACTAGGTAGTTGCGCCATCTAGATAGCACCACTAGGGTTCGCCGGGTGGATTCCGACCGTCGAGGGCAGTGGCTACGCGGGGTGCTCGACCTCTGCGTGCTCGCCCTGCTGCGCGACGGTGAGTCCTACGGCTACCAGCTCGCCCAGTCGCTCGACGACGCGGGCGTCGGGCCGATCCAGGGCGGCACGCTCTACCCGGTGCTGCTGCGGCTGCAACGTACCGGGCTGGTCACCGCGCAGTGGCGGGAGGGCGGGGCTGGCCCGGCCCGCAAGTACTACCGGCTCACCGACGACGGGCAGGCGGCGCTGCGGCACGGCGGCAACGCCTGGTTGGCGTTCGTGGCTCCGGTGACCGGCATCGTCACGAAGGGGGTCGAGGGATGAATGCCGACGACTGGCTGCGGGCGTTCGCGGCCGAGCTGCACCAGCGCCGGGTGGCGGTCGACGCCGCCCGGCACGTGGTCGCCGAGGCCGCCACGCACCTGCGGGACGGCGGGGGCGATCCGTGGCTGGTCTTCGGCCCGCCGCAGACGTACGCGGCCGCGATCGTGGAGAGCATCGGCACCACGCCCGGCCCACGCACCGGCCCGGTCCGGCTGCACGCCCGGAACATCACCAAACGGTACGGGCGACGCACGGTGCTGCGCGACGCGTCGCTGAGCGTTCGGGCCGGGCAGATCGCCGCGGTGGTCGGCGCGAACGGCTGCGGCAAGAGCACCTTCCTGCGGATCTGCGCCGGGCTGATCTCCCCAGACGGCGGCGAGGTGACCGTCTCCGGCCGGCTCGGCTTCTGCCCACAGCACGGCGGCACGGCCGACTTCCTGCTGCCCGACGAGCATTTCGTGCTGGTGGGCGCCGGTCAGGGCGTGGCACGGGGCCCGGCCCGGCGGGCCGGCCGGACGGCAGCCCGGCAACTCGGCTGGGACGCGGAGGGCGACGTGCTCGCCCGGCACCTCTCCGGCGGTACGCGGCAGAAGCTGAACCTCACCATGTCCACCCTCGCCGAGCCGGACGTGCTGCTGCTCGACGAGCCGTACCAAGGCTTCGACCAGGGCAGCTACGTCAATCTCTGGGACCAGTTGCTCCGGTTGCGCGACGAGGGACGGGCCATCGTCGTGGTGACCCACCTGCTCAACCAACTGGACCGGGTCGACGTGGTGCTCGACCTGACCCCCGCCCTGCAGGGAGGCCGACCGTGAACCGACTGTTCACCGTGGCCGAGATGACGCTGCGGGAGCTGGCGCGCCGCCGGGGCGTACTCCTGCTCCTGCTGTTGATGCCGTTGACCTTCTGGCTGATCCGTCGGGACGCCTACGTCGGGCAGTCCGTCCGGGCGTTGCTGCTCGGCATCAGCTGGGCGGTCAGCACCGCCGCGCTCTTCGCCACCAGCGCCGCCCGCGAGTTGGAACCCCGGCTCCGGCTCGCCGGCTACCGGCCGCACCACCTCTACATCGGCCGGATGCTCGGCCTGTGGGCGCTCGGGTTGGCGATCTCGGTGCCGTTCTTCCTGCTCACCGTCTTCGACGCGGCCAACCTGCGGTACGCCGGGATCGCCGTGGCGATGCTCTGCTGCGTGGCGGTGGCCGCACCGTTCGGCATGCTGATCGGCGCTCTGCTGCCCCGGGAGTTGGAGGGCACCCTGCTGCTGCTCACCGTGGTGACGATGCAGATGCTGCTCGATCCGGCCGACGCCGGGGCGAAGCTGACCCCGTTCTGGTCCAGCCGGGAGATCGCCACCTGGGCGGTGGACCACACCGACAACGGTTACCTGACCCGGGGTTTCCTGCACGGGCTGGAGGTCACCGTGCTGCTGATCGTGGCGGTGGCGGCGGTGTTCGCCGTCCGGTTGCGCCGCCGACGACACCTGCACCACGTACCACTCTCCTAGAAGGGCTCGCGCCGGCGACCCGCGCCCCCGGTCCCGGTCGAGTTCTCCGGGGACTTTGACACAGGGCCTAGCATCACGGAGTGCGTCTGAGACTCTCCACCGCTGTGGTCGCGCTCGGCGTCATGGTCGCCGTGGCCGCCTGCGGCCCGCCGGCGCCGCGCGCTGATCCGCGCAGCGCCCAGCCGCCGGTGACCGACGCCGCCTCGCCGACAGGGGCCGGCCAGGAGCCGCTCGGGCAGGCCACCCCGCCGGCCCGTGCCGGCCTGGGTACGCCCGCTGCCAGCGCCAGCCCGAGCCCGTCCGCAAGCCGGCAGGTGGTACGGGACACCGGCAATCCGACTGGTCGGGTCTCTGTGCCGGCGGCGGCCCAGGCCGTCGACACGTCGAAGCCGACCCGCACCATCGGCAACGGTTCCCCGGCCAGTTGCACCTCCGCCGCCGTGGTCCGGGCGGTTGCCGCCGGTGGGATCATCACCTTCGACTGCGGCCCCGATCCGTTGACCATCCGGATGGCGGCGACCGCCAAGGTGCGCAACGCCAACGGCCCGAAGGTGGTGCTCGACGGCGGTGGCCGGATCACCCTCAGCGGCCAGGGCAAGCGGCGAATTCTCTACATGAACACCTGCGACGCGTTGCAGGGCTGGACCACCTCGCACTGCAACGACCAGGACCACCCGCAGCTCACCGTGCAGAACCTCACCTTCGTCGACGGCGACGCCACCGGCCAGCACACCGAGGGCGGCGGCGGTGGGGCGATCTTCGTACGGGGCGGCCGGTTCAAGGTGGTCAACTCGCGCTTCGTCGACAACCGCTGCGACCGGACCGGACCGGACCTCGGCGGTGCCGCCATCCGGGTCCTCGACCAGCACGACGACCAGCCGGTGTACGTGGTCAACAGCACCTTCACCGGCGGCTCGTGCGCCAATGGCGGCGCGTTGAGCAGCATCGGTGTCTCCTGGGTGGTGCTCAACAGCGTGCTGCGGGACAACGAGGCGGTCGGCAACGGCGCCAACCCGGCCCGTTCCGGCACGCCGGGCGGCGGCAGCGGCGGCGCGATCTACTGCGACGGCGACACGTTCTCGGTACGCGTCGCCGGCACGGTCGTCGAGGACAACGACGCCAGGGAGGGCGGCGGAGCGCTCTTCTTCGTCAGCAACGACCGCACCGGCACCCTACGGATCGAGAACTCGACCCTGCGCCGCAACCCCAGCCACGGCTTCGAGACCTACCCCGGCATCTTCTACCTGGGCTCCGGCAAACCCACCTTCGCCGCCACCACCACCCCCCGCTGACCCGACATCCGGATGCCCTCCGGAGTGGTTGACCAAGAGGTTCGCGTCACCGGCGGCACCAATTCCCGCCCGAAAGCGCTTGGTCAACAGGGCGGCGAGTTCAGTTGGGGTTGCTCACCCCGGCGGGAAGGCCCGGCGTGGCGGACATGGGTGGGCTGGGCGTGTGGGCACGCTCGGCCACACCGGCGAAGAGTTCCCGCAGCGCGGTGACCGAGTCGACGCGCGGCTGCCAACCCAGCTCGGTGGTGGCCCGTTCGCTGGACATCAGCGGCGCGTTCAGCGCCAACTCCACCCAGCCCGCATCGACCGGTTGCAGCCGGGCCCGCCAGGTGAGGGCTGCGGCGGCACGCAGCACCGGGGCGGCCACCGGCACCGTCCAGCCGTGAAAGTGCCGGGCCACCAGCTCCGGGGTCAGCACCGGGTCCGTGGCCAGGTTGAAGGCGCCACGGGCGTCACCCAGGATCGCCCGGGCGTACGCGTCGGCCACGTCATCGGCGTGCACCGCCTGCATCCGCAGCCGCCGGTTCGTCGGCACCAGCGGCAGCCGGCCGAACCGCAGCAGCCGCACCGGCGCCAGCGGTCCCAGAAAATAGCGGGTGATCTCGGTGCCGGCGTCCCGCTGGAAAACCAGCCCAGGGCGCATCCGCACCAGCCGCAACGCCGGATGGCTCCGCTCGATCCCGTCGAGCGTCTCCTCCACCGCCGCCTTGTGCTGACTGTACGACGACCCGGGCACCCCGGTGGTCGGCCAGCTCTCGCTGATCGGCATGTCCTTCGGGCCGGGCGCGTACGTGCCGACCGACGAGGCGTACACCAGCGCGGGTACCCGGGCCCGCAGCACCGCGTCGATCACCGCCCGGCTACCCCCCACGTTGGTGCGGCGCAACACCCGCTGGTCGTGGCTGGGCTGGATCTGCCAGGCCAGGTGCACCACCACGGCAGCCCCGGCGAAGATCTCCACGAGGTGGTCCACCGCACCGGCCAACCCGATGTCGCAGGAGTGCCACCGCACCCCCTCGTACGGCACGCCGGCCCCCGCGTCCGGCAACCGTCGTGCCACCCCGACGATCTGGACGTCGCGCTCGCGCCTCAACCGGCGCAGCAGCGCGGTGCCGACGTTTCCGCTCGCCCCCACCACCACGATCCGCATGCCCGGTCCGTACCCGGTAAACCGCTCCCCAAGCGTGTTCTCCGACCACCGCCTGCGAAGAGTGGCGGCTCGCAGGCCCGGCGGCGGGGCCTACCGGGTGAGCAGTGCGCCGAGCAGGCAGGCGAAGGCGGTGATCGAGCTGACCGTCCGGACCAGGTTCCCACGACCAGCTCGCGAAGCGGAATCCCGACCGCGACCCGGAGTGGATGTACTACCTGACGCCGAACCACCTCGACTGCCAGGCCGGCTACGCGATGATCCTCGCCGGCCGACAGGTGGTGGCCGGTGGCAGGGGAACCGACGGGCGGGCCCTGCTCCGCAAGGGCGAGGCACTTCTGCGCACCGGGGCGTACGCCCGTCGGCCAGACGTCCCCTACCAGCGGCGCGCCCTCTACGAAGGTGCCTGGCTCGCGCTCGGCTACACCGCCCACGGCAAACTCGACGACGCCTGCGCCGTAATCCGGATGGCCCTGCCCCGGCTCGACCAGGTCCGTTCGCCTCGTAGTAGCGCCCTGCTCAGCACCCTTGCGCAGGAACTCTGCCGAAGGAAGCGGAACCAGGGCGTCGCCGACCTGCTCCCCGAGCTTGAGAACGCGCTCGCTCGCCAACCAGCCTGACACTACGGTCAACCGATGAGCCGCACCGATCTCGACGCCTTGGTGATCGGTGCCGGCGTCACCGGCCTCACCACCGCTATCTGCCTCGCCAAAGCCGGACTGCGGGTCACGATCTGGGCAGCTGAGCCATCGCACCGGACCACGTCGTACGCCGCCGGGGCCATGTGGGGCCCGTACCTCGTCGAACCCGTCGACCGGGTGCGGGTGTGGAGCGCCCAGACACTGGAGGTCCTGCGGCAGCTCGCTACCGACCCGGCGACCGGGGTGCGGCTCGTCTCTGGAGTTGAGGCATCCCGAGAGCCCGTTGAACCGCCAGAATGGGGCGATCAGCTCGACGGATTCCGGATGTGCGAGCCGAGCGAACTGCCGAGCGGCTTCGCTACCGGGTGGCGGTACACCGCCCCGCTGGTCGACATGCCGGTCTACCTCGGCTACCTGCGCGGGCGGCTGAAGGCAGCCGGCGGCGAGATCGCGATCCGCCGGATCAACTCACTCGACGAGGCCGTTTCCGTTGCGCCCCTTGTCGTCAACTGCGCCGGGATGGGCGCCAGAGACCTCGTACCCGACCCCGACCTCACACCGATCCGTGGGCAGCTCGTCGTGGTGGAAAATCCTGGCGTCACCGAGTTCTTCTCCGAAGACACCGGGCTCTCATCGGACCTGCTGCACTTCTATCCCCAGGGTAAGGCTCTCGTGCTCGGCGGTACCGCCCAACCCGGCGAGTGGAACCGAGAACCAGATCCAGGGATCGCTGCGGCGATCGTCGCCCGCTGCGCCGAGGTCGAGCCACGCCTCCGTGATGCCCGGGTCGTCGAGCATCGGGTCGGACTACGTCCTACCCGGCCGTACGTACGGGTCGAGGAAGAGCAGCTCGATGGCGCACGGGTAATCCACAACTACGGCCACGGCGGGGCCGGCCTTACGCTTGCTTGGGGCTGCGCCTTCGAGGTCGCACGTCCAACCTGACCGTCTGGGCGCATACTTCGTGATCTTCCTGCGACACCGGGCATGAGGTCTCGGCGTACCGGCGGCGGACCATCATCGCGGCGGCGGCGTGGCACGCGGTGGCGATGAGGATGAAAGTGCCACCGACGAGGATTCCGGCGACGCTGGCCGGCGGTGGAGCGTCCGGTGTACATCGAGGTTTTCACCTGGGGTTTCGGATCATCCAGCGGGCCCCGCCGGGGCGGGTTCACTCCCGCCGTCATTGTCGCTCCTGCGACCGCGGGTGGACCTCAACCCGGAGACAGGTGATCGGGTAACCTGAGGGCCCTACGGGCCGTTAGCTCAATGGCAGAGCTGAGGACTTTTAATCCTCATGCGGCCCTGTTAATGAACGTAAAGCATTTCGTCCGGATTCTCGGCTCGTAATCCAGGAAGTGGCCGCCGAGTATCGGCAGGTCAGCGTGGTCGTTGCCCAATGTGTTCGTCGAGCCGGCAGGTACCTCGGCATGGAATCCAGATTTTCGGCATAGAATCCGCCCGGGGTCGCTGGCATCCGAGCACCCACGGAACACCCACGACCCGCCGGCTGCTCCGGTGATGGGCCCCACGGCCTGCTCACATCCAACGTTTCGCTTCCTCGGCGATCTGCCGGTCGGCGTTAACGTTGATCGCTTGGTGGCGCGGCTCGTCGGACCACGTCGTCGCGTCGACCGTCCGAGACCGCCAGAGGTGACGTGCCGGGGTCGCTGGCGCGGGTAGCCTGCGGAGGTGAGCACACCATCCGGCGACTACACCGCAACGCTTCCCCGCAAGCGAATGGGCGCGGCAGTTCTGTTCACCGACGCTGCCGGGCGGGCATTGCTGGTCGAGCCCGTCTATAAGGACTACTGGGAGATCGTCGGCGGGTGCGTTGACGCGGACGAGTCCCCTCGGCAGGCGGCGGTCCGCGAGGTGAAGGAGGAGCTGGGCAAGTCGATCGTGCCCGGCCGGCTGTTGGTGACCGACTGGGTGCCGCCCCGGCCGGGCCGCACCGAGGGCGTGATGTTCGTCTACGACGGCGGCTCTCTCGGTGAGGTGGGCACGGCCGACATCCACCTGCCGCCGGACGAGCTGATCAGTTGGGCCTGGTGCGCCGAGGAGCAGATTCGGGAGCGGATGTCGGAGCTGCTGGCACGCCGGGTCGTCGCTGCGCTGCGGGCTAAGTCCGAGGGCACGATGTTCGACCTAGAGAACGGCTTCCACACGCGCTGACATGCGTAGGCGGTGCGCTCCTCGGTGAGGAGGGAGCGCACCGCCTCTGGTGTTCAGGCCGCCTTGCCGTGGCGGTCGGCAGCCGCGATGCCGGGCGAGACCGGCATCGCAGGGGCGACTGGGTCGGTCAGGAGGCTTGCGCCGCCGGACCGGTAGAGGCTGTCGTGGATGCCGTCGGCGTACAGTAGCCCGGTCAGGTCGGCGCGGGCCTTGGCGACCGGGTGTGCCCGCTGGAACCCGGCCGCGCCGATCAACGGCGCGAGGTCCGCCACGGCGCGCACGGCCGAATCGACGCCGGCCGCCTTGCCGACCCGTGCGGCGAAGTCGGCGTGCGGGTGCGCGTCGGTGGCCAGGCGGCTGATGGTGAGCGCCGCCAGCAGCGCGGCGGTGATCTCGGCGTGGGTACGGCCGAGGACCACCAGGGCGTTGTCCCGCACCCGGGGCAGCACCCCGACCCGGGTCTTGGCGGCCAGGGCGTCGGTGACCAGGGTGTGCACCCCGGCGGCGGTGCCCAGCGCCGTCGCGGTGATCAGCGGCCGGAATCTGGCGAAGTGGCGCCGGAACACCCCGAGGCCATCACCGGTGCGGCCGACAAGGTCGGTCGCCGGGTCGACGGGCAGTTCGTGCAGGCGCAGCACGCCCCACGACCAGCCGCCCAGCCCGAACGGCTCGATCACCTCCCGTTCCAGCGTCGGCTGGTCGGCGTCGACGGCGGCCGCGCTGATCCGGACGTCCGGGTCGCGGAAGAACACCACGAACCCGGCCGACTCCGTCAGCCGCGACACCCAGCACTTCTCGCCGGTGAGCCGCCACGTCCCGTCACGGCGAACCGTCGCGCGGGCGGTGATCTCCTGGATACGCGAGCCGCCGTGCCGCTCGGTCGCGGCGATCCCGACCAGTTCCCCAGCGGAAAGCCGCGCGCCCCAGTGGGTGCCGGCCTGCGGGGTTCCTTCGGCCAGGATCATCGCCCCGTGCCCGGGACCGGTGGCATCGCGTAAGTCCAGATCGTGGAACCCGGCGGTGAACTGGGCCAGGGTCTGCCAGAGCAGTCCCGCCCGCCCGGTCGGGGCGCGGTGTCCCCGGTCGGCGAGCTCGTGGCGCAGGCCGAGCAGCCACCGTGACCAGGCGGCCGCATCCTGTGGGGCCGGAGCGGTCGCGCACAGTCCGCCGAAGGCATCGGCCAGCCGGTGCAGGTCCCGCCAACCGGTGTCGTCGATCTCGGGCACACTGGTGCGCAGCGGGTCAAGCCACGTCATCGCGCTGGTCACAGGTTCACCTCCCCGTGCCGGGTGGCGGGCACGCCGTAGACGATGGCGCGGGCCCGCACGTCCTTGGTGACGACCGATCCGGCGCCGACCAGGGCGTGCTCGCCGATCGTGACGCCGGCGAGGATGACCGCACCGGAGCCGACCTTGCAGCCGTAGGCGAACCTCGGCGGCAGCAGCGGCTGCTCGTTGTCCGGGGCACGCCAGATCAGCTCCTTGTCGTTGATGGTGCGCACCCCGGCGCCGATGAACGCCCGGTCGGCGACCACGGTGTCGGCGGTCAGGTGCGAGCCGGGCGAGCAGCGCACCCCGTCACCGATGGCACAGCCGCGCTCGACGGTGAGGTTCGCCGCGAGCTGGCTGCCGGTGCCGACCCTGACGTTGGTGCGCAGCAGCGTGTGGTGGCCGATGGTGGTGTCGTCGCCGACGCTGGCCCCGGCGTAGACGGTCGCCCCGGCGCGCAGCACCGCCCCGATGCCGATCGTGGTGGGTACGCCCGCGCCCTGGTAGACGCGGCGCAGGGCGTAGCCGTACTCCGGCTCGCCCACCGTCACGCGGTGCCCGATGCGGGTGTCGCGGCCGACCGTGGTGCCGCCGTGCACGACCGTGAACGCGCCGACCGCCAGCCGGTCGCCGAGCGCGATCGGTCGGATGGTTCCCAGCATGTCGGCGGGGAGGAACACCGCGCTGGGGTGGATCTGGCAGCCGTCGCCGAGTTCCAGCAGTCCGGCATGCACGAGGTCGGTGACGGTGGTCGGGGTGTCCGGTGCGGTCAGGTGCATCATCGCGGGACTCCTTGTCTCCCTGGGTGGATGTATCCAGCACACCGGCGTACGCGGCCGGATCGAAGACGTCGCCGAGCATGGCGCAACCTGCTTGCACAACCCGCAAACATCGGTCACGCTCAAATTCCTGCCACCGTGGATGGAGGTGCCGGATGAGCACCTGGACCGCGTGGACCACGATGCCGGCCGTCGCGCAGGCGGCCAGCAGCGGCGACTACGGCACCGTGCTGCGCACCGCGCGAGTAGCGGCCGGGCTGAACCTGGAAGAGGCCGCCGCGTTGGCCGGGTTCTCCGCCTCGACGCTGAGTCGGATGGAGACTAAGCGCAACCGCCACTGGGACGTGCGTGAGCTTCGCCGCCTCGCCGAGGTGTTCGCCATCCCGGCGTACCTGTTCGGGCTGTCACGATCGACCTTCGACACCAGCACGGATAGCCTGAGCACAGGTGTCGATGAGGATGGTGACCCGATGCGCCGACGCGACCTGATCGCGACGACCGCCGCCGCGATGACCGGGGCCATGGTCCTGCCTCTGAACCAGCCTGCGACCGCGCAGGGCCTGGCGGACACCGTCGAAGACGTGCTGTTCGAGCGGGTCAGCGTTACGCCGATTCCGGGCAATCAGCTGGCCGCGCAGCTGGCCGCCGCCCGCGCCGACTTCCGGGCCACCCGCTACACCCAGCTCGCCCGCCGCCTGCCTCGGCTGCTCGCCCAGGCCATCGCCGGCCGCGACGCCGCCGCCGTCGACGAGGCGCCTCTGGCGGCCAGCCGCCTAGCCCAAGCCTACAACGTTGCCACCCAACTGCTGATCAAGCTGCACGACAACGGCATGGCCTGGGCCACCGCCGACCGGGCGGTGCAGGCCGCCCGTGGCGGCGACGACCCGATGGCGCTGGCCGACGCGCGCAGGCTGGCCGCGACCGTCATGCGCCGCACCCAGCACCGCGACGGCGCGCAAAAGCTGATGCTCGATGCCGCCCGAGCGTTGCAGGCCGACACCGGCCTGCCCGACGCCGCCCACAGCGCCCTGTACGGGCAACTGCTGGCTGCGGCCTCGTACACCGCCGCGATGCGCGACGACCGCGACGGCGCCTGGACCCTGCTCGGCGAGGCCGAAGACGCCGCCCGCCGGGCCAGCGGCATCAAGGACGACCGGTTCAACATGCTCGACCTCGCCGTCTACAAGATCAGCGTGTCGCGGGTCCTCGGCGACTACGGCACCGCCGTCGACTACGCGCGGCTGGTCGACCCGGCCCGGATCATCTCGCCGGAGCGCCGCGCCCGGTACTGGGAGGACACCGCCCTGGCGCTGCACGGCCGCGGTCGCCCGCAGGCCACGTTCCAGGCGCTGCTTGCCGCCGAGCGCGACACCCCACAGGAGGTCCGGTTCCGGCCCTGGGCGCAGCAGCTCACCGCCGACCTGCTCTCCCGCAACAGTCACAGCCTCCCAAGTGTGCGCGAATTCGCCGGCCGCGTCGGGGTGCTCTGATCCGCCTCACACCACACGGGTGTCCGCTCGGTGCCCCGTCGGGGGTTGTCTTTCTTCCACTGCTCGGCGGCGTTGTCGCAGATCATCGCCGTCTGCACGATGGGCGTCCAGGTAGGCGGGCGGTCACGCATCGCCGAAGTAGCCTTCCTCCTCCCCGAGCAGCAACGGCACGTCATACACCGACAGGTGCGGCATAGCGCGGACGTAGCGCACCCGGTGCCGCCACCGCTGGTGTTCAAACGCCACATCAGCCACGATCTCCACCACGGCGGTGGGCTCGACCTGCACGTACCGCAGCGGCTCTGGCTGATCAAGCTGGCCCGACCACGTCGGGGGCAGCGGCACCGGCCACGGATGCACGACCGCCCCTCCGCTGCGTTGCAGCGGACGCAGTGGCGACAGCAGCCCGCCCAACTCCGCCTGCTGCCTGCCGTCGAGGGGATGAGTGCGGCCGGTATAGCGCAGACGGCCCATCCGGTCATACCGACCGAGGAGCACCGTGGCCGGCCGGCGGATGTTACCGGTCACCCCGCCGACGATCGCCTCCGTGGTGATCCGGGTCCGGTACTTCCACCAGCCGCGCCGGCCCGGCTCGTACCGCCCGTCCAAATGCTTGCTGACCACGCCCTCGATACCCGTTGCCACGGTCCAGTGGGTCAGCCACTCCGACACCTGTCCCATGTCGGTGGCCTGTGGGGTGACGGTGAGCTGGGGCGGCGCTTCGGCAAGCAGTTGCTCCAGCCGGGCCCGCCGCTGCGACAGCGGCAGGTCCAGGATCACCCGACCGTCGTCGGCGAGTAGGTCGAACAGCACGTAATGCGCCGGACACTGCCGGGTCAGGCGTAGAAGGCCCCGGCCTGCGGTGACTCGCCGCTGCAACTGCGCGAAGTTGGTCCGCCCGCGCTCCCACACGATCAACTCACCGTCCAACACGACGCCCGGCGGGACGGCCGCCCGCACGAGGCGGGCAATATCTGGGAAGTAGGTGCTCAGGTTCCGGCCGGCACGGCTCTGGATGTGCACCCGGTCGGCCTCGCGGAAGACGATCGCCCTCCACCCGTCCCACTTCGGCTCGTGGACAAGGCCCGGGCCTTCGGGCACCTGATCGGCGGGCGCGGCGAGCATCGGCGCGACCGGCCGGCGCAGCACAGGGCCTCCGTCGCCCCGGCCTCGCGTCGAACCGGATTCACCGCCCCCGCCAGCCCTGAGCGCCCCTCACCTGCACCATCGTGGGGGAGGAGACACCCGGCACAGGCGAAGATCCACAACAACAAATCGCCGCGCGTGTGTGCCCGCCTATGTCGGGAGCATGTCGGCCGGCATCACCTGTGATACGGCGAGCGGGCGGCGGTAGCGTGAGGGCCTACGACGTGTGAAGCCGCCGGCACCACCACTGATCTAGCAGATACCCAAACCACAATGCGGCCGAACTGCTCAGCTCGTCGAGTGGCGAGCGAAGGTAACAGCGGGCGACTCGATGCACAAATGGTCAGCAGTCGCAGCGCACGCTCACCTGCGCAATCGACGGCGCATGAGTCACGGCGACGCCACGAGGTGTGTCGACGGCGCACTCGCCTTCCGGGCATATGTGTGCTGCCGGCCAACCGCCGTTGCCCGCCAGACGCAGGTCTTGGCTGGCGCTGTCGCCGACGATTAGACAGACTTGCTGCCCGTCCTTGGGCGTAGTGATCGCCTGACTGCCGCAGCAAACCCGGGCTCTGCCTTCGTTACCCCGACCTCACCAGAGATCATGACCCGGTCGAGAAGCGCCTCCAGCCCGGTGACTGCGATCTTCATGCGCTGCTGAGCGGGTAGACCGTTGGTCGCCACCCATAGCCTGTGCTTCCGCCCGAGCAGCTCCAAGCCGCACTCGACGCCCGGCAACAGCCGGACGGCGCGACGACGGCACGCTCGGAAGGCACGGGCCACCTTGATCGCCTGACCCGGGTCGCCGCGCAGCGATTCGATGATCCTCCCCCAGACCTGGATCGCGTGAAGGTCCAGCGAATCCGCCACTGCCGCGGGCAGCCCGGAGCCTGTCATCGGCAGCCAGAGAGCTTCCCACCCGCTGACGGCGGTAAGTGGCCCGGTGTGGCGGTGGGATGCCGCGACCACATCTTGCGGATATGCGACAAAGCCTGATCCACCAGTTTGGAATCGGCGGCCAGGTGCCGAGTCTTGAGGGTGGAGGTCAGGCGTAGGGGTTGGCGCTGCTGTAGAACATCTCTACGCGCTCGTGCTGGGCGGTGAACTCATCGCGGCGGCGGTCGCGCTGTTTCCACAGGATCGCTAGCCAGCGCAGGGCGCAGGTGCGTTGGTTCGCGGCGAACTGGCGTCGGTTGGTGTCGGTGACGCCGAGGTCGGGCAGCAGTTGGGTCCAGATGCTGTCTGGGACCGCGCGGCCGGAGATGTGCTCGATGAGGTCGGCGGCGTCGAAGGCAACGTTGCTGAACCCGGCGTACTCGAAGTCGACGCAGGCGGCCATGCCGTCGTTGGTCATCATCCAGTTGAGCAGGTTCGCATCACCGCGGGACAGTACCGGTGTGGCTGGCGCCGTGACCAGGTCCGCGTCTCCGCTGCGCTGCCAGAGCGCCAGCAGGCGCTGCATGTCGGGGGTGAGTGGGTCGTCGGGCTGGTCGGCCAGCAGCTCCGGCCACGCCTGCGTCAGTCGGATCATGTAGTGCTCGCCTGTGTCGATCCGGGGAAGTTCGGCCAGCAGTCCGCTCAGGGGCACGGCCTGCAGCTGCGTGGTGGTGTGCGCAAGGGCGCGCAGAGTGGAAAGCTGGTCCTCGGCCTTCATCAGCGGCTGGCCGTGGAGCCGGGTCATGCCGATCGCGGGCTCGATCGGTGTCTCGTCGAGCCACAACGGGGCGGGGACGGTGCCGAGGCTGTGTGGGGCGAGCAGGGTCAGGGCCGTCCATTCCCTCTGCACGCGCTGCCGGTCGGTCTTGACGTACAGCTTGATCACCACGTCGTCGTTGTGCGGGGATGTCCACAGGTAGAGGTCGTTTTGCATGCCTCCCGCGAGGGGGCGCAGACCTAGCGCCGACGGCGCGGCGTCGCGATCGTCGTCGGCACCGGCGCGCACGCGGCGGAGCTCGGCGAGCAGGTCGGCGGGAATGTCGATGAGCGGCACAGGCATGGATCTTCGGCTCCAGGTCGATGGAACGAAACGGACTGTAGGGGACCGACGGTAGTGGCCGGGCTCTGGCCCGGGGCACACGACGCGGCCAGGGCGTCACGAGGTGGTGGACAAGCCGACGGCGGTGCCTTCGGTGGGCGCAGCGTTTGACCGGCCTCGTCTTCGAAGACCAGCCACGCCTGCCGCTGCGCCGCTACCGTTTTCCCGCCGGCCACGTCTCCCGCCGCCACGAGATGATCGCGGCCTCGTCCCGCTCGACCGCACGATGCGCGGAGACCTGCACCGACCAACCCAACCGGTACATGATGTTCGCCGTCCCGCGCAGCGTGTACCGGGTGCGGAACATCCGAGCGATCAGATCCGACACCCGCGCCAGGGTCCACCGCTGATCACTACCGAACCCGTGCGCCGCCGGACCCTGCTCCAGGGCGTCGGCCAGCCGCCGCAACCGGCCCTCATCCAGCCGACACCGAGACCCACCAGGCCCCTTCGAAGCCAGAGCCTGCTCACCACCGGCCCGCCACCGCTTACGCCAGCCATACACCGCGGTCTGCGACACCCGCAGCCGACGCGCGACCTCCGGCACCGACACACCCTCGGCGAACCACCCCGCCGCCTCCCGCCGTACCACCTCACGCTTCGCCCGCCCCCGCGCGGACAACCCACCTCCATCGGGATACCTCATCCCACCGATCTACCCCAGCCCCAAGCCGTCACACAGACCACATCGGACGAACCTGACCATTCAAGATCTGTATCTGGCGCTCGGTTCAGGCTCAGCATCCGGCCATCCTCGCGCCTGCCCGAGCGGTAGCCCCTTCCGGCTCTCCCACATCTCGACGTAGCCAAAGAGTTGCTCGGTCGCCGTGGTCATCGCCTCCAGCAACTCCAACCAGAGCTTCCCGGGGATTACGTCGGGCCGGAGCGGAACGCCAGAGCTGATCTGGTCGCCGGTAATCTGCCATGTGGCGCGGAGATGATTGAGAGAGAGGTGCACCCAGCCTGACGTTTCTTTGTAGACCGGCGGAAGCCACGGGTGATGCGGCGCCGCAAGCTCGATCAGGCGCGCGTCGGTCAGCGGCTTCCCGTCGGCATCCTTCATCCTGCGGAACTCGGTCCCCTTTAGCATCGCTGTGACCACGTCGTCGGCCAACGGAACATGCGCCACGTAGCAAGCCCGCACGAGGGTGTCGAGTTGCATCCGGAGTAATGGAGCCGCCGCCGCCAAGTTGTAACCGTCAACGCAGTCAACGACCGCTTCCACCAGGCCGTAGCTCCGCTGCATCATCGACATAACCAAGAGATCCGGCAGGTAAACTTTACCGCCGTCGACCTCAAGCACGCGGCGCACTAGGTCGAGATGGTGAACGCGCAACCGATCGAGATGCGCACGCGGCGCGCGTAGCTCCGGGAAGCGATGGGCGGCGGTACCAGCAAAGATCGGTCGCGGCTTTCGCGCCGGCCGGAACGCGGGCAACACTTCATCACCGCCGCTCTCAGCTTCGTTCGTCACGCGTTCGTTATTCGGACGTGAGGCCATTCGGGCATCCCAGTTTCGGCAGGGGCTACACGCGACGCCACCGACAGCGGTGTCGACACCCGATGCTCGTTGCTGACCCGAGTCGACCGGCACTCGCATGCCACTCTCATTGGCGTACCTGCTGTCGATGCGAGTCACACCAATATCGGCAACCCGCGGCACGGTAGCCTAACAAAGAACTACTGGGCCAGGCGCCTCAGCGCTATCCCCGTCGGAACCGGCCGCCGGAGCTGGTCAGATGTGGACCGGAGCGCGCGTGTCGTCGCCCAGGGCGTGTCGACCTTCGCAGGCGGCCCCGGTGACTCGGAGCGTCTCGGCAGGCTGATAGCCGGGTGGGATGTCGGACGAGTGGTGGAAGGTGATGTGCCCGGCGGCCGTGGCCAGCAGCCGAGGTAGCAGTGGCCGAGTGGCGAGCGGTTGAACAGGAACAGGACGTGGTGGGTCACTACGGCGCGCAGGTCGCGGGTCAGTGCGCCGTTCCGGTCGAGGAACCCGAGGTCTTTGTCTGCTTGCTCATGGACCCTCCGCTATTCGGGGGCGGCGCGTAATGGGTTGTGCGTCGTGTCGTCGGTGGCGGTGACCAGGCGCTGCACGGCGGCGATCAGCCCGGGGCTTGGTGCGGGTGGATGGGGTTGGTGTCGGGGGAAGTGCTGGTGAGGGTGTCTTCGGCGGTGTCGAGCGCGTGGGCGAGTTCGGTGAGCAGGGGTGTCGGGATGGTGCCGGTGTCGAGTCCGCAGGCGGTGACGACGTCCGTGAGCTGCGCGGCCTGGCGTGGTGTGAGGAGGCTGCGGCAGGCGGGGTGGGTGAGGAGGTCTCGGGCTGTGTATCCGTCCCCAGCGGCCCGCTTGATGAGGTCAGTGGCGATGGGTTGTGCTGCTGGCTGGTGGATGCTGCCGAGGGCGTCGATGAGGGAGAGCCCGAGGCGGGTGTGGAACACGGCTAGGCCCTCTGCGGCGGGGTTCAGTGCTTGGTAGGCGCGCACGGCCTGGTCGCGCTGCCTGCTACTGGTGGCGCCCTGCTGGCAGATCAGGACAAGGCGGCAGGTGACAGCGTGTTCCCAGGGTTCGCCGGGCTTGGTGTCGCGTAGCAGGGTCATTGCGTGGCTGTGCCTGCCGGCGAGAGTGTGGGCGATGACGGCGATCTGCCGGCCGTCGAGCATGCGGCGGCCGATGCCGTGGTGCCGGTGAAGTTGGTGGTAGGCGTCGTCCCATCGTCCGGCGACGGCTAGGGCGTGCGCGCCGCTGGAGAGCAGGACCGCCCACAGCCAGCGGCGGAGTTCTCGGTGTTCGCTGCGGTCGGGTGCCAGGCGGGAGGCGGGGACGGTGATGCCGTCGATGCTGGTGTCGGTGCGGTTGGTGACGGCCCGGTAGAGCTGTTGGAGGATTGTCCAGGCGCCGGTGCCGTCTGCGGCGCGGGTGCGCAGTCGCGCGAGGTTGATGATGGGCTCCAGGCTGTGGCTTGCGGTCCGGAAGTCCTGTGGAGGGTGAGCGAGCGCGGCGCGGGCCAGACGTGTTGACCATTGGCGGGCCAGGTTGGGTAGCCCGCAGTCGGAGGCCAGCAGCGCGGCGAGGTTGAACACGGCTGACGCGGCGGCGGCATCGTGATCTCGGGACGCGGCGGCAGCGCGGCGGCTGATGTCGGCGACGCGTTCGGGGAGCGGGGTGCAGCAGGGTCGGGGCCGGGCGACGAGGGGGAATCTTCGGGCTTGCGCTGTGGTGGCGTCCATATCAGCTACCGGCTTCCGTAGCTGTCGGCGGTGTGCGGCAGGGGTTTCGGGTCGTGGGCTGGGTGGTTGGGGTCGGGGCCGAAGATGGCGGTGGCGGCGTTGGTGGCAAGGATGGCTTGGGTGGTGGAGGACAGGCCGAGCCTGTTCATCGCGAAGATGATGTGGTGTGCCATGACGTCGCGTAGCCCGCGATGGAGGCGACCTGCGGCGGCGAGGTGAGCCAGGTCGTGGCCGGCGGCGGCGTACGCTGCGGCCCAGCCGGCAGTGGCGGCCCTGGGCGTACCTGGCGTGGTGACGGTGGTGAGGTCGGTGCCCATCAGCTTTCGAAGGGCGGCGTGCAGTGCCGGGATGGTGTTGGGGTCGGGTGCGTCAGGTGGTGGTCGGTGGTCGGCGACCCTGTGCCAGACGTCGCCTTGTTCGTACCAGTCCAGGCCGGCGGCGCGTAGCAGCGTGCTGGTGAGCAGGATCGCGAGTTCTCGCCGGCGCCGGGCGGTGGGGTCTGCTGCGGTAGTGGCGAGGTAGTCCAGGACGTGTCGGCTGTCGGCGTGCCACAGCCGGTGCGCCACGGTCATCGCCGGGGTGCCACCGAAGGCGCGGGTTTCCGGCTCGTACACGACTTCGACCGCTGTGGCGATGAGCTGGTCGCGTTCGAGTGTGTGTAAGCGGTCGAGCAGGTGGATTCGCGCCTGCATTGTGGCGGGGAGGTAGCGCAGCCGCCATTGGGGTGTCTTGCGGATGAAGAACCAGGCGGTGATGAGCTTCTCGGCCTCCGCCTTGGTGAGCATGGGCGCCAGGTGAGCGACGGCGATGTCGTCGGCCTGGGCCGGGTTGGATAGTTCGATGGTGATCTGAAGCCAGGGTGGGGGTATCACGGCTGTCCCTGTCCTTGCATCGTGGGCGGGGGTGTGCGGTCAGGCCAGGAGGAGGACTGCGTCCCAGGCAGATGCGGGCGTGGCGCCGGTGCCGACAGCGTGCAGTGCGAGGGCGGCTCCGGCGGCTCCGTCCATGAGTTCGGGGTCGGTCATGTGTTGGGTCAGCTGGGTGGCGAGATGAGCTGCGAGGTCGGGCAGTTCGGCGGCCAGGGCGGGGCTGCGAGCGTCGACGGCCATGCGAAAGGCGGACTGGAGCAGGCCGGCTTTTCCGTGGCACAGGCCGATTCCGGGGAGCAGGGCCCGTTGAGTGGGATCGCGTAGTGCGGCGAGCATCGCGTTTTCCGCTGCTGTTTGGCGGGTGGGATCGTCGAGGGCGATGCCGGCCAGGTGTTGGGCGCGGGCGGTGCCGGCGATGCCGTAGCACCAGGAGGGTCGGGGGCGTTGGGGTGGTGTGAGGCGGCGGGCGTGGTCGATGGTGAGGTAGCCGGGCCACCAGGGACCCGTGCTGTCGTCTCGGCGCCATTCGTCGGTCCAGGCGCAGAGCCGGGCGAGTGCGTCGCGGATGCCGACGCCGGGAACGTCGTGCAGGACGGCGAGGGACAGCAGCGCGATGATCGCGCTGATGCCGTGGGCGACCCCGATGTTGCCGTGCCCGTGCGGGTAGTTCGGGTGGGGCTCGCCAGACAATCCCACGGGCAGCCACCACGGCGGCAACCCTTCGGGACTGGTGCGGCGGGGGAAAGGGTGGGTGAGGCGGACCAGGTAGCCGAGCACGTCGCGGGTGACGGGGTGGGCGGGGTGGCGGTGCAGGTGGTAGACGCCGAGTCCGGTTAGGCCGTGGATCAGGTCGAACTCGCGCATCAGTAGTGGTTCGCCGCGGTTGATGCGGGCGTGGGCGGTGGCCAGCCGGGTGCGGGTGAGCGCGATCGTGGTGTCGTCGATCGCGGACAGAGTGCGCCGGTACCGGGTGGTGCCGGCGGCGTGCAGGGCGAAGCCGAGGGCAGGCGCGCCGTGGAACAGGTTGGCGTTGCCGCCTGCGCTGATGGGCTGGGAGGCGGCGCGTTTCAGCCAGGTGTGGGCAGCAGCGTCGTCGCCGCGGCCGGCGCGGGCGCGTTCGATGTGCAGCAGGGCGATGCCGACCGCGCCGCCGGCGAGGGACTGTGGCCTGGCCCTCCTATTCAAGGACTCGCGTTGGATGGCCTGTGGGGCGGCCAGCGCCTCGGCGGTTGCCGTGGCCGCCGCCAGCGCGGCCGGGTGTGGTGTGGTCATGGGTGGCTCCGTGCGCGCGTGGTCCAGCTCAGCGCGGCGGCGCGGGCCAGGTGCAGGCAGATGCGTTCGCTGTCCGGGTCAGGTCCGATCATGCGGGTGTGGTGCAGATGCAGGAGATCGGGCAGCAGGCTGTCGGGGCCGTCCGGGAGGGTCCGCAGGGTGTCACGATAGGCGGACAGGGCTTGGCGGCGAAGGCCCCACCGAGCGCGGAGCTCTTCACCGCCCGACAGCTCTGCCAGGCCGGACTGGTCGGGGTTAGCCAACTGGACGGCACGCTGGTAGACCTCGCGGGGCGGAGCGGGCTGGTGCGGACGGATGTGGTCGATCAGCCACCGCAAACCCCCGACCGTGTCCCCGATGAAGGCGGTGGTGATGTCCACCAAGCTCGCAGCGGTCACCGCACGAGCGTCAGCTTCCTGGTGGCGGTCGCTGACGGTAAGTTGCGTGAGGGCAGCCGCCGAGTCGGCGGCGAACACCTCCTCGGCTGTGGTGGTGGCGGTGGGTCCGCCGAAGCGGGCCGTCTCCGGGTAGTCGGTGTCAACCTGCACCCGGGCGATCAGGCCAGCGCGGCGAAGGTGCTGCGCCCACTCGCCCACCAGACCATGGAAGGAATCGCCGGTGAGTCGCAGACGCAGGTGTGGGTCGGGGTCGCCGTAGCGGAGGAACCACCATCGAGCGTGGGGGCCGAGCCGGTTCAGAAGGGTCGGTAAGTGCCGGGTGAGGATGGCGGTCTGCCGGTCCGGGTGACCGTACAGCTTGAGGTAGAGGCGACCATCCGTGTCGGGGAGGTGCCCGTGCTCGCGGACGTTCACCACCGGTGTGGTGGCGAGCAGCCGCGGCGGGGGCGCCGGATCGCCCGTGGCCGCGAGGGGAATGACGACCTCGTGTGCATGGCCGCCGATCCACCCGGCGGCGTCCTGTGGCGGTGCGGCCCGCAGTAGCGCTGTCGCCCGGCGGTTCAGGTGGTCGCGGAGCAGCGCCTGGTGCGCGGGCTCGGCCAGGTCCAGGCTGATGCGCTGGTCGCCGTCACCGAGGTACACCGTCTGCGGGCAGGCGACCGCGTCACGCCACGAGGCCAGGGCCTGGCTCCACTTCCGCCATTTGATGTCGGAGTTGGGCAGGGTGCTGGCGGAAAGCAGCCAGCGCGCCGGCGACAGGATGGTCCGCCGGTAGCGCAGGGCGGGCAGGAACGGCAGACCGTTCGCGGCACCCCAATCGACGGCACTACACGGCACGGTGAAGGCGACGGGAGCTTCGGCGAGGAACCGCACGATCGGCAGGGTGTAGTGCGTCTGCTCGACAGCGTTGAGCACGACCGGCTCCACCACACAACGCCGGGACACCGACACCAGATACACGCGGTCGGCGTCGGCGGTGACCGCGATGTCGTCTACCGCAATCCGCCAGGAGGCGTTGTCGTGGTACTCCCCGAGCGTGATGGCGTGCGGCATCACCTGCGGGGCGCGGGCGACGTCCTCGGTGATCGTGTACGGGGTCACCGCCGACACCTGCGCGAGCAGCGCACCGCGAGTTGCCGTGGGCACCGCCGCGTACTGTCCGGCGATTCGCTGCCGGTCCGTTGGCCCGAGGATGTCGAGGAACCGGCCGGTGGTGGTGCCTGCGTTGCGGGACACGCCGACGACCGCGAGCCGGAACTCGCCCTCATCGAGGTCCTGAGCGGTGCGGGCCTGAACACTGACGGTCAGCTCCGTGCTGGGCTGCACCCCGGTGATCGAAACCCCTCCGGACAGGTTGCGGATCAAGGCATCGTCGAGCACGACCTCGCGCTGACGCCGTAGCGCCGCCCCCTGAGCCAGGGCCAGCAGCTTCCGATCCCGCTCGGTCAGGGCCACCGGTGGCGCGGGCGGGGCATCCTGGTAGCCGGCGGGGAACCCGAGGCCGACATCGGCGTCCACCACATCGCGGACCGGGACCAGCGCGCGCGGCCCGTAGCGTTCCAGGAAACGGCGGTGCCACGCCGCCCATCCCGCCCGTTCGACAGCGGCGAGGCGCACGAGTACGCCAGCGGCTGCCGCGGCCTCCACCGCGACAGCGTCGGGAAGCCGTAGGTCGACGTCCAGCCGCAGATCGACCGCCACCGGTGGCTCGTCTGCGGGATGCAGAGCAGCCATCGTCGTGGCAAGCCGGTCACGCTGCTGCCCGGTGGCCCCGCTCGGGGTCGCATCGTGTCGTGTGACTTGCTTGACCAGGGCGCGCAGCCCGTCGCGCATGGTCCGCGCCTGGACGAGTGCGTCGTGGCCAACGCTGTTGTCGTCGACGCCGGTCAACACCTGGTCGAGTCCCGTGATGACGGCGGACAGCGGGTCGGTGGACGTGGTCGGTGGCCGTAGCGCGGTCAGCAGGAGCCGCTGCGACACCATCTTCGCCAACAGCGCACGCACTGTGCTGGCGGCGACAGCATGATCGGTGGCGAGCTTGTCCGCCAGATCGTCCAGCCGGATCGGATCCCCAGCCGCAGCCAGCGCGGCACGCACCGGACCGGTAGCGCGCACATGCACCTGGGTGAGCGCCTCGCCCGGAGCCTGGTGGGGACGGTAACCCAGCACGATGCGGCCGTCGCGACAGGTCAGCAGGTTGTTGGCGCGAACGGTCAGGTACGGCCGAACCATCGGATCGGACTCGACGCGGTCGACCAGGACCGCCAACCACTGGGCACGCACCCGCGCCACCGCCCGGTGCCCGTCACCGACCCGGACCGCTGTGGTCGGCGCCAGGCGGGCGGCGGCGACCCCGGCGAACAGCCCGTATGGCGTTGCCCGCCCGCAGGCCCGCAGCAGGTATCGCAAGACCGACACCACCACTCGACGCGTCTCACGCTCACCCATCGTCCGGCCACCGCAGACCGCGCGAACGCGTTCGATGAGTACCGGGCTGGCCTGCTCCAGCGCGGCGGCGAACTCCGGCACCGCGAGGACCTGCCGCAACCACGGCCGCCACGACGCCGCACCGGCCCCCGACCCGGTCAGGTCCGGCCAACCGACAAACAAACGAACTGAAGGGCACACTGCGGCACGCACCACCACGGCGTCCAGATGCCGGTACACACGTCCTCCCTCACGGGTGGAGCGCCTGGCCGCACGGCACCAACCGCGCGACCAGACGCCCCTGGGCCTCGCCCTACTTCGGACAGGTCGTGCTACACGCCGACTGGCAGGTCTTGCCGCACCCGTCGTTGGTCATGTAAATCAGCTTGTCGACGCCCTCACCGGACTCGACGAACGTGACGTCCAGCTCCCAGTCATCCGGACCGAACTCGCCGGTCCGCCCGTCCACCGCAGGTGGTACCGGCGAGACAGTCCTCTCCTCCGTCATGATCGACACGACAGCCTCCTTCGAGGGGTTGTGGATACCTCCGGCGCCCCGGGCGAGGCGCCGGTAGCTGTCAGGGCCAGGACACCGCGACGACGCCGTGTCGCTTCGGCGCATACCACCCCGCAGGGGCGGCACCGACTGCGGTCGTGGGCAGGTACTCGATACGGGCGGCGCCGCGGCGGCGGTACTGCGTCGCCCAACGGCGCAGCAGCGCCACGTACCGCTCGGCGACCGCCTCAGCACGCGGCCCGTATGCGAAGACACCGCTCTCCCACCCGCCGGTGTCCTCGTTCTCGCGCTTCGTCCGGTAGGCGAAACTGCCACCCTCGACCAGCACCGCCGCCCCGTAGGTCACCGCCGGAGTGAAGACCCCTTGGTCCACGAGTTGCTGGCTGGCGAACAAGAACGGCACCTGCCGCGCGCTGGTCACCACGAACAACTCCAGCTCGTCAGGTAGGTCGAACGCCGCCCCGGACCACCGCTCGATCCGCGGCCCATGCATCGCCGCGCGCAGCGCCGGCACGTCGAAGCCCGGGTCCGGGCCGTCGAGGCGCAGCGTCGCCTCACCGTTGATGGGCACCAGCGTCTCGGCGAAGCTGCCCTCGCCCTGCATCGGCACGAACCCACCAAGGCAATAACTGTGGCTCACCAGCCCGGGCCCAGACCGATCGAACGCGATACACCGCGACAGCCCGGCGAACCGCAACGGCACGACGATCCGGCCTCGCTCCGACAGCTGCTCGATCCAAGCCGGCGGGATGTCCCACGCACCCACCGTGACGATGATCCGGTCATACGGCGCGTGCTCCGCCACGCCGTACTCGGCGTCGGCCTGTAACACCCGCACCCGCTCATAGCCGGCCGACCGCAGGCAGACACGGGCCCGCGCAGCGATCTCCGGGTCGATGTCCACCGACGTCACCGAACCCTCAGCACCGACGAGCTCCGCGATCAAGGCCGCGTTGTACCCACCCGACCCGATCTCCAGCACCCGCATCCCCGGCTCGATCTCGGCCTGCTCCAGCATCACCGCCTGAATGTGCGCCGCCGAGACGGAGCTGAGCGCCGTGCCATCCGGACCGGTCTTCGTCACCAACGGAGTGTTCGCCTCGTACACCACCTCCAGCTGCTCGCCCGGTGCGAACAGGTGACGGGGCACGACCGAGAACGCAGCGGCCACGGCCTCCGACGCGATGGTGTCCTCGCGCAACTCCGACACCATCGCCGCACGTAACACTGCGGGATCCTGGACACGCTGCTCGCTTGTGGTCGTCATGTGTTCCCACCTCAGCTACTTGATTGACTACCGCTGCGCGTCGAGCAGCGACGTTGCTCTCCGTGACGATGATCGGAGCATGGGAAGCTCCTTGCCGGAACCTCACCGAATACGCCTCACACGATCACCCATCGTGAACAGCAGGGGAATACCGACTTGCGGTCCGACTTCGCGGTGATCCGTGTCGCTACGAGGCGTGACAACGTCAGAGCTGGATGATCTAGACAACCGGTGGCATAGTCGGCAGGGGTCGGCATGCTGGGTAGAGGGGAAGTCAGTGCCTCGTCATCCGGACACCACGATCAGGCCGAACACCGCGCTCAGTGAGGCCCGGCGTCGCCTGTCCTCGCCGATGCGTCCTGGCCAGTGCATGTCCCGCAGTGAGCTGGCCGATGCGGTCAACGCGGCGCTCGACCGAATTTATGTGGGCCGTGACGTCACCGCCCATTACGTCGACTTCCGTTGGGTCGGCAAGCTAGAGCGTGGCGAGCATCGCTGGCCCAGCCAAGCGCGGCGAGCAGCGCTGCGTCAGGTACTTGGCGCCGCCACCGATGCCGATCTCGATCTCTACAGCCCTCGACGAAGCGATGGAACAGGCATCACCGTCGAGACGATCGAGGCCCGACCAGGCAGTTGGGACGAGACCATCCACCTGTTGCGCGAACAGTGGCATCTCCTGGTGCAGAACGACAAGATGTTCGGCCCCGAGTACGCGCTGATGGGCGTCACCAGACAACTGACGACGATCGAGGACCTTCCCAACGAGGTGCCCCAGGCGCTACGCCCCGCCGTCATCCGCCTCGCCGCCCAATACGCCGAATCCGCCGCCTGGCTGCACCAATCCCTCAACGACCACGCCGCAGGCCACCGCCGGACACGACAGGCTCTCGCCTGGGCAGGCCAGATCGCTGACCCCACCATGACCGCCTGGGCCCCTACCGCAGCAGCCAACAATGGTTGACCAGCGGACACCCCGCCCAGGCCGTCGAGCAGGCCGAAGCGGCGCTACTCTACGACCAGAAGCTCCCCGCCCCGATGCGGGCGGCGCTGCGTGTCCAGCACGCGCACTCCCTCGCCACCACAGGCGAGCACCGCGCGGCGCTGCGCCTGCTGGACGCCGCGCATCGCTGGGCAGCGGACCGCCACCCTGGAAAGCCAGAGGGCGAGCACGGCTCCTACTGCACCAGCGGCTACATCGAAGTGCACCGCGGGACATGTCTTCGACTGGCGCAGCGGCCACAGGAGGCCATCGGCGTCATCGACGAAGCGCTTCCTACGATTCCGCGGCGGCATCGCCAGGACTTCGCCTCCGCCCTGCTGAACAAGGCAATGGCCCATGCCGCAGCGAACCAACCCGAGCAGGCTGCGACGACGGCACACCACGCCTTGCCGATCGCGCGCCGGGCGGGATCACGACGACTCCTGCATCAACTCGCGCACCTCGGCACCGCAGTCAACGTGCACCAGCAACTACCAGAGGTCCGCGCCTTCCTAGATGACCTCAAGAAGGACACCTGATGGCATCCGACGCCGAGTTGGCCGCGATGCGGCAAGCGATCACACTATCGTCGTTCGGCTTGGGCACCACGAGCCCAAACCCGCCCGTCGGCTGCGTCATCCTCGATCGCCACGGTGACGTTGTCGGCGCCGGCTATCACCGGCGCAAAGGAGAAGCCCACGCCGAAGTGAACGCGCTCAGCACAGCGGGCGCCGCAGCGCGAGGCGGCACCGCCGTCGTCACACTCGAACCCTGCAACCACATCGGCGTCACCCCGGCCTGCCGCCAGGAACTCATCAACGCCGGCATCACCCGAGTCGTCATCAGCGTCCTCGACCCGACCTCCCGAGGCGACGGCGGCGCCGCCATGCTCACCGCCCACGGCATTGACGTCGAGACCAACGTGATCCCCGACGAGACCCTCACCGTCCTCGGCCCCTGGCTCGCCGCCACCCGCCGCCGCCGTCCCTACCTGATCTGGACCTACGCCTTCGACACACAGGACAGCCAGCTCGTCAACGAGCAACTGGCCGCGGATCTGCGAAGCAGGACAGACCTCGTGCTCAGCGACAAGACAATCGAGGAGGGCGTCCCCGGCGGTCACGCGCCCGAACACTTCACGCTGCCCGACGACCTAAGCACTGATCTCCGACCGTGGCTGTCAGCCTGCTACGCCACCGGCTCGCGAACCATCCTGGCCGTTGGAGCCCATCATGCCGGCGCACTCCACGACAACCTCGACTGCTTCGACGAGATCGTGATCGCCGTCAAGAGAACCCCACCGACGGGGGCCATCGCGCCAGCCACCGCAGACCTCACGCCGGCCGGTTTCGAGCTGGCTGATATCTCGCCCAGGAGCACAGATGTGCGTGTTCGCCTTCGCCGGCCCACGCCGTCTCCTTAACGAGTCGACACCGCACAGCCGGGTATGCGCTGATGCGTTGCTGCCGTAGCCGGGGTCGAGCGATCGCTGCCTGCCGTAGCTAGAACGCGTGAGTCTAGAACAGGCACGCCGAGGCTGGCAGGGGGCGTCATCGAGCTGGTTCGGCCGCGCCGAGGGGAGGATGGTCGGGTGCGTGCGGAAGAGGCGATCGACGTGGTGACGTCGGCAGCCACCGGAGCGGGCCTTTCGGCTCACGACGCCACGGTGGTGCGCGTCGGCGAGAACGGTGTGGTCCTGCTGCCGAGCGCTGGTGTGCTGGCGCGGGTGGTACCAAGGGCGGGCAAGGGCAGCAACCCCCGCCAAGAAATCGAGGTCGCTGTCTGGCTGGCCTCGCGACAGGTGCCTGTCGTTCACCCCGCGCGGCCGGAGCCAATCATCGTCGGGCAATACGTGGTGTCGCTGTGGGAGTACCTTCCCGATAGCCGGCCAGCCGACTTGGTTACTCTCGCCAGGTGCCTGCGTCGGGTACACGCTGTTGCCGTTCCGCCAGATCTTTTGCCCTACCTGTCGCCGTTGGACAATTTCGAAGAGCGGCTAGAGGCGGGCACCGGTCTCGATGTCCGCGACCGTATATTTCTTCGCCAGTTCCGTGATGATCTCTCGGTTCGGTGGGCAACGACGAAGTTCATGCTTGGTGAAGCGGTGCTGCACGGCGACGCGCATATGGA
>NZ_JBHMIS010000035.1:0-46150 GCF_048060415.1 Micromonospora sp. LOL_024
CCCGGTAGCCGTCCATCCGCGCCCGGCTGCACATCAACTGCGGCGGCCCGGCGATGAACCCAATCCGCCGATGTCCCAGACCGATCAGGTACTCCGTCGCCCGAAGGCTCCCCGCCCAGTTGGTCGCCCCGATCGTTGGCGCGTCCTGGGCCGGTACGCCGGCCGGATCAACGATCACCACCGGAATGTTGAGCCGGCGCAGCTCGGCCTGTAGTGGCGGTTCGAGGGTGGAGGTCACGAAGATGATGCCCTCGGTCGAGCGGGTCCGGATGTTGTCCAGCCACTGTTTGGCGGAGGAGGTACGGCGGTGGATGGCCGAGACCACGGTGCCCACCCCCGAGGCGTGCGCCACGTCCTCCACACCCCGAATGATCTCCACCGCCCACGGGCTGTCCAAATCGTTGAACACCAGATCCACCAGACCCGAACTCGCCCGCATGCTCGGCGGACGACGCCGATAACCATGCCGCGTCAGCAACTCCTCCACCCGCTCCCGGGTCCGTGGAGCCACATCCGAACGACCATTGATCACCCGCGACACCGTCGGCACCGACACCCCGGCCAGGCGCGCGATCGCCGCGATGGTCACCGTACGGTTCTCGTTGGTGGCCATGCGTCCTCCCTCTCCACTCATCCTCGACACTGCCGGAACACCTCGCCGACAGGTTGTCGATCGGCGAGGGCGCGGACCTTCCGGGATCACTGCTGCTTCGCCACCCTGGTGATGTCCTTGACAATCTGGGCCGGCCCCTTGTTACCGGCGACCAACTGGGCCGCGCTGTCGTTGATCTGCCGGCCCACCGCCGGTGGGTACGCCTGGTCGAGATAGAGCTGGAAGCCGGTCGCGATGCCGAGGTTGGCGGCCACGACCTGATTGTTCAGGTCCCTGATCCCGCCGGTCGCAGCCTGGTTGGTCGGCAGCACCGCGCCGGTCCGTGCGGCCCGGCGCTGGTTCTTCGCCTGCAGCAGGGTGCGCAGGAACTCCACCGTCGATGGCGGCGCGTCGCGGCCCACGACGAAGCCGTTGCCGCCGCCGAAGGCGTCCGTCGCCAACCCCTTGCCACCCTCGACGGCCGGGAAGGGGAAGAAGGCGAGCCGGTCGCCGAGACCCCGCTTGCTGGTCGACGACGACGCCTGCACCGACGGGGCCCACTGCCCCATCAGTTCCATGGCGGCGCCCTCGTTGCCCATCGTGGCTGCCTGCCCGGTCTCGGATCCGTATTCCGCGCGGAGGAATCCCGGCTGGAACGGCCGCATGTCGACCAGTTGCTTGAGGTGTTCGCCGGCGGCGACGAAGTCCGGCGTGTTGAAGTTCTGGTCCTCTGCCGCGCGCGCCAGCGCCTCGATGCCGCCGATACGCATCGCGAGGTACGCCCAGTAGTAGTGCCCGGGCCACTTGTCCTTGCCACCGAGCGCGATCGGGACGATGCCGGCGGACTTGAGCTTGCCGACGGCCTCCAGCAGTTGGGCCCACGTTCCCGGTGGCGTCTCGATGCCGGCCTTGGCGAAGAGGTCCCGGTTGTACCAGAAGCCGACCATGCCGATGTCGAACGGGATACCGTAAATCCGGCCGTCCACCGTGTACGGCTGCACCGCAGCGGGCAGCAGTTGCCCGATCCACTCCCTGACGTCCTCAGTGATGTCCTTGACCAGGCCGGCCTCGACCTGCTGTTGCAGCGCGCCACCGCCCCACGACTGGAACAGGTCCGGCAGCCTCTTCTCCTCGACCGCGCCGTCCAGCTTGGTCTTGAACGCCTCGACCTCCAGGGGCTGCACCGCGATCGTGACGTTGGTGTGGCTGTCTTCGTACTGACTTGCCATGTCCGCCCAGAAGCTGAGCATCGGTTCGGCGTCCTGGACGTGCCACCAGTTGACTGTCTGCGGGTCGCCCGGTTCGTCGACGCCGTCATCCCCGCAGGCGCCGAGCACGAGCGTGCCGGCGCCCAGACCGGCCAGACCCAGCAGCGACCGGCGGGAGATGTGCGCTGTCATGGTTCGTCCCTTCGAGAACGGAGGAGGCACACGGAGTATCGTCGATATCGACGGCGAGCTATGTTGATCCGGGTCGCAATTTTCGGTTCAGTACCGATATTTTCGATGTGATGGCGGGCAGGTTACGACGCGTTTGCGGCGGCGGTCAAGAGCCGTGTCGCGAGTGAACGCCAGCCGTCGCCATGAGCGCAATCCCGAGGCGCCCGGATCGCATACTTCCGGAAATATGCCGGATCAGAACCTGAAGGAGTCGAGCAGGTCGACCGCGATCGCAGCGGCGAGGACCGCCCGGTCGATCCGTGACACTGCGCCCACCGACTCCGATCCGGACCCTGCGCCGCACGCAAACCATCGTGAGCACTGAGCCCGCGTAGGGCACGTCCCAGCCGCCCGCCCACCACCCAGCCCTCTCACATGCCTGACGGACGGCGGCGCCGTGCCCGTCAGATCCGAGGTTCCCGGTTCGCAAGTGCTCAGTCCGAGTGGGGCACCCGGCCGAGTTTCGGAAGCTCTCGCGGTTGACTGCAGCCATCGATAGCCATAACGTCTCGGTAAAGTTACCGATTGCTCTCCGGAAGTTATCGGCGTCGCCGCGGCCGTCGCGATGAAGTGCGGGGGTCCGGTCCGGGGCGAGTGCGTTGACAGTGGTGATCGGCGGCGAGGCCCGGACGAGTCGCGACGACGAATGTCGGTCGCACCCGAAAGGACGGCAGATGAAGGTGAGACGGTGGATGACCGCCGGGGCAGTCGCCGTCGCGACCGTGGCGGCGTTGAACACGGTGCCGGCCGCCGCCGGCAAGCCGTACGACCCGACCTCGCAGACGCTCGGCGCACTCGGCCTCCGCCATGGCCTCCAGGTCGGCACGGCGATCAGCATGGACGCGCTGAACGACGCCGACGATCCGCAGTACCGCAAGATCGCCGCTACCGAGTTCTCCTCGGTCACCGCCGAGAACGTGATGAAGTGGGAAAGCCTCGAACCCACCCGTGGCAACTACAACTGGGGCCCGGCCGACCAGTTGGTCGACTTCGCCAAGCGCAACCGGCAGCGCGTGCGCGGCCACGTCCTGGTCTGGCACAACCAGCTGCCCGAGTGGCTCACCGGCGGCGTCGCCGACGGCTCCATCAGCAAGCCGGAGCTGCGCGAGCTGCTGCGCAGGCACATCACCACGGTGGCCAAGCGCTACCAGGGCAGAATCTGGCAGTGGGACGTGGTCAACGAGGCGGTGAGCGACCCCTGGGACACCCCACCCACCCTGCACTACAAGGGCTTCTGGGCGGAGCACCTCGGGCCCGGCTACCTCGCCGACGCGTTCCGCTGGGCCCGCGCCGCCGACCCGAAGGCGCTGCTGTACTACAACGACTACAACATCGAGGCCTTCGGCTCCGGCAACCCGGCCGACGACAAGACCCAGTTCGTCTACGACATGCTCAGAAGGCTGCGCGCCCAGGGCGTGCCGGTCGACGGTGTCGGCTCCCAGGGTCACCTCGGCACCCAGTACGGCAACTACAACACCTTCCAGGTGACCGAGGCGTTGCGGAGGTTCACCTCACTCGGGCTCGTCACCGCGTTCACCGAGGTCGACGTCCGCAGCCAGCTGACCGAGGGCGTCCGGGCCGGCGACTCGGAGGAGATCAACCCCAGGTTGCAGGCGTCGGCGGCCAACTTCAGCGTGCTGATGAAAGCCTGCCTGGCGGTACGCAGCTGCCTGTCGTACACCGTCTGGGGCTTCAGCGACAACCACTCCTGGGTGCCGGGGTGGTTCGACGACCCGCCGGAGGGCCTGGCCACCATCTACGACGAGAACTACCAGCCCAAGCTCGCGTACCACGAGATCAAGTCCGATCTGATTCTCGCTGGTCCGCCGTACGTCCTGCCCCGCCTCGCACCGAAGCCCCGCCGCTGACACTCGTCACGACGGGCGGCCAGCCTGCCACCACCAGCGGGCCGTGTGGGACGCGTCGAGCGCCCCACACGGCCCACCCACCCGGAGGGTCGGACCGATGTCGTCAACCACGCAGCCCATGCGACTTCCGCGTGCCGCCGCCGGGTTCGGGCCGGGCGCCGGACCGCCACCGGTACGCCCCACCGAGATGATCGGCACCGAC
Organism: Micromonospora sp. LOL_024; assembly: GCF_048060415.1. NCBI lineage: Bacteria > Bacillati > Actinomycetota > Actinomycetes > Micromonosporales > Micromonosporaceae > Micromonospora > Micromonospora sp. LOL_024. The sequence continues at coordinate 4,102 of NZ_JBHMIS010000035.1, forward strand.
CGGGCCGTGTGCCTCACCTTCGACGACGGACCGCACCCGGAGCACACCCCCCGCCTGCTCGATGTCCTGGCCGCCCAGCACGTCCGCGCGGTCTTCTTCCTCCAGGGCAATCACGTCATCGCACACCCCGAAGTGGTACGCCGTATCGCCGCGGCCGGTCACGCGCTGGGCAACCACGGGATGCGGCACGACGACATGGGCGCCTGGACCGCCGGCCAGATCGCCTCGGACCTGCTAGAGACCAACGCGGTCATCCGGCACGCGGTGCCACACGCCCGAGTCCCCTACTTCCGGGCACCGTACGGCGCCTGGGGTCAGACCCCCACGGTGGCGACCGCGCTCGGGATGCGGCCCCTGGGGTGGCGGCTCGCCGTGACCGACTGGGAGCCGCCCGGCACCGACGAACTGCTGCGGCGGATCACCGAGGGTGTCGCGCCGGGTGCGGTGGTGCTGCTGCACGACGGCGGCGGCGACCGCAGCCAGACTGTCGACGCCGTTGACCGCGCGATTCCCGTGCTGCGGGCGCAGAACTGGCGTTTCGCGCTACCCGGCGACTGAGCCATCGTGCCTGACGGCACCGTGACAGCGCCCGACGCACGGCCGGCACCGAGTTCTGGAGCCCGATCCATCATTCTGGTGGGCGATACTGGGTTTGAACCAGTGACCTCTTCCGTGTCAGGGAAGCGCGCTCCCACTGCGCCAATCGCCCGTGATGATCATCCACACCAGTAGGCGTGGGAATCGCGAGCGGACGACGGGATTCGAACCCGCGACCCTCACCTTGGCAAGGTGATGCGCTACCAGCTGCGCTACGTCCGCCTGCCCCGACTGGCGGGGACGGGGCAACTCTACCCGATGCCAAGATCGCTCGGGTGGCGGGGCCGACGCCGCCGTGATTGCGCCGATCGCCGTAGGGGTACAGACGTCCTCGACAGCGCACCGCATCCCCTGCGCAAAAGGAGGCTGTCATGGGTATCGGCACCAGTATCTTCCTGTTGGCGCTCGGCGCCATCCTCACCTTCGCGGTCAACGCCAGCATCGGTGGGCTCGACCTGGACGTGGTCGGGTGGATCCTGATGGCCGCCGGCGTGCTCGGCCTGATCTTGACGACCCTGGTCTGGGGCCGCCGCCGGCAGGTGGTCGCCGCCGCGGAGGAGCCGGTGGAGTACCGCCGGGTCGAGGAACGCCGGGACGTCACACCTCCGCGGTGACACCCTTGAGGGGTCACGACAGGTGGTTCGTTTCGAGGACTACGACGACCGGCACATCCGCCGGCTCCGTGTCGCACCCTGGATGTGCGATGCGCGAAGGCCCGGCTCACCGAGCCGGGCCTTCGTGTCGTGCAGCGATACCTCTTCGTGGTGGGCGATACTGGGTTTGAACCAGTGACCTCTTCCGTGTCAAGGAAGCGCGCTCCCACTGCGCCAATCGCCCTAGCTGTTACCGAGGTGGGGACGGGATTTGAACCCGCGTACACGGCTTTGCAGGCCGTTGCCTCGCCTCTCGGCCACCCCACCGAGGTTGCCCCCGTCATGCGTGGCGGCAGCTTCGAGCGGACGACGGGATTCGAACCCGCGACCCTCACCTTGGCAAGGTGATGCGCTACCAGCTGCGCTACGTCCGCACGCCCCCCCGGAATTAACCGGGTGACGGATGAGAACTCTAGCCGAGGGATCGAACGGTTGCCAAATCGGTTCCGCCATCGGCGAGTCCGAGATCCGCGGGCCGGTGGGGTGCGGGATCTCGCCTATAGCCTCCTAGGCAGCTGGGTCACTTGCTGGCAGTTACTACTTGCCGTGGCGGCGGTGCCACCACGGCCCCCGACCAGGCCGACGCGCAACATGCCTGCTCAGCAACTGTCCACCTTCTGACTGTCGCAAGCTGGATCTGCCGGGGTTCGGTGACGGCCCGTGTCCGTTTGGATGGGCTACGGTGACGGACGTGACGAGACGTGCGGCCGAGATCCGCCTGGATGCCCTGCTGCGCACCGCATGTGACGTGATCGCGCAACGCGGGCTGGCGAACACCCGCACGGCGGACGTGGCCCAGGCCGCCGGTGTCAGCCAGGCGCTCGTCTTCTACCACTTCGCCACCAAGGAACGGCTGCTCGCCCAGGCGTTCGCGTACGCCGTCGAGCAGGACCTGGCCCGCCTCGACGCGGTGACCCGCGCCAACACCCCGCCGCTCACCAAACTCCGGCGGATCCTGCGCCTCTACACCCCGGCCGGGCGACCCACCTCCTGGTCGATGTGGATCGACGGCTGGTCGGAGTCGCTACGCACCCCCGAGTTGGAGAAGGTGTCCCGCAAGCTCGACCTGCGCTGGCGGCAGGACCTCGCCACGGTGATCTCCGACGGGGTCCGCGAGGGCATCTTCGACTGCACCGATCCGGCCGGCGCGGCCTGGCGGATCAGCGCCGTAATGGACGGCCTGGCGGTGCAGCTCGCGGTGCACGACCGGGTGATCTCCCGCCGGCAGTTCGCCGACTGGGTACGCCTGGTCACCGCGCGAGAACTCGGGCTCGAACCCGCCCAACTGGAGTAGCCGACCGCCCAGATCCGGCAGGGCCGGTCCCGATGGGCCGAACCGGCCGCCGACCACGCCACCGACGACCACAATGGCGGCATGGACCTGCTGGAGAGGTACCGCCGCAGCCTGGCCGAATTCGTCGACCGGGTGGAAGAGGTCCGCCCTGTCCAATGGTCGGCACCCACCCCCTGCCCCGGCTGGGACGTGCGCAGGCTGGTCGGTCACGTGGTCAGCGAGGAGCGCTGGAGCGTGCCGTTGCTCGCCGGACGCACCATCGAGCAGATCGGCGAGCGGTACGACGGCGACCAACTCGGCGCCGACCCGGTCGAGGCCAGCCGTAACGCCGCGGCGCAGGCCGAACTGGCCGCCGCCCACCCCGGCGCCCTGGCACGGACCGTGCACCTGACGGCCGGTGAGACCCCCGCCGAGGAATACCTGCACCAGTTGCTGGTCGAGCACCTGGTGCACGGTTGGGACCTCGCCGTGGCGATCGGCGTGGATCCCACGCTGGACGCCGACGGCGTCGCCGCAGCTGCCCGCTGGTTCTCCCGCCGGGTGGCCGACTACCGGCGCGGCGGGCTGGTCGGACCCGAGACCGAAGTGCCCGACGGGGCCGACGAGCAGGACCGGCTCATCGCCGCCTTCGGCCGCGACCCCGACTGGGCACCGTAGCCGCCCGGAAGGCCATCGCCGTCCTGACGGAAACCCCTGGCGCGCGGCCGGAGCCGACCGCCCGGCAGGGCCGACGTCAACTCAGGTAGCCGCCGTCCCTGCGCACCGTCCGCCACCGGCTCCGCGCGCCGGGTTGCCGTTCCCAACGACCGGCGGCACCCGAGCCGTCGACCGCCGGCTCGGGTTCCCGGTTCAGCTGTCGCAACCGCAGCAGCAGGCCGACCCCGAGGAACAGCAGCAGACCACCGAGCAGGAACGCGGCTTCGGTGAGGCCGATCCCGCCGCTGCGCGACACCTGGTTGCCGGCGACACCCGCAGCCGACGGGTCGGCCGCGCCACCAGCCGCTGCCGCGTCGTCGGCGAGGCCACCGTCCTCCTCGGTCGGATCCACCGTCGGCACCTCGGCCGGGTCGACCGTCGATCCCTCCGACGGGGTGGGTACCGCGGTCGTGGGGCGGGCCGTACCCCGCCCGACCACCTCGCGGGTCGCCGACTGGCGGGACAGCAGTTGCAGGTTCTGGTTGTACGCCTCAGCGGCCAGGCTGACCCGGCCCTGGTCGACGTCCCCGGCGAACGCGATCCGGTACTGGGCGGTCACCGTCCGGCCCGGGCAGAGCGTACCCGGGTCCAGCTCACGATCGGTCAGCCGCGCCGAGGCGCCCTCGGTCCGCACCTCCACCGGAAACGAACCGGTCTCCTCGATCCGATCCACCCGCACCTGGTCCAGCCGCAGCCCCTGCACGCTCATCACCATCGACCAGCGAACCTTGATGCAGCCACCCTGGTCCGAGCGGGACACCACGGCGGAGACCGTCTCCACCCGCCCACCGGCGGTGAACTCGGCGGGCAGGCCGCCGAGTTCGGTGGCGAACGCCGCCTGCGCCGGCGCGGCCATGGCAACGTCCACCCCGGTGAGACACGCCAGCACCACACCGATCCGTAGCGTGCTCCGCCACAGCCTCTTCACGATCAGTCCTCCTGTTGGTTGCCTCCATTCGCAACGGTAGGAGCGCCACAGGCCACCCGGTAGACGGGCGTGTTGGCACAGACCGTGAAGCAAGATGCCCGATTTCACCTACGGTAGTGAACCGACTACCTGACACCCTCGACACGCCGTGACGGGCGACGGTGCACAATCAGCCGGTGTCCACGCTCTCCGCTGCCTTCGTACGCCTGCACGCCCGGCTGTTGCCCGTCGCCTTCGTGCCCGAGGTGCGGCTGCATCAGGCCGACGAGCCGATCGGGCTGTGGGAGCTGACGGAGGGCGAGTTCCGCAGCGACCGGCCGCCGCCGTTCTGGGCCTTCGCCTGGGCGGGCGGTCAGGGCCTCGCCCGCCATGTCACCGACCACCCGCAGGCGGTTGCCGGCCGCCGGGTGCTCGACCTGGCCGCCGGGTCCGGCCTGGTGGCCATCGCCGCAGCCAGGGCCGGCGCCGCCCACGTCCGCGCCGTGGAGGTCGACGAACTGGCCGTCGCGGCGGTCGCCCTCAACGCCGAGGCCAACGGGGTACGCGTCGACGCCGAACTCGGCGACATCCTCGACGGCGACTCCGGCGACGCCGAGGTGGTCCTCGCCGGTGACGTCTTCTACAGCGCGGCGCTGGCCAACCGGGTACTGCGGTTCCTGCTGCGTGCCGCCCGGTCCGGAGCGTCGGTACTGGTCGGCGATCCGGGCCGGGCCTTCCTGCCCCGGGACCGCTTCGACGAACTGGCCTGCTACGAGGTGCCGGTCAGCGAGGCGCTGGAGAGCGTACGGGTGAAGCGCACCACGGTGTGGCAGTTGCGCACGGCCCGGCCGAAGGCGGCCGGCTAGCGTGACGCCGTGTTGTTCCGCAGCTGGGAGCAGGCCACCGGCGGTGATCTGCTCCGGTGGCCCGACGTGGCGCGCGTCGTCGACCACGTGGGCGTCGAACACCTGCTGGTGACCCGGCACGCCCTGGTCCGCCAGGTGCTCACCGATGCCCGGACGTTCCGTCCGGACAACGCCCTGGACGCGATCACCCCGATTCCGGTGGCCGCGCTGCGGATGCTCGCCGCCCACCGGTTCCGGTTACCTCCGACGCTGGCCAACAACGGCGGCGACACCCACCCGGGCATCCGCGCGCTGATCGCCGACGCCCTGCACCCCACCCGAGTGGCCGCCCAGCGGGACTGGCTGGCCGGGCTGGTCCGGCACCGGGTGGCCGACCTGTCCGTCGTCCTTGCCCGGGGTACGCCGGTGGATCTGCACACCGACCTCGCCGCCGACCTGCCGCTGCTGGTGCTGGCCCGGCTGGTCGAGCTGCCCGACGCTCCGGTGGCGGCGGTCAAGCGGTTCGCCCGTGCGGCGCTGGAACTGTTCTGGGCGCCACTGGACGCCGACCGGCAGCAGGTCCTCGCCGCCGAAATGGGCTGCTTCCACCAGGTGCTACGGGAGTTCGCGGCCACCGGCGACGGTCTGGTCGGAGACCTGCGGGCCGCCGGGCACCCGCCCGACGTGGTCGTCGGCGCGCTGTTCTTCCTACTGGTCGCCGGGCAGGAGACCACGTCGCAGTTCCTCACCCTGCTGATGCACCGGCTCACCGGGGAACCGGCCGTACTGGCCGGCCTGCGCGACGGCTCGGTGAACGTCGCCGACGTGGTCGAGGAGGGGCTGCGACTCGAACCGCCGATCGTCACCTGGCGGCGGGTCGCCGGCGTCGACACCACGCTGGGCGGGACCGTGGTGCCGGCGGGCGCCAGTGTGGTGCTGTGGCTGGCCAGAGCCGGACGGGACCCGGCGGTGGTGCAGTCGCCGGACGAACTCCGCCCGGGGCAGCGCGGGTCGCGCCGGCACCTGGCTTTCGGGGCGGGCGTGCACCGCTGCGTCGGCGACCAGCTCGCCAGGATGGAAGCCAGCACGCTGGTGGCCGAGGCGGCACCGCTGCTCACCGGGGTACGTGTCGTTCGCCCGCCCCACTATCCCGACAATCTCACCTTCCGGATGCCCGACACCTTCGTCGTCCGCCGCTGACCTGCGCCGCTGCCACCGGACGGAGCTGCACAGGCCGGCTCGGTCAGCTGATCTCGTCGGCCCAGGAACGCCAGTCGTCGAGTACGCCGTACAGGGCCGGAGTCAGCCAGCCCGGCGCGGAGCGCCGGAAGACTCCCGGATCCATCGCCCCGGCGCCACCCGGCAGGGTGCCGAGCAGATTGGGCAGCAGGTCGCTCAGGTTGGCCCAGTGCACCAGCTCGGGTTCGGCCGGCCAGGCACCAATCACCACGCCGGTCGGCACGGCCCGCCGCTCCAGGGCCTCCAGGGTCAGCGCGGTGTGGTTGAGGGTGCCGAGCCCGGCACGCGCCACCACCACTGCCGCAGCGCCCAGCGACACGGCCAGGTCGGCTATCGTCCACGCCTCACCCGAGGGCCGCAGCCCCATCGGCACCAGCAGCCCGCCGGCCCCCTCGAACAACACCAGGTCGTGCTTGTCGGCCTCCTCGCGGACGGCGTCGACCGCGCTGTACAGCTCCAACGGCGGCAGTTCGGCGACCCGGGCGGCGGCCAGTGGGGCGAGCGGGTCGGGGAAGCTGGCCAGAGTACGGCCGGTCATCGGGGCGGCCAGCCGTTTGATCACCTCGACGTCGCCGGGTACGCCGGTCGCCGTGCCGGTCTGGCCGGGCTTGACCACCGCTACCCGCAGCCCCGCAGCCTGCGCGGCCGCGGCTATCGCCGCGGTCACCACCGTCTTACCGACCTCGGTGTCGGTCCCGGTGACCAGCACCGGTCCCCGCCACTGATCCGTCATGGGGCACATTCCACGATGATCTCCAGGGCCCGTTCGAATTCCGCCTGCGACACCCCGGCGCTGATGGTCAGCCGCAACCGGGACCGGCTGTCCGGGGTGGAAGGCGGACGGAAGCACCCGACCGCCACCGCCCGGTCCCGGCAGGCGGCAGCCCAACCGGTCGCCGCCTCGGGGCCGGGGGCGGTGACCGCGACGACGGCGGCGGCGGGGGTGGAGACGTCGAGCCCGGCGGCGCGCAGCCGGCGCACCGCGAGGGCGGCCCGCCGCGCCAGGTCGGCACGCGGCCCGTCGCCGGCGCGGGCCAACCCGACGGCGGCGTGCACCCCGGCGGCCACCGTCGGTGGCAGGGCGGTGTCGTAGATGAAGGTCCGGGCGGTCTCCACCAGATGCCGGACGTACTCGGCCGGGCCGGCCACCACGCCACCCGCGCCGCCGAGCGCCTTGGACAGGGTGGCGGTGACCACCACGTCGGGCTCGCCGGCCAGCCCGGCCGCGGCCACCGCGCCAGCCCCGTGCGGGCCGGTCACGCCGAGCCCGTGCGCGTCGTCGACCAGCAGCAACGCGCCGTGTTCGCGGGCGGTGGCGTGCAGCCGGGCCAGCGGGGCCAGGTCACCGTCGACGGAGAAGACCGACTCGGTGACCACCACCGCCGGGCGGCCCGAAGCGGCAGCCAGAGCCGCCGTGACCGCGGTGACGTCGGCATGCGGGGTGACCACCGTCTCCGCGCCGGAGACCCGGCAGCCGTCGATCAGCGAGGCGTGGTTGTGCGCGTCGGAGACCAGCAGCGTGCGGGGACGGACCAACGCCCGGACCGCGCCGATGTTGGCCAGGTATCCGGAGGAGAACACCAACGCCCGGTCGGTGCCGAGCCACCCGGCGAGCGCGTCCTCCAGCGCGTGGTGCGCGTCGGTGGAGCCGCGCACCAGCCGCGATCCGGTCGCCCCCAGCCCGTACGCGGACAACGCGCGGGCCGCGGCGGCGATCACCTCGGGATGCGTGGCCAGGCCCAGGTAGTCGTTGCCGGCCAGGTCGACAACGGCATCGTCGGCGGCGCGCGGATGCAGCCGGCGGGTCAGTCCGGCTTTAGCCCGCAGCTCGGCGCGGCGGTCCAGTGCCGCCAGCCAGTCCGCCACCGCCACGTCCCTTCCCGCCCGTCACCGCCCGTCAGGCGCTTCCGCCGGGCGAAGTTACCACCCGCCCGACCTCCCCCGGCGTGGCGTGGTGCGGCTCACCGGACCACCGCGACGCGAGTCCCGGCCCCGCCGCCCGCGCTCGTTTCCCGCCCGCAAAGTGGCCTTGTAGGGTACGTGCCATGCCAGAGATCCTCGACCAGGCCCGGGACCAGGTGCTGCACAACGGCGTCGGCCTCGACGAGGCCGGTGTCCTCGCCGTGCTGACCCTGCCCGACGAGCATCTGCCCGCCGCTCTCCAACTCGCCCACGAGGTCCGGATGCGCTGGTGCGGTCCGGAGGTCGAGGTCGAGGGAATCGTGTCGCTTAAGACCGGCGGTTGCCCGGAGGACTGCCACTTCTGCTCGCAGTCCGGCCTGTTCACCTCGCCGGTACGCTCGGTCTGGCTGGACATCCCCTCGCTGGTCGAGGCGGCGAAGCAGACCGCGGCGACCGGGGCGACCGAGTTCTGCATCGTGGCGGCGGTACGCGGTCCCGACGACCGGCTCATGAAGCAGCTGCGGGAGGGCGTCGCCGCGATCAGGGCCGAGGTCGACATCCAGGTGGCCGCCTCGCTCGGCATGCTCACCCAGCAGCAGGTCGACGAGCTGGTGGAGATGGGTGTCCACCGCTACAACCACAACCTGGAGACCTGCCGGTCACACTTTCCGAAGGTGGTCACCACGCACTCGTGGGAGGAGCGCTGGGAAACCCTGCGGATGGTCCGGGAATCCGGTATGGAGGTCTGCTGCGGCGGCATCCTCGGCCTCGGCGAGACGGTGCGGCAGCGGGCGGAGTTCGCCACGCAGCTGGCCGAACTGGACCCGCACGAGGTGCCGTTGAACTTCCTCAATCCTCGCCCCGGCACCCCGCTCGGCGACCAGCCGGTCGTCGAGGGCAAGGACGCGCTGCGGGCCATCGCCGCGTTCCGGTTGGCGATGCCCCGCACCATCCTGCGGTACGCGGGCGGCCGGGAGCTCACCCTGGGCGACCTCGGCACCCGGGACGGGCTGCTCGGCGGCATCAACGCCGTGATCGTCGGTAACTACCTGACCACCCTGGGTCGCCCGGCGACCGACGACCTCAAGCTGCTGAACGAGCTGAAGATGCCGGTCAAGGCGCTCTCGGCGACCCTGTGACGCCGATGGGTGCCCCCGTGACGCCGACGGGCGACCGCGAGTCGCCGGCCCCGTGGTGCGACCGGTGCGGCGCCGCCTCGGCCGGTGCACACGACGGATGCGCGGCGGCGCGGGCGCTGGAGCCGCCGCGCTTCTGCCCCCACTGCCGACGCCGGATGAAGGTGCAGGTGTTGCCGGTCGGCTGGACGGCGGCCTGCGTCGAGCACGGAGAATTACGGGGTTGAGCATGCAGCTGCGCGGAGAGCGGGTGACGCTGCGGCCGGCGAGCGGCCAGGACGTGCCCACGCTGGCGGCGATCCGCGCCACGCCCGAGGTGCGTCGCTGGTGGCGCGGCGGAGACGACCTGGTCGCGGCCGTCGAGGAGGACCTCGCCGAGGAGGGCACGTCGGTCCACGTGATCGAGCACGACGGCCGGGTGGTCGGGGCGATCCAGTGGCACACCGAGGAGGATCCGGACTACCGGCACACCGGCATCGACATCTTCCTGGCCCCGTCGGTACACGGTCGAGGGCTCGCCGGTGACGCCATCCGCACCGTCATCCGGCACCTGATCGACGTCGACGGCCACCACCGCTTCACCATCGACCCGGCGGCGGCCAACACCGCCGCGATCCGGGCGTACGCGAAGGTCGGTTTCCGCCCGGTCGGCATCCTGCGCCACTACGAGCGCGGTGAGGACGGCCGCTGGCACGACGGCCTGCTGATGGACCTGCTCGCCGCCGACCTGCCCACCTGACCGGCCCGCCAGGGTCGTGCACACCTGGCGGATCTTGGAGAGTTTCCGTCAGGACGTGACGGAAACTGTCCAAGATCTGGTGGCACCGCTGTGATGGAGCGGCCAGAGTCGCCAGATGCCTCCCGCCATCCCCGACGATCGGTCTGATCCCCTGCAGTGGCTCGCGTTCGAGCAGGCCGGTGTCCTCACCACCACCCAGGCCCTCAGCGTCCTGCCCGAGGGAAAGGTGCGCGGCAGGATCCGCATGGGCGGGTGGCGCTCGATCAGTCGAGGTCTGCTGCTCACCGGGAACGGGCGGCTCAGCCGAGACCAGCAACTGTGGGTTGCGGTCCTCGCCGCCGGGCCGGGTGCGGTGCTCGCCGGTGTCACCGCAGCCCTCGAAGCGGGGGTACGGGGCTTGCGTTCCGAGCCTCTGCATGTGCTCATGCCGGCAGCCCGACGCGTCAGCCGTAGCGTTCTGCGTCGGTTGCCGATCGACATGCCCGCAGTGCTGGTGCACCGTTCGTCGGTGTTGCCCGAGACGCATCTCCAGGTCGGCCGGCCGCCCCGGACCACGACCGCGCGCGCGTTGGTCGACGCGGCCGGCTGGGCACCGTCGACGCGGGCGGCGCAGGAGGTACTCGCCGCCGGCTGCCAGCAGCGGCGGGTGTTGCCGGAGGAGTTGGCCGCCGTGCTCGACGTGCTGCCCCGGGCGCGCCGACGGGCGCTGATCCGGCAGACCATCGACGACATCGCCGGGGGCGCCCAGGCGCTCAGTGAGATCGACTTTGTCCGGCTCTGCCGCCGCGCCGGTCTGCCCCGCCCTGATCTGCAGGAACCCCGGACCGACGCGGCCGGACGCACCCGCTGGTTGGACGCGTACTGGCGGAAATGGGGGTTGCACGTGGAGATCGACGGGGCGCACCACATGGACGTACGCCAGTGGGCGGACGACATGCGGCGACAGAACGACGTCTGGACGACGGGCGACCGCATCCTTCGCTTCCCCGCATGGCTGGTCCGCTCCCGACCGGACGAGGTCGCCGACACCATCCGCCGCGCCCTGCTCGCCGCCGGCTGGCGCCCGGACAGGTGATCGGCTTCTCCAGATCTTGGAGGGTTTCCGTCAGCTCCTGACGGAAACCTTCCAAGATCTGGTCGACCGGTCCGGCGGCGGGTCCGGGTGATGCGCCCGGACCCGCCGCCGCTGCGGTCAGGCGATGGTGCAGGTGGAGCCGTTGAGCGTGAACGTGCCGGGCCTCGGGTTGCTGCCGGTGTGGGTACCGTTGAAGCCGATACCGACCGACGCGCCCGGTGCCAGGTTGCCGTTGTACGACAGGTTGGTCGCGGTCACCGCCGGCCCGGTCTGGGCGTAGGTGGCCGACCAGCCCTGGCCCACCCGCTGCCCGGCGTTGGGGAAGCTGAACGCCAGGGTCCAGCCGTTGATCGCAGTGGTGCCGGTGTTGGTGATGGTGATGTTCGCGGTGAAGCCGCTACCCCAGTCGTTGCTGCCGTAGGTGACCCGGCAGGGCGAGGTCGGCAGCGGCGCCGAGGTGGTCACCGTCACCCGCGTCGAGGGCGACGAGGCGTTGCCGGCCGCGTCCATCGTGACCACGTAGAAGTAGTAGGTGGTCTGCGGCTGCAACCCGGTGGCCGGGTACGTGGTGCCGGTGACCGTGTCGACCAGGGCCGACCCGCGGTAGATCCGGTAGCCGGTGACGCCAACGTTGTCGGTGGACGCCGTCCAGCTCAGGTTGGCCGACCGGGAGGTGACCGAGGTCGCCACCGGCGTACCGGGGGTGGTCGGCGGGGTGGTGTCCGGGGTGGACACGGGCTCCGCGCCCCACACGCGCACGCCCCCGACGTAGAGCGGCACGTTGCGGTTGGGGCCGGCGGTCGCCTGGTAGGACGGGTCGTTGGCCGGGTCCCAGGTGCCGCCCTCCGACACGCCGATCTTGAACTGCACCTCCATCCGGTGCTGGGACTGGCCGGACGGGGCGATGGTGTGCCCGGTGCAGTCGACCTCGACGTACCAGAGGTCACCGCCGGCCTGACGGGCGGTGCTCGGCGACGGGCAGCCCTGGGTGTAGCCGGGGGTCACGGTCACCGACCCGGCGCCCTCGGTACGGAAGTAGTAGCGGAACTTCGCGTCGGTCAGCGCCCGGGCCGGGAACGCGGACTTGTTGTAGATGATCGCCTTGATCCCGGTGGCCCGTGGCTCGTTCTGCATCACCGTGGTCTCCACGGTCAACTCGTCGATGTCGGGCTGCTCGGCGACCGGGAAGTTGGCCAGCGGAGTGCCGCCGTACTGCTGGGTCAGCCGGGCCAACGCGGAGGTGAAGCCGGCGTTGTAGTCGGTGGCCACCTCGTTCATCACGTAGTCCGACCGGCTGTCGGTGTACGCGTCGTTCGGCGAGGACGGGCCGCCGACCAGCGCACCGAACAGCGTGTGCCGGGTCGCGGTGGGTACGGTCATGCTGTCCCACCAGGACCCGTGTGCGGTGCGGTGGTGGGGGTTCCTCGGCGGATTGGCGCCGAAGCCGATCACGTAGCTGGAGTTGCGCGGGTTGTCGCCGAGGGCGTAGTTGATCTGCCGGACGGCGAAGTCGTGGTAGCGGGCCTTGCGGGCCGCGTCGGTGGTCTTGTCGCTGTAGACCAGCGCGGCGAAGGCGGTGTTGGCGGCGTAGCGCAGCGCACCCCAGGAGTCGAGCACCGCCATCCCGCCGGGCGAGTACCGGACCCGCTCCCCGCCCACCCCGACGGTCCAGTAGTCCAGCCACCGGTTGGCGTCGTCGATGTACTTCTGCTTGCCGGTCAGGTTGGCCAGCAGCACGTACGCCCCGAACTGCTTGTTGTCCCAGGCGACGGTCCACTTGTAGGAGCGGGTCGTGGTCTGCGGTTCGGTGCCCAGCCGGTCGTACTCGCTCTCCGCCTTGGCCAGGTACGCGGCGTCGCCGGTGGCCCGGTGCAGCCAGATCGCCGCCCAGACCAACTCGTCCTGGTAGCCGCTCCACGAGCGGTAGAAGCTGGTCACGTCGGTGATGCACTCGTGGTAGTTCTTGCGCACCGTGTCGGCGAACGTGTAGAGCTGCCGCGCATGGGTCAGCAGCTTGTCGGCGTAGGCGGCGTCGGTGGGCCGGAAGACCATGGAGGACGCCGCCATCGCCGCGGCCGTCTCGCCTGCCAGGTCCGCGCCGCCACAGCTCGCATCGATCTTGTACGCGGGCCGGGCCATCGGCATCACCTCGGCCGGTCCCCACCACTTGTGGTCGGCGTCGCCGTTGCCGACCTGCCCGTAGAGGACGTTCGGTGCCGGATGCGCCTTGACGAAGTAGTCGTTGACGAAGCGCAGGTTGTTGAGCAGGTGGTTCAGTTGGCCGGAGGCGGCGTACCCGGACCGGTACTCGACCGCTCCCCAGGCGAGCATCGTGGTGCTGAACGCCATCGGGAAGCCGAACTTGACGTGGTCACCGGCGTCGTACCAGCCGCCGGTTAGGTCGACCCCGACGTCGGCGCCGTCGCGCAGGGCGGAGTCGTCGCGCCACGACACGCGGTTCCACTGCGGCAGCGGCCCGGACTGCTGCGCCTCGTAGAACAGCAGGGACTTCTGCAGCGCCTCCGCGTAGTTGAAGGCGGGCGCGGCGGCGGTCGGCGCTACCCCGTCGGTCGGCGCGGCGACGGCACCGCCACCGGGTACGCCGACCGCGAGCGCGAACCCGGCGGCCAGCGCGGTCGCGACGTTGCGCAGACGGCGCGGCCAGGGCTGGTCGGGACGGTGTGGCGGCCGGGACTGGTCGGGGCGCGGCCGAGGTCGGCGCTGGTCGTCGGGGGCGGGGCGCGGCGGCCGTCGGTGGTGGTGCATGCGGCTGCTCCTGTCGATGCGTGACGGCAGCGCCGACGGAACGCGCAGGCGGACCGGGGCTGCCGGTGTGTGGTGGCGGTGTGGGGGTGGCGGTGCGGCGAGGGCGAGCAGCTCCAGCAGGGCCGGGAGCGCTCCCATGGACACTCAGCAATGTATCGGGCGGGTCACCGCTTTGTGAAGAGCCCGGAACACACCAGGAGGTGGCGCTGCCGTACTCGCCAGCGACAAAGGGGGATCGTCACACTGTCGAATGCGATCGATAGCTATGGGCGCCGTCACCGTGGGCGGCGGGCGGGGCACCGCACCGGGAGCCCCGCCCACCTCACCGTCCTCCGCACCGGAGGTCGGTCGTCCGTCGCGCCAGCCTCAGCCGGCGCTCTCCGCCGCCGCCGGCACCTCAGGTGGCAGCGGCACAGTGATGGTCAACAGGTTGCCGTCCCGTTCGACCGCGGTCGGTCGGGACAGCCGGCGCAGCATACGCACCATCGGCGTGTTGTCCGCCTGGACGTGCAGCACCAACGCCGCGTAGCCGGCCGATTCGGCCTGCCGGGTCAGCCGCCGCAGCAGGGTCGAGCCCAGGCCGAGCCGCTGCCAGTCGTCGCGCACCAGCAGCGCCAGTTCGGCCTCGTCGCCCTCGGCCAGCAGATTCGCCATCGCGACGACCGACTCCGCCGCCCCGCCGGAGCCGGTCGTCGCAGCGACCAGGGTCAGCCCCCGGGCCGGCTCCAACAGGCGGCGCAGTCGGGCCGGCGTCGGCTGCCCCGCACCGCCCAGGTAGCGACGATGGCGGCTACGCGCCGAGCATGCCTGGTGCAGCTCGACCACCGCCGTCAGGTCGTCCGCGACGGCGGGCCGCACGACCAGTTCGGCGCCGTCCGGGAGCACCACGGTGACCTGCTCGCCGGCCCGGCGCGACGAAGTGGCACCCAACTCCAGCAGGGCCTGTGCCCGGGCGTACTCGGCCGGCGTGTAGCTCGGCGCGACCCGGCGCAGGGTGTACGAACCGCCGTTGGGGTCGGCAAGCAGCATGGTCGTGCCGTCGATTCCCGGGCGGGTCACGGCCGACGCGGGCCGCCAGGTCACCTCGTCGGCGCCGAGCAGGGCGCGCAGCACCTCACCGGTCGCATCCGGGTCGTGGACCAGTCGGGTCGCCAGCCCGAGTACCCGGGTCGGCTGGTCGGCCAGGCCGCGCGCCTCGCTGCGCGCCACCCAGCACTCCCGGCCCCGTCCCCGCTCGACGGCGGCGATGAGATCCGCCTCGGCGATCGTGTCCGGCGCGTCGACGAGGAAGTCGTCGACGGCACCGTGCTCGGTGGTGTGCACCTGCACGGAGAGGATGTTGACTCCACGCAACGCGAGGCTCGCCGTGAGCACCGACAGGTAACCCGGTCGGTCGTCCACGGTGGCTCGGATCCGCCACAGCGTCATCGTTGCCTCCCTTCCCGTGCCACCCTGACCTGCGGCTGTTGCCGGCCGGTTGCCCCACCATGTCCGGCCGTGATCAGCTGTGCGGTCTGCGTCACATCCCGCAGGTCAGGGGTTGGTGGCGATCGACGGGGTGCCGACCAGGTCCAGCCGGTCGCCGAGGATCACCGCGCTGGCCCGGACCAGCTGGGCGAGCCGGTCGACCTCGGTGCAGTGGAACGCGGCCGGTGCGAGCGTCTCGCTGTAGTCGCGGGAGACCACTAGGACCAGCCCGGCCCGACCGAACGGAGCGACCGCGAAGTGGCCACCGTCGGGCATGGTCATCGACCGGGCCCGCAGCGGGGTCACCTCCGGCAACGGCGGCGGTACCGGCGTACGCCAGCTGGCGTGTCCCACCGTCGCGCCGCCACCGCCGGTACGCGACGCCCAGTCGACCGGCACCATCGCCGCCACCGCCCAGTCGGCGGCGAGCAGCCCGGGCACGGCGTCGACCAGGGTGGCCAGCCCGTCGGCCGGGTTGGCGGCGACCTGCGCCAGCAACTCGGCGTCCTGACCGGTGGTGGTGGGCGCGCCGATCGCCCGCCACACCCCGTCGACGCGCACTCCGGGAATCGCGGCCAGACCGGCCAGCAGCCGCTCCACCCGCGCGGCGCCCGGCCACACCACGGTGAAATCGTCGACCGCCCGCCCGCCGAGGCGTTCCAGCACGACCACCTGCACGATGTCCGCGCCGGACACGCCGAGGGTGCGCGCCACCTGGCCGAGGGTGCCGGGACGATCTGGCAGAGTGACCCGAACCCGCAACAACATCTCAAACCCCTCCGCTCTCGGCAGGCCGGCGTGGTGGCCGGCAGGCTGGTCCCAGCCTGACAGTTGACCATTTCGTCCCTGTTGCGGCGTCATGTCCCCAGAGTCAAACCTGACCTTGACAAGCCGTTCGAGCTGCCATGGACTGTCTGGATGACCGATCCGGCCGAGGAGACCCCCGCTCCCGCCACCGTCTCCCCCGCCGGCCTGGATCTTGAACGGCTCCGCGGTCACCTGGCCACACACCGACCCGAGCTGGCCGCCGGGCCGCTGCGGGCCGAGTTGATCACCGGCGGCCGGTCGAACCTGACCTACCTCGTCCAGGCCGGCGGACAGGAGCTGGTGCTGCGCCGTCCGCCGCTCGGGCACGTGCTGGCCACCGCGCACGACATGGCCCGGGAGTTCCGGGTGATCTCGGCGCTGGCCCCGACCGCCGTGCCGGTGCCGCGAGCCCTGCTGCTCTGCGGCGACACCGACGTGCTCGGCGCGCCGTTCTACCTCATGGAGCGGGTCACCGGTGAGGTGTTCCGTGACCGGTCCCGGACGAACAGGCTCACCGGCGAGCAACGGCGCGCGCTCGCCATGGCGATGATGGACACCCTCGCGGCGCTGCACACGGTCGAGCCGGCCGCCGTCGGCCTGGCCGACTTCGGCCGCCCGCAGGGGTACCTCGCCCGGCAGGTCCGACGCTGGGCGGGGCAGCTGGACCGCTCCCGGAACCGCCCGCTGCCCGGCATCGACGAGCTGCGCGACCAGCTCGCCGCCAGTGCGCCCGAGGGCGCCAATACCGGCCGGATCGTGCACGGCGACTACCGGCTGGACAATCTGCTCGCCACGGTCGACCCGGTGATGGTCACGGCGGTGCTCGACTGGGAGATGGCCACCCTCGGTGACCCGCTGGCCGACCTCGGGCTGCTGCTGACGTACTGGACGGTGCTCGGCGGCAACGACGTCGCCGACGGCAACCCGGTCGCGGACGGGCTGGGTCCGCGCGCCGGCTTCCCGGCCGGCGGCGAGCTGATCGACCGGTACGCCGGCCGCAGCGACGTCGACGTCGGCCCGCTGCACTGGCACGTGGCGCTGGGCTGCTTCAAACTCGCGGTGATCTGTGAGGGCATCCACTACCGGCACACCCTCGGGCAGACCCTCGGCGAGGGCTTCGACACCATCGGCCACCTGGTGGCCCCGCTTGTCGCAACTGGACTGACCTCGGTGAAGGATGCCTGATGGATTTCGCGTACGACACCCGGACCGAGCAGCTGCGGATGGAACTGGCCGAGTTCCTGGAGCAGCACGTCCATCCGGCCGAAGCGGTGCACGCCGCGCAGGTGCTCGCCGCCGGTGACCCGTGGGCCCGCCCGCCGGTGCTCGCCGAACTGAAGTCCGAGGCCCGCCGACGTGGCCTGTGGAACCTCTTCCTGCCCGACCCGCGCCACGGTGCCGGGCTGACCAACCTCCAGTACGCCCCGCTGGCCGAGCTGACCGGGCGCAGCCCGCACCTCGCCCCGGAGGCGCTGAACTGCGCCGCCCCGGACACCGGCAACATGGAACTGCTCGCCGAGTTCGGCTCCCCCACCCAGCAGGAGCGCTGGCTGGCGCCGCTGCTCGCCGGAGAGATCCGCTCCGCGTTCTGCATGACCGAACCGGAGGTCGCCTCCTCGGACGCGACGAACATCGCCACGTCGATCCGCCGCGACGGAGACCACTACATGGTCGACGGCCGCAAGTGGTGGTCCTCCGGGGCGATGGACCCGGCCTGCGAGATCTTCATCGTGATGGGCAAGACCGACCCGAAGGCCGACCGGCACAAGCAGCAGAGCATGATCCTGGTTCCCCGGGACACCCCGGGGGTCACGGTCCGCCGGGGCATGACGGTCTTCGGCTACAGCGACGCCCCGCACGGCGGGCACGCCGAGATCGACTTCGACGGTGTACGGGTGCCGGCAGAGAACCTGGTCGGTGCCGAGGGGACTGGCTTCGCCATCGCTCAGGCCCGGCTCGGCCCGGGCCGGATCCACCACTGCATGCGCCTGATCGGGATGGCCGAGCGGGCCCTGGAACTGCTCTGCCGGCGGGCCGCCGAACGGGTCGCCTTCGGCCGCCCGCTCGCCGAGCAGGGCGTGGTACGCGAGTGGATCGCCGAGTCCCGGGTCCGCATCGAGCAGGCCCGGCTGCTGGTGCTCAAGACAGCCTGGTTGATGGACACCGTCGGCAACAAGGGCGCACACACCGAGATCCAGGCCATCAAGATCGCCACACCGTCGATGGCCGAATGGGTGATCGACAAGGCGATCCAGGCCCACGGTGGTGCCGGCGTCAGCCAGGACACCCCGCTTGCGGCACTCTGGTCCCAGGCCCGCACGCTGCGCCTCGCCGACGGCCCCGACGAGGTGCACCGGTCCAGCCTCGCCAAGCGCGAACTGCGCCGCTGGGCCAGCCCGGCCTGACTCCGGCTACGACGCTGGGCTCCCCCACCTGTGTGGGTGACGCCCCGGATCATCACATGTCCTGTTCGCCGACAGGCCCAGGTGTTCGCGGCCGAGTCCTCTGCTCTGCTTCGTGCCACACCAGCCAAGGACCGGCCTACGGATCAGGCGGAGGCGCGTTCGACGAGCTGGGTGTCCAGGACGACGTGGGGGGCGGGAATCTCGTCGCCACGGATCCGGGCCACCAGGAGCCGCGCCATCTGCCGGCCCATGTCGTCCACGGGCTGGAACACCGAGGTCAACGGCGGGTCGGCGCGCCGGGCGATGGGTGCGTCGTCGAAACCGATCACGGCGACGTCCTCCGGCACCCGCCGGCCGGCCTCACGCAGGGAGCGCAGCGCGCCGAAGGCCATCAGGTCGGCGGCGACAAAGACCGCGTCCAGGTCGGGGCAGCGGTCCAGCAACTGACGCATGGCCGTCGTCCCGCTCTCCTCGCTGAAGTCGCCGTACGCGATCAGATCCGGGTTGATGCCGAAGCCTGCGGTGCGTACGGCGTCCCGGTACCCGGACAGCCGAGCGAGGCCGGCGCCCATGTCCTGCGGTCCGGCGATGGTGGCGATACGCCGCCGGCCCCGGTCGGTGAGGTACTCCACGGCCTGCCGTGCCCCACCGGCGTTGTCCACGTCGACGAACGAGGCCGGTTGGGCGTCGGGGTGCAGCATCCGCGCCGGCCGGCCGCCGAGCACGGTGGGCAGGCCGCGCTCCTCCAGCAGGGTGGGCAGCGGATCGGCGTCGTGCAGCGAGAGCAGCAGAACGCCGTCGACGTGCTGGTTGGTCAGGTGGTGCTCGACCCGCTCCCGTTCCAGCGGGGACTGCGCCATGGCCAGCCAGAGTTGCAACGGCGTCTCCAGCAGCACCGAGCTGATGCCCCGCACGATGCCGGCGAAGAACGGCTCGGCGAAGAGCCGCTCACCGGACTCGCTGACCACCAGCGCCACCGAGTCGGTCCGCTGGGTGACCAGCGCCCTGGCCGCCCGGTTCGGCACGTACCCCAGCTCCGCGATGGCCTGTTGGACGGCGGCGCGGGCCTCAGGACTTACCTGGGGAGAGCCGTTGACCACACGGGAGACCGTGCCGCGGCCGACACCGGCGCGGGCCGCGACCGCGTCCAGGGTCGGGCGCCCGAGCGACCGGGTGCGCTGCGTTGTCATCGTCTACTCCTCCGACGTCAGGCGGCTCCGGCACCTGGTACAGCGTCGGTGCCGGGCCGCCCGTTACTGGCTGCTCATCCCCTATTGTGCGGCCAGACCGTTACGTCGGATCACCTCCGCGTACCACCTGGCACTGGACTTGGGGATGCGGGTCTGGCTGTCGTAGTCGATGTAGATCATGCCGAACCGCTTGGTGTAGCCCCAGGCCCACTCGAAATTATCCATCAGCGACCAGGCGAAGTATCCCCGCAGGGGGACACCAGCGCTGATCGCCTCGTGGCAGGCGCGCAGGTGAGCGTCAAAGTAGGCTAGCCGGTCGGCGTCGTCGACCCGCCCGTCGACCACCGCGTCGACGAACGCCGAGCCGTTCTCGGTCACGTAGAGCGGCAGCTCGGTGTACTCCTCGTGCACCCGACGCAGCGTCTCCACCAGGCCCGGGGCGTCGATCTCCCAGTCCATGTCCGTCACCGGGACGCCCCGGGTGACGAATCGGACGTCCTCGCTGCCCGGCCAGCAGGACGGGGCCCGCCAGTAGCGCTCCGCCGGCTCGCCGGACACCGGCGCGGCCACCACGTGGCGGCTGTAGTAGTTCACGCCCACCACGTCCATCGGCGTGGCGATGGTCGCGAGGTCACCGTCACGCACGTGCCCGAAGTCGGTCACCTTGGCCAGGTCGGCGACCAGGTCGGCTGGGTACGACCCGCGCAGCATCGGATTCAGGAAGAACCGGTTGGCCAGTCCGTCGATGCGGCGGGCCGCGTCGACGTCGCCGGGCGAGTCGGTGGCCGGGGTCACCGGGTAGAGATTGACGGTCACGCCGAGCTGCGCGGTCGGCATGGCAGTACGCAGCGCCTGCACGGCGAGGCCGTGCCCGAGCATCAGGTGGTGCCCGGCGCGGACCGCGTCGGCTCCGTCGGACCGACCGGGAGCGTGCACCCCGGAGCCGTACCCGAGGAAGGCCGAGCACCACGGCTCGTTGAGCGTCGTCCAGTACTTCACCCGGTCACCCAACGCGTCCGCCATCAGCTGGGCGTAGTCGGCGAACCGGGCAGCGGTGTCCCGGGCCGGCCAGCCGCCGGCGTCCTCCAACTCCTGGGGCAGGTCCCAGTGGTAGAGGGTGAGCCAGGGTTCGATCCCGTTGGCCAGCAGCTCGTCGACGAGCCGCCGGTAGAAGTCGAGCCCCTCGGCGTTCACCGGACCCGACCCGCCCGGCTGCACCCGCGGCCAGGAGACCGAGAACCGGTACGACTTCAACCCCATTTCGGTCATCAGCCGCACGTCGTCGCCGAGCCGATGGTAGTGGTCGCAGGCGACGTCGCCGGTGTGCCCGGCGACCGTCCGGCCCTCGGTGTGGCTGAAGGTGTCCCAGATCGACGGGGTACGGCCGCCCTCGGCCGCCGCGCCCTCGATCTGGTACGCGGCGGTCGCCGCACCCCAGAGGAAACCGGGCGGGAAGGTCAACGGCGCGCGTTCGTCGAGGACGCCCACGACGGGTGGGGTGGCGGGGTTGCTCACGACTTGACTGCACCTTCCATGATCCCGCCGATGATTTGGCGGCCGAACAGAATGAAGACGAGCACCAGCGGAATGGTGCCGATCGCCGTGGCGGCGAAGACCTGGGAGTAGTCGGTGTAGTACGCGTACGACAGGAAGGAGAGCGACACCTGCAGGGTCGGGTTCTCCGGGGTGAGGATCGCGTACGGCCAGAGGAACGAGTTCCAGGTCTCCATGAAGGTCAGTAGGCCCAGCACGCCGGCAGCCGGCCGCAACGCGGGCAGCACGATGTTCCAGTAGATCCGGAAGGTGCTCGCGCCGTCGACCCGGCCCGCCTCAATCAGCTCGTCGGAGATCGCCTGGCTGGCGTACTGCCGCATGAAGAACACCCCGAAGGCGCTGACCAGGAACGGCACGGTCACCGCGTAGAGGGTGTCGTACCACCCGAGGTCCTGCATCATGCTCCAGAGCGGGATGATGCCCATCTGGGTCGGGATCATCATGGTGACGACGATCCCCAGCAACAGGATGTTGCTGCCGCGGAACCTGAGCTTCGCGAAGGCGAACCCGGCCAGCGATCCGGTGATCACCACCGACACGGTGACCACCGAGGAGACGATGATCGAGTTCATCAAACCGGTCAGGAAATTGGCCGCGTCGTTGTCGAGCACCCGGCCGAAGTTGTCGCTGAACGCTCCGCCGGGGGTGAGCGGCGGCGGCACGTCGTTGATCGAGTCCAGGCTGCGGGTACCGATCACCACCATGTAGTAGAACGGGTAGATCGACAGCAGGACCGCCAGGACGAGCGCGATGTAGGTCAGTGGACTGGTGCGCCACAGGCGCTGGGAAGCCGAGATCATCGATCTCTCCTCACTTGGCCGTGCGGCGGACTAGTAGGAAGTTGAGCAACGAGAGCAGCACAATGATCATGAAGATCGCCCAGGCGACGGCAGCGCCGTAGCCAGCGGTGTTCAAGTTCTCGATGCCCATCTCGTACATGTACATGGCCAGCGTCTGGAACTCCCGCTGGTTGCCACCGATGATGTTGCCGTTGGCGAAGAGCAGCGGCTCGGTGAAGAGCTGCATGCCGCCGATGGTGGAGAGGATCACCACGAAGAGCAGGGTGGGCTTGAGCATGGGGACCGTGATCCGCCAGAACTGCCGCCACTGACCGGCACCGTCGATCGCCGCCGCCTCGTACAGATCCTTCGGGATGGCCTGCATGCCGGCGAGCAGGATCAGCGTGTTGTAACCGATCCACCGCCAGTTGACCATGGAGGCGATCGCCGTCCAGGAGCTCCACCGCTGCCCGTCCCAGTCGACCTGGTCGACCCCGACCAAGCCGAGCAGCCAGTTGAACAGGCCGAACTCGCGCTGGTACAGCATGCCGAAGACGATCGCGACCGCGGCCACCGAGACCACGTTCGGCATGAAGATGGCCATCCGGAAGAAAGTCTTGGCGCGCAGGAAGGTGCGGTTGAGCAGGTTCGCCAGGAAGAGCGCCAGCAGCAGTTGCGGGATGGTCGACAGGGCGAAGATGCCGAAGGTGTTGACCAGCGCGTTCCAGAAGTAGTCGTCCGAGAAGAGCCGGGTGTAGTTGTCGATTCCGATGAACGAGTGGTCGCCGATCATGTCCCAGTCGTGTAGCGACATCCAGGCGGTGCGCAGCATCGGGTACAGCCCGAACGCGCCGAAGATCAGGAAGAACGGCGCGATGTACAGGTACGGCGAGTACTTCAGGTCCAGGCGGTTCAGGCGGAGACCCCGGCGGGGCCGGGACCCGGCATCGGGGGGTGGTGCTGGTGACGGCGGCGCCGTCGTGGCCGACAGGCTCATGCGAAATTCCTTTCCCGGCGAGGCCCGGGGGCCCTCGCGCGGGTGCTACACGGAGGGGGACCGACCGGTGGCGTCCGGGTCGACCCCGAACGCCACCGGTTGCGAATCACTCAGAAAGCACCCTGAGTTTTTGCGTCCTTCGCGAACTGCGTCCAGGCCGCGTCCTTACTGGCCTGCCCGTTCTCGAACGCCCGCAGTGCGGGCTCGAACGCGTTCTCCTTGACCGCCTGGTGCTTCGGGCCCAGGTGAACCGGCTCGATCTTGGCGACGCTCTCGCCGAAGATCTTGCCAGTCGGCGCGCCGCTGAAGTACTCGTTGGTGTAGCTGAGGAACGCCTCGTTCTTCAGCGCCTCCAGGTTGGTGGGCAGCGGGCCCGAGAGCTTGAAGGCCTCCACCTGGCTGGTGGCGTTGGTCAGGAACTCGGCGAGCTTCGCCGCCTCGGTCGGGTACTTGCTCTGTGCCGGCACGGCCAGCCACGAGCCACCCCAGTTGCCGGCACCGCCCGGCACGGCCGCCACGTCCCACTTGGCCTTGTTGGCCTCGCCGGAGTTCTCCTCGACGATGCCGAGCATCCAGGAGGGGCAGAAGGTGGCCGCGAAGGTGCCCTGCTTGAAACCGCCCGACCACTCCGGGGACCAGGTGGCCGCCTTGGCGGAAATGTCCGTCATCGAGGTCGCGGTCTCCCACGCGGCCTTCACCGCCGGGCTGGTGTCCGCGATGACGTTGTCTTCCTTGTCGTAGAACAGGTCGCTGCCCTGCTGGAACAGCACCGCGTTCGACACGGCGGTGATCGAGTCGATCAGCGCCTTGCCGCCGCTGCCCTGCTTGTAGGTCAGACCGGCCTGGTGGAAGCCGTTCCAGTCCGGCCAGAGCGCCGAGACCGCGTCCCGCTCGGTGGGCAGGCCGGCCGCCGCGAACAGATCCTTGCGGTAGCAGACGGCGAGGCTGCCGACGTCGGTCGGCAGGCCGATCAGCCGACCGTCCGGCGCCTTGCCCAGCTCCCACTTCCAGGGCAGGTACTCCGCGGAGTGGTCGGCGACCAGCGGGGTGAGGTCGGCCCAGTTGCGCGCGTTGGGCTTGAACTCGTTGAGGATGCCCTCTTCCAGCGCGGTCACGTCGGCCGCGCCCTTGCCGGTGGCCAGGTAGCGAACCAGCTTGGGCCGGTACTCGCTGAGCTGGGCGGTCTTGCGCAGCTCGACCTTGATGCCGGTCTGCTGCTCGTACTGCTTGACGAGCTCGTCGTAGCCCATCTCGCCAAACGTGTCGACGACCAGCTTGGCGGGCTTCTCGCCCTCGGCCGGCGCGTCGTCGTTGTTACCGCAGGCCGCGAGACCGCTGACGGCGGTGATCGCAGCCAGGGCGGTCGCCGCCATGCGGGTACGCCGCGTGGTGAGGCTCATCCTGACCCCTCTTTCGATGGTGAGGCTTGGTTTACGTGTGTGGTGGGGGGTGCCGCAGCGCCTGCCTGCACCGACTTCGTCGGCCGGTGTCGGCGCCCAAGCTGGGCGGAATTGTGATCCACGCCTCCTGGGAACGCTCCCATGAGATTGCCGGCACGTGTCAGGAGTGTCAATAGGCCGCTGGGAGCGTTCCCAGATCGTTACCGCAGGAATGGTTTGAATTGCGGCAGCAGTGCCAGTGGCACTGCTACCGCAGCGTCAGCAGAAACGGCGTAGGAGCGTGCTGACCCGGCCGGCGTCGAACGCCGCCGGGTCGAAGCCGGCACCCGCCCAGTCGCGCATCGGTCGGTGCTCCGGGTGGTCCGGATCGGCCAGCCCGGCAAGGAACACGTGATATCCGGTGGGCCCGCCCACGTCCTCCGGCGGACCCGCCCGTTCCCCGGCGACGCAGCTCGGGTAGCGCTCGTCCGCCTCCGCGGTGAGGATGTCCTCCACCAGCAGGTCGTGCTCCCACCAGTCGCCGAAGTCGTAGGTGTAGTGCAGCCGGCCGCCCTTGCCGACCACCGCCTCCAGCCGGACGTCCAGCTCGTCGAACACCGGCAGGTCGCCGTCTGGATCAGGCTCGCCGTACTGCACGTCGTCGACCTCGAACGAGTGCAGGTGACAGTCCCGCCAACCCATCGCGTGCTGCACCACCCGGTGCAGGCGGTCCAGGGTGTAGCCGCCGGGCACCAGCACCCGACGCCAGATCGCGGGACGAACACCGGACAGGGAGATCCTCAACTGGAAGATCTGACGTGACATGGGGCGTCCCATCCCTCCCTCGGCATAGGCTGCGAGCATGATCTGCCGAGCGTGCCGGGCGCGGCGGCACCACGACTGCCCGGGCCGGAACTGGTGCGACTGCCAGCACCGTACCCCCCGACCGACTCCTCCGGTCACCGGTCCGGCCAACGAATGAGCGTCGGAATTCCGATCTCGGAACTCTGGCCGAGCCCGTCACCGGAGCCGCTCGACGACGACACACTCACCGCCCGCTACGGCCGCGCAAACCTGCCGCACCTCCGGACGAACTTCGTGACCAGCATCGACGGCGCGGTCAGCGTCGACGGCTACTCCGCCGGGCTGTCCGGTCAGCCCGACAAGCGGGTCTTCGGGCTGCTACGGATGCTCTGCGACGCGCTGCTGGTGGCGGCCGGCACGCTACGTCACGAGGGCTACCGGGCGCTCCGCCTCGACGGGCGGCGCCGGGACTGGCGGCGCACACACGGGCTGGCCGACTACCCGACCCTGGTGGTCGTCTCCGGCACCGCGAACCTCGACCCGGCCCAGGCCGCCTTCGCCGACGCGCCGGTCCGCCCGGTGGTACTCACCCGCTCTGGGGCGTCCGCACCGCCCGGCCTGTCCGAGGTGGCCGACCTGGTGCGGTGCGGCGACGACCGGGTCGACCTGACCGCCGGCCTCACCGAGCTGCGCCGACGTGGGTACGGCCAGGTGCTCTGCGAGGGTGGTCCGCAACTGTTCGGCGCGCTCACCGCCGCCGATCTGGTCGACGAAGTGTGTCTCTCGGTCGCCCCGCTGCTCGTCGGCGCCGGCCCCGGCCGGATCACCACCGGCGAGCCGAGCCCGGCCCACGCGCTGCCGCTGCGTCACGTGTTGCACGCCGGTGACGGCACCCTGCTGCTGCGCTACGCCCGACCCTGAACCGGTCACCTCACCACATGGCCAGGCTGACCTGCCGGCATCCGGTGGGTGAGCCGGAGACCACGGCACGCACCGTCACGACCCGGTCGCCGCACGCCGTCGACGTGCTGGCACAACGTGCGCTGCGCCGCGTCGCATGGCGGCCTGTCGTACTCCTCCGGCAGGATGCAGTGCGTGTGTGCCGACCTCGACGACCAGCCGAGCGGAGCTGCCGATGACCGCCGAGGGGCCCGATGACCGCCGAGGGGCCCGATGACCAAACGAGGGATCCGATGAATGACGAGGGACCCAACGGCCCCGGCGAGGGGGTGGGCCGGGTGCTGGGCACCGCCGACGCCACTCCCCTGCAGTTCTGGACGGCGGTCTCCCCCGGCAGCTACCTCCAGCTCGACGACGTGGTGGTGACCCGGCGTGAGGTGCCCGACCGGGAACCGGTCACCATCGCCGGGGTGGTCACCCAGGTCCGGGCCCGGCACGAGGGCGCGCAGTTCGACTCCGATGTCTTCGCCATCGCCGACGGCACGCTGCCGGCACAGGTACAGGAGGCCGCCGAGATCACCACGACCCGGGTCGACCCGGAGATCTACGTGCCGCCGCAGCCCGGCGCGGTCGTGCACCGGGCGGAGGGCGACGCCCGCGCCCGGGCGCTACACTTCGACCGGATGGAGCGGCGGATCCCGATGGGCACCGGCCGCGACGGGGTGCCGGTCTACCTGAACGCCGACTTCCTCGACGGCACCCGGGGCGCCCACGTGTCCATCTCCGGCATCTCCGGGGTGGCCACCAAGACCAGCTTCGCCACCTTCCTCCTCTACTCGGTGTTCCGCTCCGGACAGCTCGGCGGCGACGCGGTCAACGCCAAGGCGCTGATCTTCAACGTCAAGGGCGAGGATCTCCTCTTCCTCGACCATCCGAACGCCCGGCTGGACGACCCGACGCGAGCGGCGTACGCCCGGCTCGGGCTGGTCGCCGACGCCTTCCCCGACGTCCGGGTCTACGCCCCGCCGCGCGTCGGCGACGCCTCCGGCACGCCGGACGTGAGCAGCCGGCTGACCGGCGTGGACAGCTTCTACTGGACGCTCGCCGAGTTCTGCGCCAACGGCCTGCTGCCGTACGTCTTCGCCGACGCCGACGACGAGCGACAGCAGTACACGATGGTGGTCCACTCGGTCGCCGCCCACCTGGCCCGGCACGCCCAGCCGGCCGACGGCGGGATCAGCATCGACGGGGTGCGGCTCGGCAGCTACGCCGACCTGGTCGACCACATCGTGGAGCAGCTCAGCGACGACGAGACCCGCAGCGGCTGGGCCGGCAGCGCAGTCGGCCTGGGCACGGTCAACGCCTTCGCCCGCCGGCTGATCGGCAGTAAGAAGGACCTGTCCCGGTTGATCCGCGGCGACCTGGCCACGCGCCGACCGCACTCGATCAACACCTCGGAGTCCGCCCAGGTCACCGTCGTCGACCTGCACAACCTGCCGGACCGCGCGCAACGCTTCGTGGTCGGTGTGACGCTCAAGAGCGAGTTCGAGCGCAAGGAGAAGGCCGGCACCGCCAAGCCGCTGCTGTTCGTGGTGCTCGACGAACTGAACAAGTACGCACCCCGGGAAGGCTCCTCGCCGATCAAGGAGGTGCTGCTCGACATCGCCGAGCGGGGCCGCTCGCTCGGGGTGATCCTGGTCGGCGCGCAGCAGACCGCCAGCGAGGTGGAGCGGCGCATCGTCACCAACTCGGCGATCCGGGTGGTAGGCCGGCTCGACCCGGCCGAGGCGTCCCGCCCGGAGTACGGCTTCCTCCCCCCGGCGCAGCGACAGCGGGCGCTGCTGGCCAAGCCGGGCACCATGTTCGTCAACCAACCCGACATCCCGGTACCGCTCTGCCTGGAGTTTCCGTTTCCGGCCTGGGCGACCCGGGTCTCCGAGGCCGGTGCCGCGCCGTCGCAGACCCTGCGTTCGATCACCCAGTCCGCCGACCCGTTCGTGGTGGTCGGGTCCGGCGGCGGCGCCGACGACGACATCCCGTTCTAGGAGGGCTTCCCTTGAAGATCCTGCACACCTCGGACTGGCACGTGGGCAAGGTCCTCAAGGGGCAGTCGCGGGCCGAGGAGCACAAGCAGGTGCTGGCCGGGGTCATCGAGATCGCCCAGCGGGAGCGGCCCGACCTGGTCGTCATCGCCGGTGACCTCTACGACACCGCCGCGCCGACCCCGGAGGCGACCCGCCTGGTCACCCGGGCGCTGACCGCGCTGCGGCGGACCGGCGCGGACGTGGTGGCGATCGGCGGCAACCACGACAACGGCCCGGCGCTGGACGCGTTGCGGCCGTGGGCGGAGGCCGCCGGCATCACCCTGCGCGGCGGCGTCCGGGAGGACCCGGCCGAGCACGTCGTCGACGGCAGCACCGCCGGTGGGGAGCGCTGGCGGCTGGCCGCGCTGCCGTTCCTGTCCCAGCGGTACGCCGTCCGCGCGGTGGAGATGTACGAGCTGACCGCCGCCGAGTCCACCCAGACGTACGCCGACCACCTGGGCCGCGTCCTCACCCGGCTGACCGAGGGATTCACCGAACCCGAGCGGGTGCACCTCGTCACCGCCCACCTGACCGTGGTGGGTGCGGCCACCGGCGGCGGCGAACGGGACGCGCACACCATCATGGGTTACGCGGTGCCGTCCTCGGTCTTCCCGGGCACCGCACACTACGTGGCGCTCGGCCACCTGCACCGCGCCCAGCGGGTGCCGGGGCCGTGCCCGATCCGCTACAGCGGCGCTCCCCTCGCGGTGGACTTCGGCGAGCAGGAGAACGTTACGTCGGTGACCCTGGTCGAGGTCACCGCGACCACGGCGGCACGGATCCGGGAGGAGCCGGTGACCGCCGCGGCGGCGCTGCACACGGTACGCGGCACCCTGGCCCAGCTCGCCGAGATCACCGCGCCGCAGGGCTGGCTGCGGGTGTACGTACGCGAGCAGCCCCGGGCCGGGCTGCGCGAGGAGGTGCAGCAGCTGTTCCCCCGCGCGCTGGAGATCCGGATCGACCCGGAGCTGGTGCCCGCGCCGGGCAGCGGCACCCGGGTCGCCCAACGATCG
This sequence comes from Micromonospora sp. LOL_024, assembly GCF_048060415.1. Classification (NCBI taxonomy): domain Bacteria; kingdom Bacillati; phylum Actinomycetota; class Actinomycetes; order Micromonosporales; family Micromonosporaceae; genus Micromonospora; species Micromonospora sp. LOL_024. The sequence goes on from NZ_JBHMIS010000035.1 coordinate 33,330, forward strand.
GGCCGTTCGCCCCGGCAGCTGTTCGCCGACTACCTGGGCAGCCGGGGTCACGCCGACGAGGGCGTCCAGGAACTCTTCGACGAGCTGGTCGAGGAGGTCGATCACTGATGCGACCGATGCGGCTGGACATGGCCGGTTTCACCGTCTTCCGCGAGGAGACCACCGTCGACTTCACCGACGCCGACTTCTTCGCGCTGGTGGGGCCGACCGGTTCGGGCAAGTCGACGGTGCTCGACGCGATCTGCTTCGCCCTCTACGGCACCGTGCCCCGCTGGGGTGGCGCGCGCGGGCTGGGTAACGCGCTTGCCCCGTCGGTGACCGAGGCACGGGTCAGGCTGGTCTTCGAATCCGGCGGTGCCCGTTACGTCGCCACCCGGGTGGTACGCCGGGACAGCCGGGGCAACGCCAAGACGGCCGGGGCCGGTTTGCAGCTGATGCCGGACGGCTTCGACGCCACCAAGCTCGACACCGGGCTGAGCCCGGAGGATCTCGGCGAGGTGGTCGCCGGCACCCCGGGCGAGATGGACGCCGCGGTGCTGGAGGCGGTCGGCCTGCCGTACGAGCAGTTCACCAGCTGTGTGGTGCTGCCGCAGGGGCAGTTCGCCGATTTCCTGCACGCCCGGCCGGCGACCCGGCAGCAGATCCTGGTGAACCTGCTGGGCCTCGGCGTCTACGAGCGGGTGCAGCAGCGGGCCACCGCCCGGGCCGGGCAGGCCGACGCGAAGCTGGAGGCCGTCGACCAGCTGCTCGCCGGCCTCGCCGACGTCGACGACGCCACCCTGGAGCGGGCCAGCGACCAGCTCGAACGGATGGTGGCCCTGGCGGAGGCGGTGGCCGTCGCCGTGCCGGAGCTGGAGGCGGCGCACAGCACGGCGCGGGAGGCGGGCGCGGCGCTGGCCACGCTCGACGCAGAGCTGGCCGCGCTCGGTGAGGTGCGCGCCCCGGCCGGAGTGGCCGAGGTGGCCCGGGCGGTCGCCGACGCGCGGGCCGAAGCCGACGCGGCGGCCGGCGCGGTGTCGCTGGCCGAGGAGCGGGAGGAGAAGCTGCGCGGCGAGCTGGCCGCGGCCGGCGACGAGAGCGCGCTGCGGATGCTGCTGCGGGCGTACGCCGACCGGGAGAAGCTGGCCGGTCAGGGCGACGCGGTACGGGCCGCGATGGAGACGGCCGGCGTCGAGCACGAGGCGGCGGTGCGGGCGCTGATCGGGGCGCGGACGGCGGCGGAGCGGGCCGAGCAGGAGCTGGCCGCCGCGTTCCAGGCCCACGAGGAGGCGAAGGCCACCGACCAGGCGGCCACGCTGCGGGCGCACCTGGCGGCCGGGGATACCTGCCCGGTCTGCGAACAGACCGTCCTCCTGGTGCCGCCGATGCCGGCCGGTTCGGCGGTGGCGCGGGCGGTGGCGGCCGGCAAGGCCGCCCGGACGTCGAGCGAGGTCGCCAGGCGGGTGGTGACCGAACGCGACACGGCCGCCCGCGAACTGGACCGGGTACTCCTGCGTGCCCGCGCTGAACACGACGGAATCACCGGCCGGCTGGCAGAGCTGGACGAGCGGCTCGCCGGCGCGGTCACCGCCGAGGCGCTGCGGGCCACGCTGGCCGAGCAGGCCCGGCTGCGGCAGGGGTTGGACGAGGCGACCGCGGCGGTCCGCGCAGGCCGGGACGCCGCGCGGCGGGCTAGGGGCACGGTGGACGCGGCGCAGGAGCGACTGCGGGCGGCGTGGCGACGCTTCGACAGCACCCGCGACGCGGTGGCCCGCTTCGGGCCGCCGGCCGCCGACCGGGATGACGTGGCCGCCGCCTGGTCCACGTTGGCCGGCTGGGCCGTGAGGCAGGCGGATCGTCGCCGGGCGGAGCGGGCCGGGCTGGCTACGACGGTGGCCGACGCGCAGGCGACGGCCGCAACGGTGACGACCCGTATAGCCGGCATCTTCGTCGGCGCCGACCTTCCCGTCCCCGACGAACCGGTCCGCGCCGTCACCGTGGCCGTCGAGCGGGCCGAAGCCGACCGGCGGCGGCTGGTCGAGCGTCGCGAGCAGGCCGCCGAGCTACGCGAGCAGCGGGTCGAGCACGAACGCCGGGCGCAGGTGGCCCGGGCGCTCGCGGGGCACCTGCGGGCCAACAACTTCGAGCGGTGGCTGCTGGCCGAGGCGCTGGACCTGCTGGTCGACGGCGCCTCGGGGATCCTGCGGGAACTCTCCGCCGGCCAGTACGACCTGGTCCACGACAAGGGCGAGTTCTTCGTCGTCGACCATCACGACGCCGGTCTGCGGCGCGGGGTGCGGACACTCTCCGGCGGCGAGACGTTCCAGGCGTCGCTGGCGTTGGCGCTGGCGCTCTCCGAGCAGCTGGCCGGCATGTCCACCACCTCAGCCAGCCTGGAGTCGATCGTGCTGGACGAGGGCTTCGGCACACTCGACGCGGCCACCCTCGACACGGTCGCCGCCACCCTGGAGAACCTGGCAGCCCGAGGCGACCGGATGGTCGGCGTGGTCACCCATGTGCCGGCGTTGGCCGAACGCATCCCGGTGCGCTTCGAGGTACGCAAGGACGCCCGCTCGGCCCGCATCGAACGGACGGGCCGGTGAGCGGAAGCAACGCAGCGGAGCACCGCGGTCGCGAACAGGGGACCATTCCGGTGAGCCGGTTCTTCGTCGACGCGTGGGATCCGGCCTACGGGGCGTCGTTCGAGGCGTCGCCGGGCGGTCCGGCCACGCCGAGCAGCGCGCAGGTGGAGGCGGAGCACGAGCTTCCGGTGGTGGACTGGCAGGCGATCGGGCTGCGTCCGGGCGTACGGGCACCCGACGTGGTGCTGTTGGTCGACGGGGTACGCCGGATCGACGCCAGCGTCTGGACAGCCGAGGAGGACGGCAGTTCGTTTCCCGGCCTGGCCGCCTCGTACGCCGCCGGGGTGGTTCGCTGTGACCTGGAGCGTGGCGTCGCGCAGCTGGCCGGCGCCACCGTCCGGCGCGGGCTGTTCACCGCCAGCCCGGCGGCGACGGACGTGGTGGCCGGCAATGTCCGCTACCTGGTGCACCGGGTCAGCGGCAGTGGTGAGCTGGCCAAGCTGCCGGCCGCGGTGCAGGGGCCGTTGACCGCCCTGGAGGTGGAGGTGTCGGCCGCCGCCCGTGCCGACGGTGACCTGCTGGTGGTGGACGGGCCGCTGCGCAACCGGCGGCAGTTGCCCCGCACCCTGGGCTACATCAAGACCCAACACAGCCAGTACCTCGACGCCCGGCTCACCGCCGTGGTCACCGGCCTCCCGGCGGGCCACCGCTCACCGGTGTTCCGGCTGGGTACCGCCTGGGGTGGCTGGTCGTGGTACCTCCGGTTGCCGGTGGCGCCAGGGGCGCCCTGGGCGGGCATCGTCCGGCTGGAGTGCTCGGCCGATCTGGAGATCGTCGACGCGGTGCGGCTGGCGGATTTGTCGCTGGTCACCCTGCCGCGGTTCGCCTCCACCCCGTACAAGGATCCCAGGGCCCCGCAGAACCTGGTTCCGATCGCCGGGCTGGAACGCCAGTTGCGGTCCCGGCTGGGGGACGCCAGACTGCTGCACCGTGCGCTGACCGCCGCGGCGCGCAGCGCCGCCGCCCGGGCCGGCCGCTGATGGGCCGGCGGCGGACCGGCGACCGGATCGTCGAGCCGGTCGACACGGGCCTCGCCGAGCTGGTACCCGACCCGGACCGGGCCGGTTCGTGGACGCTGCTGCTCGACGGCGCACCGCAGTCGCATGTGGATCTGACCGACCCGACCCACCTGGAGTTCGAGTACGTCCGCCGGCTGGCCGCCGCGATCGACCTGGTCGCGCCCGCCGGTGTGCCGCTGCGGGTGCTGCATCTCGGCGGCGGCGCGCTGACCCTGCCCCGCTACGTGGCCGCCACCCGTCCGGGCTGCTACCAGCGGGTGTGCGAGCTGGACGGGGCGTTGGTCGAGCTGGTCCGGCGGGCACTGCCGTGGCGGGCCGACCTGCGGCTCAAGGTACGGGTGGACGATGCGCGGGCAGTGCTGGCCGCCTCGCGGGACGCCAGCTACGACGTGGTGGTCGCCGACGTCTTCGCCGGCGCCCGCACACCGGCCCGGCTGACCTCTGTGGAGTACGCCGCCGAGGTGACCCGGGTGCTGCGTCCGGCGGGCTGGTACCTGGCCAACATCGCCGACGGCCCGCCGCTGCGTCACGCCCGCGGACAGGTCGCCACCGTGCGGTCGGTGCTGCCCCGGGCCTGCCTGGTCTCCGACGCCGCGGTGCTACGCGGCCGGCGCTACGGCAACCTTGTGTTGCTCGCCGGCCGCCAGGAGCCGCCGGTTGCGGCGTTGTCCCGCCGCGCCGCCGGTGACTGGTTTCCGGGCCGGGTGCTCGCTGGCGCGGAGCTGGACCGGTTCACCGGGGGGGCCGCCGTGGTGCACGACGACGAAGCCGTCGACTCGACGCCGCCTCCGCCGGGGATTTTTTCCGTCCGGCGTTGATCTGTTCGGCGGGTCGGTCCGTACCAGTCAGCAGCCATGCCCGTGGGGGGACGGCTTCTGTCCATGGACACCCGGAGGTCTGCATGCATGCACTGGCGGTCGGTTGGCAGAGCGACCGGGTGCGGGAGGGCTGGATGTCCGCCCGGTCCCAGTCACGGCCGACCACGTCCCCCCGTGGGGTCGACTCCCGCGCGGCGTCTCGCCAGAATAGCCCGGTGACGCCGCGACCCACCCCTGGCCGCCACCAGGCTTCGACCACCGAGGCTGCCCACTCCGACCAGTTGGTACGCACGCTCTACGCCGAACACGCCGGTCCACTGCTGATGTTCGTCATGCGGCTGACCGCCGGCGACCGGCAGCGGGCCGAGGACATCGTCCAGGAAACGCTGCTGCGTGCCTGGAAGAACGCCCACCGGCTGGGCGCACAGGGGCAGGGGTCGCTGCGGCCGTGGCTGGTGACGGTGGCCCGACGGATCGCCATCGACGAGCACCGCAGCGAACAGGCCCGCCCGGCCGAGACGTACGACCGGGATCTGACGGCGTTCGCCGAAGCGGACAGCACCGACCGGGTGCTGCGCTCGATGACGGTGGCGGACGCGCTACGAACGTTGACCCAGTCCCACCGGGAGATCCTGGTGGCGACCTACTTCCGGGGCCGGACGGTGCCGGAGGCGGCCGAGGAGCTCGGCCTGCCGTTGGGCACCGCGAAGTCGCGGGTTTACTACGCGCTGCGCGCGCTGCGCACAGCTCTGCAGGAGAGGGGGGTGACGGAATGAGCCGGGTTGACCACATGGACGTCGCCGCGTACGCGCTCGGCGTACTGGACGACCAGGACATGGAGCGGTTCGAGGAACACCTCGCGACCTGCTGGGCCTGTGCCGCCGAGTTGGAGACGATGGTGCCGGTGGTCGGGCTGCTCTCCGACATCGACGAGGAGTCGATCACGGCGCTGGAGCAGACCCACACCAACCCGGTCCTGTTGGACCGGACACTTGTGGCGTTGCGTGGGCACCGCCGGCGGGCACGGTTCCGGCAGGTCCTCGCGACCGCGGCGGCCGTGGTCGTCTTCGGCGGGCTGACCGGTGTCGGCTTCGCCAGCCTGAGCGACAGCGGCAACCGGCCGGGTATCCAGGCCGGACCGGAGACCAGCGCGCCGCTCGACCCGCCGGTCATCCGCCCCGGCGACCCGGGTGACCCGGGCCTGGGCGGCAACCAGCAGGATGGTGAGCAGGTCAACGTCACCGACTCGACCACCGGGGTGCAGGCGACGTTCTTCCTCATCTCGAAGGACTTCGGCACCAGGATGGACTTCACCCTCAGCCGACTGCCGGGTGCGCGCACCTGCCGTCTGGTGGTGGTGCGCAAGAACGCCGAGACGGAGGTCCTCTCCACCTGGCTGGTTCCGGAGGGCGGGTACGGCACCAACGCCAACTCACAGCCGCTGGAGTTGTCGGCGGCCACGCAGACGAAGCTGGACGACATCAAGCACTTCGAGGTCCAGGAAGTGGACGCCAGGGGTGCCACCGACACCCTGCTGACCGTCCCCACCGCCTGACCCTTCGCACGTGAAGGCCCGCCTCGCCCGAGACGGGCCTTCAGCCGTGCCTGGCCGCAGGGGCGCGATCCGGACTCCACGATCAGAGGCCCCAGGCGGTTCAATGCCAACCAGTGACGTTCGCCACCGTTTTGAATTCAACCCTTGACAGCACCGCTCCCGTACTTATCGGTGACTATCAAGCATGAGGAGGGCACGTGGCACAGATGAAGCGGACCGTCATCGCCGTGAGCGCCATGGTCGCACTTACGGCCTGCGCTCCCGCGGGCTACGGACCTGACTCCGGTGCGGCCGAGCCGGTCGCCGTGGCCGCGGCCGAGCCCACCGTGACCGCCGACCCGGAGGCCAGCGCGGAGCCGGGTGCCTCGGCGTCACCGGGCGCGGAGGCCGAGATCGACGTTCCCCTGCCCGACGGGGCCGAGCTGACCGAGAGTCTGACCGGCAAGGAGTTCCCGCGGATGGGCAGCGCGGTCGTCAACCAGGACGGGTTCATCCTGTACCGATTCGACCGCGACACCAACGACCCGCCGTCGTCCAACTGCGAAGACGAGTGCGCGGAGGTGTGGCCGCCGGCGCTGACCGACGGCGACCCGGCCCTCAAGGGCGTCTCCGACGACGCGGTGGGCACCATCACCCGCGAGGATGGCACCCGCCAGATCACCCTCGACGGATGGCCGCTCTACACCTACATCGGTGACAAGAAGCCAGGCGCGTGGAAGGGCCAGGGCGTCGGCGGCACCTGGTTCGTGGTCAACCCCGACGGCAGCAAGAACCTGGAGTGCCTGCCCAAGGGCACCCCGAAGGCCGTCGCACCGCCGTCGAAGTCCGAGTCGAGCGACTCCGACTCCGACTACTGATCCGTCGGCACACCGATGGCCGGTCGCCGCCCGCGAGGGCCGCGACCGGCCATCGCCGTCGCCCCCCCGTCGGGTACCCCGCATCGCGTCGGCCGCGCGTGGCAGAGTGACGCCGTGACCAGGACCGAACCGGACGCGGGCCGGGCCCTGCGACCGCCGTCCGCCTACCACCTGGCCGCGTCGGTGCGACCGCTCACGTTCAGCCCGTACGACCCCTGTGCACGGATCGCCGCGGGCACCTTCTGGTGGGCGACCCGCACCCCGGACGGGCCGGCCACCCTCGCCCTGCGGACGGCGGGCGGCGACCTGGTCGCCGAGGGGTACGGCCCGGGCGCCGGGTGGGTGGTCGAGCGGGCCGACTCGGTGGCCGGGCTCCGCGACGACCTCACCGGGTTCGCGGATCTCGCGGCGACGCACCCCGTGGTGGCCCGGCTGTCGGCGGCGCACCAGGGGTTGCGGTTGCCGGCCACCGGGCTGCTCTTTTCCCGGGTGCTGCGGGCGGTCCTGGAGCAGAAGGTCACCGGCAAGGAGGCCTACCGGGGGTACGCGGCGACCGTCCGCCACTTCGCCGAGCCGGCACCCGGGCCGGTGCGGCTGCTGCTGCCGCCGGACCCGGCGGCGGTGGCCGCCGCCGGGTACTGGGTCTTCCACCCGTTCGGGATCGAGCAGCGCCGGGCCGAGACGCTGCGCCGGGCCGCCCGGATGGCCGACCGGCTTCAGCGGTGCGCCGACCCCGCCGAGGCCACCCGGGTGCTGCGCGCGATCCCGGGCGTGGGGCCGTGGACCGCAGCCGAGGTGGTCCGCGTCGCGTACGGCGACCCGGACGCGGTCAGCGTCGGCGACTTCCACGTACCGAACACGGTCGCCTGGGCCCTGGCCGGCGAGCCACGCGGCGACGACGCCCGGATGCTGACGCTGCTGGCGCCGTTCCGGGGGCACCGGGGCCGGGTCTGCCGGCTGCTGGAGGCCGCCGGCGTGCAGGCGCCGAAGTTCGGCCCCCGCGCCCCGATCCGCTCGTTCGCCCACTTCTGAGCACCGGCCGTCCGTATTCAGGCGGCCTCGCGCAGGTCGGCCAGGCTCACCGGGGTACGCCGCAGCAGCAGCTCTGCCAGCTCGGTCACCGAGCCGACCTCGCCGAGCACGTCCTTGCCACCGCCGAAGCGACCGGGATAGCGGTGCACCAGCCGGTAGACGTACCGGCCGGCGATCAGCTCGACGCTGACCCGCCACCGCCCGCAGCACCCGCACACCAACTCCGGCACCCCGCGAAAGTAGCTCTGCGCTGCGGTTCGCTGATTCGCCCGGGCGGGACGTGCCGGATGTCGGACGGACATGCCGCCCACCGAAGGGCGGTGATCTGCCTCACCGCTGTCGGTGCCGTCTGGTTGACTGGTCGCCGTGGACCTGCCGATCAACCCGCCGTTGGAGCCGATGCTCGCCCGCAGCGTCGCGTCGCTTCCCACCGGTCCGGGCATGACCTACGAGCCCAAGTGGGACGGCTTTCGCTGCATCGTGTTCCGCGACGGTGACGAGGTGGAGCTGGCCAGCCGGGGCGGCAAGATGATGACCCGCTACTTTCCCGAGGTGGTGGAGCAGGCCCGCCGGCAGCTGCCGCCGCGCTGCGTGGTCGACGGCGAGCTGATCGTGATCCGCCGCGACGGCCCGGACGGTCAGCCCCGGCTCAACTTCGAGCTGCTCGCCCAGCGCATCCACCCGGCCGCCTCGCGGGTGAAGCTGCTCGCCGAGACCACCGCCGCCGACTTCGTCGCCTTCGACCTGCTCGCGCTCGACGGCGAGAGCCTGCTCGACGCGCCGTACCCGACCCGCCGCGCCCGGCTGGAGGAGGCGTTGGCGCAGGTGCGCCCGCCCGTGCACGTCACCCAGATCACCACCGACGCCGACACCGCACGCCGCTGGTTCGACGTCTTCGAGGGCGCCGGGCTGGACGGGCTGATCGCCAAGCCCGCCGACCTGCCGTACGAGCCGGGCAAACGGCTCATGTCCAAGGTCAAGCACGCCCGCACCGCCGACGTGGTGGTGGCCGGCTTCCGCTGGCACAAGTCCGGCCCGGTGGTCGGCTCGCTGCTGCTCGGGCTGCACGACGACACCGGGGTGCTGCATCACGTGGGGGTGAGCGCCTCGTTCACCATGACCCGCCGGGCCGAACTGCTGGAGGAGCTGGCCCCCTACCGCGACACCGGCACGGAGCACCCGTGGGTGCACGGCGACCACGAGCGGGGCCAGCGCATCCCCGGCGGGGTGAGCCGGTGGACCGGCACGAAGAACCTGGAGTGGGAGCCGCTGCGCCCACAGCTGGTTGTCGAGGTGGCGTACGACGCGATGGAGGGCGACCGGTTCCGGCACACGGCGCGGTTCGTCCGCTGGCGGCCCGACCGGGACCCGCTGTCCTGCCGATACGATCAACTTGACCGGCCGGTCCGGTTCGACGTGGACCAGGTCCTGCGAGGCGACCCGGCGGTCCCGGCCGGGCCCGCGTAGCGTGGCCGTCGACCTGATCACGGAGGCTCGTTCGTGACCCGTACTTCCGACCGGATCCGCCGTTTCCGGCTCACCGTGGCCGGCCTGGCCGCCGCCACTGTAGTCGCCGCCGGCTGCACGCTACCGGCGTTCGCGCCGCGCGCCGACACCGAGGTCGAGGCCGCGGCGCCGGGCACGGGCGCGACCTGGCGACCCTGCCCGGAGGTACCCGACGAGGTGGTCGGTCGGAGCGCGCCGGATATCCGGTACGAGTGCGCCCGCGTCCAGGTCCCCCGGGACTGGGCCGGCGGCGCCGGCGCGGGCGAGACCTTCGAGATCGCGCTGCTGCGCGCCCGCTCCACCAAGCAGCGCGACCGGATCGGCTCCCTCCTGGTCAACCCGGGCGGGCCCGGCGGTTCGGGGGTCGACACCGCGGTCTACCTGTCCTTCGGCGAGCAGTTCGGCGGCCTGCCCGACAGCATCATGGAACGCTTCGACATCGTCGGCTTCGACCCACGCGGGGTGGCCCGGTCCAGCCCCGTCGAGTGCATCCCCGATGCCGACCTCGACGCCGCCTTCGGCTACGACCCCGACCCGGAGAGCCAGCAGTCGTTCGACGACTTCGTGGCGCTCAACCGGCGGATCGGCCAGGGCTGCGGCGACAGGTACGGCGACCAGCTGCCGCTGTACGGCACCGAACAGGCCGCCCGCGACATGGACGCGATCCGTGCGGCCGTCGGTGACGAGAAGCTGACCTACCTCGGCTACTCCTACGGCACCCTGCTCGGCGCCACCTACGCCCAACTGTTTCCGCAGCGGGTACGCGCGCTGGTGCTCGACGGCGCGGTCGACCCCCGCCAGGGGCTGATCGCCGGTTCGGAGAGCCAGGCCAGGGGCTTCGAGCGGGCCTTCGACAACTTCACCCGGTGGTGCGCAACCAACCCGGCCCGCTGCCCGGTCGCGCCGGACGCCCGGGCGGCGGTGACCTCCGCCATCGACAAGGCCAACGCCTCCCCGGTCCGCTCCGCCGACGGCCGCGAGGCCACCGCCGGCTGGGTCTTCTACGCGATCGTCTCCTCGCTCTATTCCGAACCCGGCTGGCAGCAGCTCGCCCAGGCCATCGACCGGCTCAACGAGGGCAACCCCGACGACGTGTTCCGCCTCGCCGACAACTACACCGGCCGCGACGAGAACGGCCGCTACAGCAACCTCTTCGACGCCAATCTGGCCGTCAACTGCGCCGACGAGGACGAGCGGCCCGACCTGGCGCGGATCCGCCAACTCCAGTCCCAGTGGCGCGGGCAGTATCCGCTCTTCGGCGCACCGCTCGCCGCCGGCCTGGTCTCCTGCACCGAATGGCCGGGCGGCAGCGACCCCTACCCCACCGGCAGCGCCGACGGTGCTCCGCCGATCCTGGTCGTCGGCACCACCGGCGACCCCGCCACGCCGTACGAGCAGACCCCGGCCCTGGCCGACATGCTCGGCGTCGGCCGGGTGCTCACCTGGGAGGGCGAGGGCCACACCGCCTACCCGCAGACCGCCTGCATCACCGAGGCCGTCGACGCCTACCTCGTCGACCTGACCGTCCCCGCCGAAGGCAAGCGCTGCCCGGCGCGCTGACCTAGTCGGTGCCGGCTCGCCAGGCTGCTGACGGTCGCGTCGTCGGCGGCACCGGGCTGGGCCTCCAGCAGCCGGTCGACGGCGGCCAGGTGGTAATTCGCGTACCGGTGGGTTGGTCTGGCGGGCGTCGTAGAGGCGCAGGGTGGTCGGCGGCAGGTCGTCGGGCACCGGCGGTGCCATGGTGCGCATGGCGAGGACGGTGGCGTCGGGGGTCATGCCGCCGCTGGTGCGAGGATCCCGGCCGGACGAGTACCACCGGCCCAGCGACGCGAGCACCGTCTCCAGCCCACGGCCCCACTCGGTGACGACGTACGCGCGGGTGCGCGCCAGGTCGGGCAGGGTCACCTGCTCGACGATGCCGGCCTGCCGCAGGGATCTGAGCCGGTCACTGAGGACCGCCGGGGTGATGCCACGTACGGCTTCCTGTAGGTCGGCGAAGCGTTTGGGGCCGAGAAGCAGTTCGCGGACGACGATGAGCGTCCACCGGTCGCCCACCAGGTCGAGGGCGTTGGCGGCCCGGCAGGCGTCACCGTGGTGCGCGTAGGTCAACTTGGCAGGCAATCAGTCTTTACTTTCTCCACGAGAGCACAAGCTATGTTTAAGATAGCGGAATGCGGATTGCGGACACAGCCGCTAGAGGCGTGTGACGGCAACCGTGACGGCAACCCAGGCGGACCGCTACGGCCAACGACACCACTTCATTACCCACAGTAGTGAGATTCTCATTCTCGCCCGCGGCGCATGAGTCACCGCGGGAAGGGATTTTTTTCCCAGCGATTTAGACAGACTTCGTGATCTCATAAGGTGGATCAGTCGAGGGGCCATAGTTGGCGGTCAGCGCAGCAGCGTAGCCATCTGGTGCAGCGCGACCTTTGAAAGTCCATGGAAAATACGAAGCCAATGCATCGGACACTTCCAGGAATGGACCAAACTGGGTACGCCATTCGCTTCGGGTAGAGGAATCCGGGAAGCCGCGAAAAACCGCAACTTCGGATTCCCTTTCGCCCCAGCAGCCCCATCCTCCAGAAGCTCCAGTAACAGCGACGACGTTCGCCGTGATTGCCATCGACGAATAGGTATCGCCGGGCGGCTCATAACCGATCGCCGCCCAGTAGTCGTCCACGCCGGCTTCGACAGAAAGCGAGATTGCCGAATAAATCCGATACTTCGAGTAATAGTATGCATCACAATCGGGTTCCAGAACAAGCAGCTCGACCCACTGGTCGCCATGCCAGCGCGCCATCGCGCAGAAGGTCGGCCAGAAATCCGGGGCTAGGATTGCATCAAACTCACAGAAGAGGGAATCGCTCGCGTCCTTCTTGAAGACCTGGTTAGGAAACCTGGCATCAAGGTGGAAGACCGCAGCCGCATGCGAACGAACCGATATGTAGCCGTTGCGATCGACGATCGAACTAGTCTCCGACATCAGTCCTCCCCCAGCCTGATCTTGAGATCAGCCTTCTTGGACCCGGACTTGAAGAACTCGGCCGTCCATCCATCGTGAGTCTTTGCATGATCACGAAGCTGATATCTTGCCCCCGCCTTCTCATACACGGTGCCCCAATCCTTGTCCGCACGGCTCCAACCGTTTGCCTCAAGGTTTCGCCCGAATTCATTGGGGCCGACATCAGTAAGCCTATTCGGCATGCGGGCACCGGGCCTCGTGACGTCCTCATACATCGAGGCAGTTCGACAACCATTCGTGTTGTGCACGAGCACCGGCGTGTTGCCGGCGAGCACATAGTACGTGTGGGATTTTCACCCCGTCACGCAGTGTGACTTACGTGTTCACGGCGTTTCACCTGGCCTTTCGCGTGTGACATCAACTCGCCGCATCGAAATCTATCGGTGTT